>JBBRQP010000028.1:0-33016 GCA_038226175.1 Gloeobacterales cyanobacterium
CCATCGTGATCTTGGTAGGTAATACCCGCCCATGCCCAGGGAACTTGGAACGTGAAACTGGTACAGCGAGTCCAAAAGACGATGACCTGTATCTGCGGACGTAAAGCTCAAAGTACGGATTCTCTTGATGTGGAAGCCCGCGCTTGATGCGTAGGCCTAGGCCTCGAGAGGATTTTACTGTTTGGTCATACTGTCTATGCTCAATGGGACTAACTCACCTCTAGTAGTCAGCCCTAGAAGAATTGATTCTTGGGGTAAGAGTAATTTTCCCGTTAGGACGCAACGGTATTCTTGTTGGGCGATAGCCTGAAAACTAGCACAGATATCTGTGGCGTTATAACGCGAAATTTGTGGTGAAGAACGATGTTGGATATACTCCCAAAGAATATCGCGGATTAAGGCTTGGTAGCCTTGACCTTGGGCGAGTTCTTTGAGTTTTTCTTTAAGTTCGCGCTCTAGACGGATGCTGGTTACCTCCATGTCAGTTGTCGGAGTTTTGTCGGCAAGGTTACGCGAGCTAGCGGCGGTCAACAGCATAGGATATTCCTGAAAGCATTGGACAAGTGCGTATTATGTATTGTAGTATATCAGCAGTGTAAAAAAACAGGTTCATCCGCCGTGACCACATCCCTACGATCTGTAACTCTGACTTGGCAGCCGCGCTCAACACGGTTGTTCGAGAGTTTTATGTATCCGCAGTTTGTGTATTTAGATTGCCTTAATAAGCATGAGATTGACATAGCTAGGAAGGATGCGGGGGGTGTATATGACACCGATCAGTAATTCAAGATAGTCCTCAGGATACTTGAACCCCCGCCTTTTCCAAAGGCGGGGGTTTTGTTTTATTGATCAATTTGCTGTTGCCAAGGAGTGGCTGTCATGCAAGACTTAACGACGCGATCGGTGATGGTTTTTTCGCCCAATTATTTGCCCATGGGCCGGATTAATTTGCGCCGCGCCTTGGTCTTGCCAATAACAGGTAAAGCACACCTAGATTATGGGCAACAGCCTCAAGGCTGGGTACTGACTTCGGTGACCCGTCAGATTTATGTCCCGCAATATATTCGGCTCACCCTCACTCAGGTAGAACACTTATGGAAAATCCCCTCTGTCAATCGGCGCGGCGTCCACATTTGGAAAAAATTAGTCACGGCTTGCCAACGGTGTAATCAAGTTAAAGGCAACCGCACACTCGACGAAGCGCGGCTGACCTTGTCTCACTAACCCATATCACCCTTAGATCCGGTGCTAGCTTTTGCCGATCAGTTCTGGGTTAACCCGACTCCTATCCTAAATTGAGGCTCCTGTCATGCTCAAAATTGTTTATGCTGCCGAAACCATTACCGTTACGCGCTTGGCTAAACCCCTCGAAAAAGTGGTTGCCCAACGGGCTGTCTTAGCGGTGCGTCTCGGGCAAGCCTTGCATATCCAAAAAGGCGTGGCAACATTGCTCCTACCAGCAGGTTTAGTAGGCGTAGCAGCCCTCGGCAAAAAGCTACCAATATGTCTAGTCGATGAGGAAGCCGTCGAACTCACCCTCGGTGGGACTTGGCTCAGTGGTGAAGCCGAAGGCCAAGATGGTGTCTTCTTAGCCGTACTGCCCACCACCATAGAAAGCCTGATTGTGACGCTCTGGCAAACAGCTCGGCTCCTCGCTTCAGCTACGCTCTAATGGCTAAACACATCGTCATAACCCAGCAGATCAAGGGTGACTAGCGTATCGAGATGACGAAAACAGGCTTGGGCGAGGGCGAGCCTCTCTTCACGTACGAGCATAGCCTCAAGTTTGGTATGGGCTGGGATCAAATAACGTACATCATTACTGGCATAGCGTAGTTGGGTCTCAGTCAGCTGCGCAACTGCACCCCAGTCCGAACTCTGTGCTGATTTATCGAGTTCGTTACCCGTTAATTCGGCTACAACTTCTTTGAGACCATGGCGTGGGCTGTAAGTACGCACCAATTTACTGGCAATCTTGGTACAGAAAACAGCTTGGGTTTTAATGTCTAGGTGATAGCGCAACATCCCCACATCAAAGCGGGCATAGTGAAAAATTTTGAGAAGATTAGGATTTTCCATGATCTCACATAAGTAGGGTGCGCTCTTGTGACCACGCTCAAACCGGACTAAAGTCACTTGACCGGCACTATTGCATAATTGGACGAGACACAAACGATCCCGACGTGGAATTAAGCCCATGGTCTCCGTATCCACGGCTAAGACTACATCTTGAGCATAGGTCTGTGCCGCTGCAGCCGATAAGTCATGATCGTACACTTGAAAGTCAGCTAGCATCATCCACCCACCCATGTATAAAAATTCACTGGCGTCCCCACCGACACACCAATGCGCCCCAGGTAAACCCCGCCCCAAATCCCGAGAAAACCAGTGTGTCACCGGTTTTGACCAATCCCTGATCGAGCCATTCCCTAAGCGAGATTGGAATTGAAGCCGCTGAGGTATTGGCATACCGCGCCAAAGTCGATGGAAACCGCTCGGAGGGCAGATTTAACCGTTGGGCGACCGCGTCGAGAATGCGTTGATTGGCCTGATGCAAAAAATAATAAGCCACCTGATGCGGCGCAATACCAGCTATGTGGAGTGCTTTTTCGATCACTTCTGGTACACCGGTTACCACAAAACGATAGACTTCGCGTCCATTCATCGTGATCGGTTGATAGTGTTGGCTACTTACCGTAATATCTTCCGTCAAGACCAGGGCTTGCGTTGCCGCTGTGATAGTCAACATCTGCGCCCCACGTCCATCTGAGCGCAACTCAAAACCAAGTAAGGCATTGGTTTGCGCCTGTTCTAAGACCATGGCACCCGCCCCATCGCCAAATAACACACAGGTATTACGGTCTTGCCAATCTGTACGTCGACTCAGGGCATCCGCTGCTACCACCAAGGCTTTGTTATAGACACCTGTTTGTAAATATTGGGCAGCAGTCACCACAGCAAATATAAAGCCAGTACAGGCTGCTGTCAGATCAAAAGCTACGGCTCTGGTCGCACCGAGGCGTAGGGCTAATTTGCTGGCACTACCAAACAAGTCATCAGGGGTACTCGTCGTCAAAATCACCAAATCCAACTGCTCAGCTGTCAATCCAGCTTGAGCAAGTGCCTGTTCACCAGCAGCCTGGGCGAGATCTAGGACACTTTGCTCTGCCGTCAAAATTCTGCGTTCACGAATCCCGGTGCGTGAATAAATCCAATCATCAGAGGTATCTACAAACTGAGCTAACTGGTCATTGGTCAAACAAAGTTCGGGTACCGCCATCCCTGCGCCCGTAAATTCGACTCCTCGCAGACTGGGCTGGGTCATGAGGACGTAAGTTTCTCCTGAATGCGATCGAGGACACGGTTATCAACGGCTTCTTTGGCTAGACGCAGGGCATTGGCAACCCCAACTGCCCGTGAACTGCCATGCGTGATGATACAAACGCCATTAACCCCCAATAATAGCCCACCGCCATATTCGGCATAGTCCATACGCTGCTTGACTCTCAGCAGATTATCCTTGAGCAGCATCGCGCCCAGAGTACCCGTCAGTCCCTGCAACAATTCTTCTTTGAGAATCTGCATGGCAACTAAGCCCACCCCTTCAGCAAACTTGAGCAATACATTGCCCATAAAGCCATCAGTCACGACCACATCAAACCGTCCCTGCAAGACATCGCGCCCTTCACAATTACCCGCGAAGGGAATAGCCGGATTCGCCATAAGTAAATGATAGGCTTCGAGAGCTTGTTCATTACCTTTACCGGCTTCTTCACCAATATTGAGTAGTCCGATGCGCGGATTAGCAACGCCCAAAACATGACGAGAATAGAGAAATCCCATTAATGCAAACTGTTCGAGCATCTTAGGACGAGCATCCACATTGGCTCCGGCATCTAAGAGCAGTACGGGTTTGCGCGGCACCACTGTCGGCAGTAAAGCTCCCACTGCCGGACGCAAAATCCCTGAGGGGGTACGCCATTTGAGGAGCGCTGAAGCCATCGCCGCGCCCGTATTACCCGCTGTGACCGCAGCACGAGCATTGCCCTGTTTGACCTGATCCATGATCAGGTTAATAGAAGCACGCCGTTTTTTGCGGATCGCCTCGACGGGTTCTTCACCCATCTCGATGATCTGGTCTGTATCTACTAACTCAATACCTCGAACTGGCGCATTGTATTGCTTGAGTAGCGGCTCAATCACTTCTTGTTGCCCAACTAGTACTAACTCCACCCCGTAACGCTGTTGAGCCTGGAGTGCACCAAGAATGATTTCTTCTGGTGCATAATCACCGCCCATGGCGTCTACGGCAATCCGCATATGTTTCTACCGTTCGAGGGTTGCTGTAATGACCATCATGCGCCTCGTTATGACATTTCCGGCAGAGCTTCAGCTTGGGGAGAGAGCACCAAAAAACGTTCTGGTTCTTTACCGCGACTAAAGGTAAATAATTCCGTTTCACTACTCAAAATCTGATGTAGCTGACGGCGTTCTGCCGCGCGCAACGCCCCAAACACGTACTCCTGCCCGGTAGTGCGCACGGCTGCTACGGCAGTTTCTGCCATGGTTAAGAGTTCACGATGACGCTGGGCACGAAATCCTAGCAATTCAACGGTATAGGCATATTCTTGGCCTTCAGGACGGTCTAAGTTGAAATGGGTATTCACCAAAAATTGCAGTGAATCAAGGGTTGTGCCTTCTTTGCCCAGTAACGCTTCCCCAATTTCTGGGCTAAAGGGTTGGGCATCAATTTCGAGCCACTGATGGTTATCTGCCAAATCTTGGGCTAAAACGCGGGTTTCGAGACCCATAAGTGATAAGAGTTTTTCAAGCCATGCTGAGGCTGTTAAGGTAGCAGATTGGGTCATTTTTTCTTTTTCCGACGGGTGTTTTTTTCAAAAGGTAGGCTGGGCTTGGGCTGGAGCGCTTGTTCAGCCTCGTCTTTGAGGCGTTGGATACTCTCCGGTAACGCTTCACGATAAAGCACGAAGGTTTGGGTTAACTGAAACAGATTAGAGATGATCATATAGATAAAAACGCCCGCCGGTAAAGGGAAAAAGAAAAAACTCGTCATCACAATCAATGGCGTAAATTTACTAATCTGTTTTTGCTGGTCAGACATGCTGGGATTATTACGGGATGAAAGCTCCGTAGAGAGCCACAGTGTTACTCCAAAAATGACCATCATCAGACCAATATCCCAATGGATGCTCCCATCCGGCCCGGTCAAACCCGAGCGGCCTAAGCCTTGGATAAAGAGAAATCCTTTATCTGAGGCGATACCGGGGATATAGGCATCAACAACAGCATTGCCTTCTTTAAGAGCAGTCACCGTATTGCCGACGACTTTGACGTTTTCACCGCCACTTAATACTTTCCAATACACATCACGACCACCGGGTTTTTCGGTAAATGGTTGCTCTTTACCGCCTTCGAGCTTGAGTAATTGATAGCTAAAACTCTTACCCATAGGCAGCTTGACTTCATTAGGACGGATAAAAACCGGGACATGGGTCTTACCATCCAAATAAATATTGTGAGAAGAACTTTGGTCTTTGTACTGTACCTGTTCAGTGGCGGCTACAACTTGTACTTTCATTTGGTACTGCTGGTCAGCAAAAGGCGTACCCCGTAAGGTGGCAAACAACGCGATAAAGATTGGCATCTGCGCCAAGATCGGCAGACATCCCCCTAAAGGATTAACCCCAAGTTCTTTGTAGAGAGCCATTTGCTCCTGCTGTAGCTGCTGGGGGTCATCGCCATGTTGAGATTTGAGGGCTTCGGTACGTTTGGCCAGGATCGGTTGTACCACTTGCATTTTGCGCATACTACGAATACTGGCAGCACCAAGGGGCCACAAGGCTCCCTTTACCACGCAGGTCAGCAATACAATCGCCAAACCATAACTTCCAAAAAAGCGGAAGAAAAAGTCTAAAATCGGCAGCATGATGCTGTTGGTCAAAAAACCGATACCAAAATCCATCGTGACCTAGCGCAGGGCTTCTCTAGACATCTTAACGTTTCGTCGCAGACTTGGGTTTTTTATCTACATACGTGTCAATTTTTTCTTGGACAAAGTCCGCAATCTCCCGAAACTTGGGAACAGCTTTAAGCTCAAGTTTAGCGCCATCTTGCAGGGTGATAAGCAGAGTTCCGTAGCCAAAAATTGCGCCAATCAGAGCTGTGGCAATCGGCTGAATGGATCGTACTTCGCGATAGACCACATCCGTGCGATTGCGCCCCTGCCAGCCGCCTTCGACTGTGATCCGACGATTGGTAAAGCGATAGCGGGTAAACGCATAATTAATCACTGCTCCGACCCAAAATACGACCCAAATCACCGTTCCCAATAAGATGGTATTAACAATGAGATCCCCCACATGGGGACGTCCCTCATAAATCACGTCCTCTTGAATGGCCACTGGCTACCTCTGCCCTTTGCAATAGCGTCTCTAACTCTGTATTAACTTGCTGAAAGGTCATCCCTGCCACACTGGGCTGGACGACTATCACCAGATTAAACCCCGCTGACCATTCCGACCATCGCAAACGTAAAACTTCTCTAATTAGACGGCGGATGCGGTTACGGGTGACCGCGTTACCGACTTTTTTGCTGGTCACAATACCCACCCGTAGCGGCTCACCCAAACGGGTCTGACGATATACCGTAAAGTAAGGACTGCTAAAGCGTTTACCTTGACGATAAGCAGCCTGAAACTGGTTATTTTTGCGAATGCGATGGTGTTTGGGCAACATCAGCTAGGCTCTACACCTCAAACTCATCTTCTTCTTCATCCCAGTCATCTTCTGCCAATAGCTCACTAGAGCGACGAGCGACAGGTAACGCCGTCGTCTCTTCCCAATCTCCGACTTCGCCTGTGATCCAGGCGTGGCGCGGCGCTTGAATCCAGAAATTTTCGAGTTGATAAAAATTGCGCTCATGGGGCAAAAAGATATGCACAATGACAATGCCATAATCTTGTACTACCCAGCTACCTTCACCGGAGCCTTCACCATGGCGCAAGGGTATATCTTCGATAAAAGCCGTCTCACTGATACTCGCAGCAATAGCGCGGGCTTGGGGGCGTGACTGGGCAGTAATCAACACAAAATAATCGGCGATTACTGAGACCTTACCCACTTCGATGCGAATAATTTCACTGCCTTTTTTTTCTTCGGCAGCTTGAGCAATAACGGTCGTAAACTTTTCTACATCCAAGGGCTAACAAACTCCTGTCATGAAAGGGAAATCAACTGATTAGAGAAATCAACCAGTTGCGGGTCGCTATGGTGCGTGGATGAATCGGGCGTTCCTGAGCCAGTAATTCTTCTATTGTGGCATTACAGCCGAGTAGAACTGTTTTTTTTAGGTCGGTAAAGGCAATGGCACGCATGGCAACGAGTTCTTCACCTGTGCGCATCGGCTCAATCCAATCTGCTACGTAGAGGGCACAACTCAGATTATCCATACCCGGTTCACCTAAGGTGTGGTTGGCGATAGCCTGCAAAACATCGTCCTCTTGTTCATCAAAAAGTTCTTGGGCTACAGCTGCACTGACAGGCGCATGCAAAAGATGCGGATTAGCCCGCGTAATTGGATCGAGAGGAATGTGATACCGTATTGCCTCAGACAGCAATTTTTGAGCGCCGTAGTATTTAGCCAGATCATGCAAAAGCCCAGCCCGAGCAGCTTTAGCCATATCCAAATGATGGTGATAGGCCAACTGAGCTGCCGTTTTTTCGACCCCCAAGATGTGTTGCAGACGATGACGGGGCACGGCAGTTTTGAGCCAGTCGAGGACTTGTTCGCGATCAAACAATGAAAGATGCTCAAGGAGTTGATCTTTATTTTAAGCCATGGTCAACAACAGCGGCGCGGCGGTTTAAATTTTACTATGTGAGGATACATAGCGACAGGTTTAGCAGAGTGCGGTATATTACACTCGGGATTAACTGTATACACCCCCCCTTAAAATTTGTGATGGTGACTGGAGTGGAGCAAACAACACCAGCCTGCGCTGTGCAGGAAGCTTGGCATTTTATCGGAATTGGCGGCATTGGGATGTCGGCTCTAGCTTATTTACTGGTCAAACAAGGAGCTCAGGTTTCTGGTTCTGATTTACAAGAAAACGCACAAACGCGCCGTCTCAAAAAACTGGGGGTTACCATTCACTTCGGACATTGTGCCGAGAATATTCAACCTTTTCCAAACGGAGTACAGCGCGTAGTTTACTCGACAGCCATTGACCCCAAAAACCCCGAGGTGATCATCGCCCAAGCCCACGGCTTGCCTTTGTTACATCGCGCTCAGGTGCTCGCGCTACTCGCTGAAGGCCACAAAACCCTAGGCGTTTCGGGAACCCATGGTAAAACGACCACGAGCGGTATGTTGGCCTGTTTGTTGACGGAGCAGGAGTTTGATCCCTTGGTGATGGTAGGCGGCGATATTCCGGTACTCGGAGGTAACGCCCGCTATGGTCGTGGTGAATATCTGGTTGCGGAGGTAGATGAATCCGATGGTTCTTTGATTAGGTTTTATCCGCACATCGCGATTGTGACCAATATCGAAGCCGATCATCTGGATCATTACCAAGATCTTAATGAAATTGTCCAAGCCTTCCAGCAATACATACGCCAAAGTGAGCAGGCCGTTTTGTGTCTAGATGACGAACAGATCCTTGAGCATCTGACCAATCAGGACATCCCTTGGCTAGGCTATAGTCTCAAACAGCATCCTCAAGCGCACTACACCGTAGATAACATTACCTACCAATGGGATAGCACCACCGCTGATGTCTATGAGCATGGGCAGCAGCTCGGGACTTTATACCTGCAAGTGCCGGCGGCACATAATCTCAGTAATGCCTTAGCAGTGCTCGCAGTGGGGCGGCAATTAGGTATGAGTTTTGGACAAATTCAGGAGAGTTTAGGGCGCTTTACAGGCGTTAAGCGTCGGTTTCAAAAACGCGGTGAGGTCAACGATATTCTCTACATTGAAGATTATGCCCATCATCCCACTGAGATTAGAGCAACCTTGCAATCGGCATGTTTGTCGGGCAGACGCGTTGTAGCCATTTTTCAGCCCCACCGTTATAGCCGTACCCATGGCTTATTTGCCGAATTTGTGACCTGTTTTGCTCAGGCAGACTGTGTGGTTTTGACGGATATTTATGCAGCTAGCGAAGAGAATGTGCAGGGGATCAGTGGTCAAGACTTGGCTCAGGCGGTAGCAGCACAGCACCCTTCGGTACATTACTGTGTGGACTTAGCCGCCGTGCGCGCCTTTTTACCCCAGATCTTGCGCCCTGGTGATCTGGCATTGTTTTTGGGGGCTGGTAATATTAATGCCGTGATTACCCAGTTACTACCGGACTGATGTATATTCCGCAAGCGCAAGTCTCTTTGGCTCCCTTGACTGCCTATCACGTCGGCGGAGCGGCACAATGGCTGGATCAACCCCACTCAGTGCTTGAGTTACAGCAAGCCTTGGCTTGGGCACAAGAACGGCAGATACCCGTTACGGTGATGGGGGCAGGCACTAATGTGTTGGTCAGTGACCGGGGCATAGCGGGTCTTGTCCTCAATCTCAGGCAACTTCAGGGCATCACTTGGCATGAAGGCACGCTGAGTGTTGGCGCAGGCGAAGCTCTTGCCAAACTGGCTCTGCTCAGTGCGCGTAGGGGTTGGCACGGACTAGAGTGGGCTGTGGGCATTCCTGGTTCTGTGGGTGGGGCTGTATTTATGAATGCTGGGGCGCATCAATGGGAGATAGCCCAACTCATAACGGGCGTACAGGTAGTGGATCGCGCAGGTCAGCTCCATCACCTGAGTGCGCGAGAATTAAATTTCGGTTATCGGTTTTCGGCATTACAGCAGCAGCAAGACTTAATCGTGGTTGCCGCAGACCTAAAACTGCAGCCTAGACATGAACCACAGCAGTTAATTCAACAGCTCGAAGCCTATAATCACCATCGGCGTCAAACCCAACCTCAAGGGCTACCTAATTGTGGTAGTGTCTTTCGCAATCCGGCTTCACACGCAGCGGGTTGGCTACTCGAACGGTGTCAGCTTAAGGGCTATCGCCTTGGCGGGGCTGAAGTAGCGCAACAACATGCCAACTTCATTCTCAACTACGATCACGCCTGCGCTCAAGACGTTTGGGACTTGATGAAGTATATGCATGATCAGGTCGAAGAGCACTGGGGCATCGATCTACACGCTGAGGTTCGTATCTGGGGAGAATTTGAGCCACGTGCTAAAAATTTGGTTGATCCAGCCGCTTTGGTGCTCTAATCTGACAATTTGTGTATGTTTGCTTACTAAAATTTGCTTAAAACCGTTGCTCAATCCGAAAGACTGCGGTATCTTAGTTATCAGGGGAATCATAGTATTTCCTAAATGTGTGAAATTTTGTGAGGAGAGGTTCATGCGTAAATTTTCGGTACTGATGGGACTAGCAGGTGTTTTAAGCCTGTCTTTGTTAACCGCCGTTGCCCCCGTCCAAGCGGAAAAGACGGATTCTGCAACTATTGACCAATATTCCCAAGGTTTGGGTGCTGGTGCAGTAGGTCAAGTGAGTTCGGTTTCCGAGTTGACCGATGTTGATCCTAATACCTGGGCTTTCCAATCCTTGAAATCCTTGGTCGAACGCTATGGTTGTATCGAAGGCTATCCTTCCAAAAAATACTTGGGTAACAAGCCTACCTCCCGTTATGAATTCGCAGCTGGTTTGAATGCTTGCTTAGAGAAAGTCAACGAGCTGATTTCTGCTGGTTTGGCCGACAAAGTTAGCAAAGATGACCTCGCTGCCTTACAACGCTTACAAGAAGAATTTGCGGCTGAACTAGCTACCTTACGTGGTCGTGTGGATGCCCTCGAAGCCAAAACCAAAGAACTTGAATCTAAGCAGTTCTCTACCACAACCAAATTAGATGGTTCTGTGGTCATGGCAGTGCAAGGTGGTGGTACGAGTAGTGGCGCAGACTTCATTAACTCCGATGGTACCGTGTCTTCAAGCAGTGCAGCCAACACTACGTTTGTAGCTCGGACAACTTTGAACTTACGTTCTACCTTCTCCGGCAAAGATGAACTCTTAATCCGCTTGCGTGGCGTTAGTGGTCAGGATATATCCTCAACCTATCGTGGTATCGCTGGTGGTTTGGGAACTTTATTCTATGCAGCCGCTCCTCCTAGCTTGGGTGGTGGTACCTTTGACGGTTCGGGTATTGGTACAGCTCCTACCAACGGCTTGAGCAACGTTACCTTTGACAAAATACGGTACGTAACCCCGATTTTCGGCGACAACTTCCGCATCTTTGTTGGACCTCGCGTTGATATCTTCGAGTCTTTTGACACCAACTCTTTTGCTAACAACGAAGAAGCAGACTTCTCTAGTGGTTTCTTCATCAACAATCCCCTGACCACATTTATCTTCGCTGGTCCTGGTGGTGGATTCGATTGGGCGGTTAGTGATGCCTTCAGCCTGCGTGGTATTTACATCGCTTCCAAAGGTGGGCTCTCCTTTGGTAACGGTGGCTTCACGGGAGATGGCAATACTACGACCCTAGAAGCGGAATTCCGCGCTGGCACTGCCAAACTGAAGTTAGATTACACGGCTAACATTGTTAACAAAATTGGCAGTGTATACGGTGGAGCCAACGCAGAATGGGCTGTAGCTCCTAGTTTTGGTATCTTTGGTCGCTATAACTTTGGAACTTCCTACGATTTTACTGGTGGTGAAGTCTACCAAAATGCTTGGGCAGTTGGTGCCAACATTGGTGATTTCATTGCGCCAGGGGCAGTGCTAGGTGCGGCCTTCGGTCAAGCTCCTCGTGGTCGGTTTGGCCTTAATGGTATCGTACTTGCGGAACCAAACAGCACTGAGAACGATATCGAAGTGTTCTATAAGTTCCCCTTGAGTGACCGCTTGACCTTGACCCCTGATCTCCAGGTTATCCTCAATGGTAACAACATCAACAACCCGACGATCACCATCGGTACGTTGCGTGCTGTCTTCACTTTCTAAGAAGACTACCTGACTTAATTAACGAAAAAACCCTCGAAACCGAGGGTTTTTTTGCTATTAGGAAACTTTTTGGTAATATAGACATGCCCTCCGAACTTGATTACATACCGTAGTGGAAAAAAACATGATAGCCCGAGACTCCCGTAGTAATCGTGCCACTGACCCTATTTGTCAATCGGATATTTTATTACAGTTACGTGAGTTAAGCGATGAACAGCTTGTCAGTAACGCGCTCAGTAAGCCAAAAGAAGGCCGCTACTTACTCTGTCTTGATTGTCGTCATCGCCCTTTGGTTGAATCAATCGTAGGCTCTAGTCCACAATCTAAAGTCATGGCTGCCACCGTCTGGATTCAGGTACGCCGTCGCTTAGAACGTTTGAATACTCAAGAAAGTAAATTTCTTAGCTGGTTAACTGTGTTAAGTGCCGATACCCTGGCACAAATTTTGCGGGGCAATCAAAAACTTTTAACCAATAGCACCACCGAAAATCCCGTAGTGATGGGCTATTTGGATTCAGCGTTACAGCAATTACCGCCGCCCGAACGGTTTGTCTTGGTGCTCCATGATGTCTATCAATGGTCACTACCCCAAATCAAAAGCTGGATGAATGATCAGCAGTGGTCTGTTCAACTAGAACATCTAGAAGATTCACTTAATCAAGCCCGTGACTTTGTGATTGACACCTTGCCTTTAGATTTGCGTAATATCTGCTGGCCTCCTCAGGCTATGCTTGGCGAGCAATTGTGTACAGCACTGCAAGGTTTAGAATTTGATCTAGAGGGTGAACGCCGCAGCTTTGGTCAATGGTACACCCAACAGGGTAACAAGCCAGAGAAGAACCTCTTGGGAAGTCTCGCTGGCGATAATCCCGAGCAAGCAGGCGGCAGGTTCCATCTACCGAGCCAAGTACTCTGGGCCTCTGGCATTGTGGGCATGATTGGTATTGGTAGTTTTATTGGCTATCAGGGCGTCAATATTCTCTCCAATAATCTAAGCTCATCTCCTACTGAAGTGGCGGCTTTAAATATGCCAGTCGCACCCCAAGCGACACAAAAGCAACCTAAACCAGTGGTCATTGCCACTAGACCAGTAGCCTCTATTGCACCAAAACCTGTCATTGTCGAAAAACCTAAGCCAGAACCTGTTGCCCCAGTGCTTGCCGAAAAACCACCTGAACCTAAATTTGTGGCTCCCGCGCTTGAAAAGCCAAAAGTTCGCCCCCCAACGCCCAGGCCTGTGGTAGTTGGGGCTGCCCTAGCGGAACCAAAACCTCAAGTTATTGCCCTAAATGCTGCACCGCCACTCGAAAAAGTCGTTGCGCCAAAGCCAAAAACCATCATCGCAGTCACACCAAAGCGTAAAGCCCGCGTAAAGCCACCCCAAGTCACACCCGTACTGGCCGAAACACCTCAATCACCTAAGCCCGTTTGGAAACCCAAAAAACAAAAAGTACCTCTAGTTGTCGCCCAGACACCTGCTCCCAAACCCGTAGCTCCCAAAAAAGTTAAGGTCAAACCTGTCGAGAGAGTTGCCTTCAAATCACCCACCATGCCCTCTAGCGGTGCCGGCGTATCTCGCGTCTATATCGTGGCGCGTAATGCCTCCGAAGGCGTAGCGCTTAAACGAAAATTCCCTGGCGCAGTAACACGCCCTTGCGGTAAAGGAATCTGCTTACAAGTAGGCGCCTTTAAGGCTGGGGTCAATGCAGCCGCCCTCTGCGACAAACTCAATGCTCAAGGATTTCGCACGGTCAAAAATTCTGCCTCATGAACCAAACCATTCATCTTTATACGGACGGGGCTTGTTCTGGTAATCCGGGTCCCGGCGGCTATGGAGCCATACTCAAACTGCCTGAGGGCGAACAGGAACTATCGGGAGGCTACCAGCACACAACCAATAATCGTATGGAACTGATGGCGGTGATCAAGGGTTTAGAAGCCCTACCTATCTCGAGCCAAGTAGTGGTTTACTCCGATTCTAAATACGTCATTGATGCGATTACCCTCGGTTGGGCAAAAAAATGGCAAGCCCGTAACTGGATCAAACCTGATAAAAAACCTGCGCTCAATCCTGACTTGTGGCAAACTTTATTAGCCTTGTGTGCCTACCATCGCGTTACGTTCGTCTGGGTACGCGGTCATAGTGGACATCCTGAAAATGAACGCTGTGACCGACTTGCTGTGGCTGCCTCTCATCAACGTAATCTCCAGGCTGATGATATTAGTTTGCCTATCGCAGAGCCCACTATTGCTAAACAAGGTAATCTCATAGCCGACCCGGTAAGTTTGCCTAATGTAGATCAACCTTGGATCTATCTAGCTGGCCCGCTATTTACCCAAGCCGAAACCACTTTTAATCAGCATTTAGCTGAGCAATTGCGGGTTGCTGGCTGTAGTGTTTATTTGCCACAACAAGCCTGTGCTGGCGTTACCCAACCACAAGCCTTATACGATATTTGCATCACTGGACTCAAAGGGGCAAATTTGGTATTGGTGATTTTGGATGGAACTGATGCGGATTCTGGAAGTTGTTTTGAGATGGGCTATGCCTACGCCAAAGGTTTGCCTATTGTTGGTTTGCGGACGGATTTTCGGGGTAGTGGTGAACATCTCGGCCTAAATTTAATGTTGACGCATAGTTGTAAACATTTACTCCTAACTACTTTAGATGCCACTGCTATCAATACTAAACACGTTACTTATCTGACGATGGGTGAAGATTTTTTGCCCAAATTATTACTTATTCTTAAGCAGTTAGTGCGCCTATAAAGAATCAAATTGCACATATTTAATGCTAAGGGTTTGTCATATCGCTTTTGCAATCATCTCCCCGTCAGATTGCCTATGCTATAGTTCAGCAATATAGATAATGGAAAGTGACATGCAATTTCCTCGCTTATTCAGTTTGCTTTTTATCATATCGGGATGGAGTCTAGTCTCACTGCCTGCCCATGCGGGTCTTCGTCAAGATGGCAATCTCTACGGAGCAGCTGAAGTATGTGCTCTAGCTACTGGGGGTTTGCGCTTTAGCAACAGTCCTATTTTCCAAAATGCTCGTACTACGGCACGGCGTTCTCGACAAAATTGTTCAGAAGTTCAACAAACTATGCGTCAATCTGCCTCTAGCCAAGGTGGACTGAGTAATGGTGATGGTAATTTGTACGGAGCAGCAGAATCCTGTGGTATTTCTACCAATGGCTTGAGTTATAGCAATAGCCCTGATTTTCAAAATGCCCGGCAACGAGCCAGGCAATCTCGCCAAAACTGTGGCGAAGTCCAACGCACCATCAGTCAGATTGCCTACAACAACAGCAGTGGCTATATTGGCGATAATGGTGATACTGCGGGTAATCTTTTTGGTGCAGCAGAGAACTGTGGTATTCCTACCAATGGTCTTGCCTATAACAATGACAGTATTTTCCAAGCTGCCCGGCAACGGGCGCGGCAATCTAGTCAAAACTGTGGTGAAGTCCAACAAAGTGTCAATCAAATGAGCTACAACGGTGCCTATCGTAGGCGTCCAATTAACTGATGAGACCGATTTTTTTATAGGTTAGAAGAACGCTTCATCGATAGCATGATCACAGCTTTGGGAACAGGCGTATATTCTAGAGCAGCTTTAAGCAGACCCGAGAATAAAGGATGGGGCGTATTGGGACGCGAGCGGAATTCTGGATGAAATTGGCTTGCAATAAAATAAGGATGTCCGGTTAATTCCACCATTTCGACTAGGCGTCCATCAAGCGATAGCCCACTCAAGCGATAGCCCGAATCCAATAACTGACGGCGGTAGGCATTATTAAACTCATACCGATGGCGATGACGCTCTAGGGTTACAGTTTCTTTATACAAATTCGCCGCCAAAGAATTAGGCGCAATGCGACAAGCCCACAGACCCAAGCGCATCGTACCACCCATATCCGTGATGTCTTCTTGCTCAGGTAACAGCGAGATCACAGGATTGGGCGTATCTTTATCAAACTCGGTGCTATTAGCTTGGGGTAGGTTCGCCACATTACGCGCCCACTCGATCACGGCACACTGCATCCCTAAGCACAGTCCCAAAAACGGTAGGCGATTCTCGCGAGCATAACGAATCGCCTGAATTTTGCCATCAATGCCACGTGTCCCAAATCCACCCGGGACTACCACAGCATTCAAGGTATTGAGATAATAATCTGCCCCTTGTTTTTCGATATCTTCGGCGTTAATCCAAGCAATTTCTACTTCGGCATCTTGCTCAATCGCCGCATGGCGCAGGGCTTCGACCACAGAAATATAAGCATCGGATAATTGGACATATTTGCCCACAATGCCAATGGTCAGTTTCTTCTTGGGTGTTGACATTTTCGCTACCAAGCGTTCCCAATCGCTCAAGTCTAGATCTCGTTTTGGTAAACCGAGCAGTTCGATAACCCGTTCTGCTAGACCCTCACGCTCGAGATTGAGTGGTACTTCATAAATGCTCGCAGCATCCTGACAGCTAATGACCGAGGCAGTATCGACATCACAGAAGTTAGAAATTTTTTCTTTTAAACCTTGGGGTAACGGTCGATCCGAACGACAGACCAAAATTTCTGGTTGAATCCCGATTGAGCGCAACTCATTAACTGAATGTTGGGTTGGTTTAGATTTCATCTCATGGGCAGAAGGAATATAAGGAATCAGCGTGACATGCAGATAAAGCGCATTATTGCGACCCACATCTTTGCGAAATTGACGGATTGCTTCGAGAAAGGGCAGAGATTCAATGTCGCCGACGGTACCACCGACTTCGACGAGGACGACATCAGGATGGGTATTGCGGGCGACCCGTTGGATACGTTCTTTGATTTCATTGGTGATATGCGGGATAACCTGCACCGTACACCCGTTATAGTCGCCCCGACGTTCACGGTTGATGACAGCTTGATAAATCGCCCCGGTCGTGACATTGTTGAGTTTTGACATAGACGTATCAGTAAAGCGTTCATAATGTCCCAAGTCCAAATCCGTCTCTGCTCCATCATCGGTAACAAAAACCTCACCGTGCTGAAAAGGACTCATCGTACCGGGATCAACGTTGATATAGGGGTCTAGTTTGATAATGGAAACAGAAAAATCTCGTGACTTGAGTAAACGCCCCAAACTCGCTGCCACAATGCCCTTGCCGATGGAAGAAACTACGCCTCCAGTCACAAAAATAAATTTAGTCACGGTTACAACTCAGTAGTTCTGATGGCGTATATCTTAACCTACTTCACCAGCTATAACGCAAGGCTTCAAGAAGAGCACGGGCTTTATTAAATGTCTCGGCATATTCGAGCGTAGGAATCGAATCAGCGACAATGCCTGCACCCGCTTGCACCGTTAAGGTCTGATCGCACACAACCATCGTCCGAATCGTAATGGCAGTATTAAGTTGTCCATCAAAACTGTAATAGCCATAAGCCCCCGCATAAGGACCCCGTGCCACTGGTTCGAGTTCGTGGATAATCTCCATCGCTCGAATTTTGGGCGCGCCACTGACGGTGCCTGCCGGAAAGCAAGCCTGCAATAGATCCCATGCTGTTTTATCGGGCAATAACTCTCCGGTGACATTGCTGACAATGTGCATGACATGGGAATAGCATTCAATCGTCATCAATTCGTCTGTTTTTACGGTTCCCGGCTGACAGACGCGGCCTAGATCATTGCGCCCTAGGTCAACTAACATCACATGTTCAGCTATCTCCTTGGGATCTGCCAACAAATCTTGGGCAAAAGCCGCATCTTCAGCTGCCGTTTTACCACGCGGGCGGGTTCCGGCAATGGGCCTTACGGTCGCTAGAGTAGCTGTGGTTGTACGCTCTAGTTTGACCATGATTTCGGGACTAGAGCCAATCAGTTGAAAATCACCAAAATTAAAAAATGCCATAAAGGGCGAAGGATTAACGACCCGCAAAGTCCGGTAGAGCGTAAACGGGTCTTGGGTATAAGCCACTTTGAGCTGTTGAGAGAGCACCACCTGAAAAATATCTCCTGCCCGAATGTAGGCTTGAGCTTGCTCCACTGCTGCTATAAATTCAGCTTGGGTAAAATTACTGGTTGGCTGAGGACTGGATATTTGCTGTTGCCAGTCTAAAACTGGCCATTGTTCGGCTCGAGGTTGACGTAGTTGGTTGACGAGGTGGTTGAGCCGCTCCTGACCTTGAGCAAATACGTTTGCCAAATCACCAGTACGGGTATCGGCCCAGACCACCGCCCAAATTTTGCGCTTGACCTGATCAAAAACTAACAGCTGATCCACTTGCATCCACATGCCATCCGGCAGTCCCTGTGTCGCCCTATGCACCGGGACACGCGGCTCGATCCAGCGAATTAATTCGTAGCCCCAAAATCCAAATAATCCCCCTAGCGCTGGTGGTAACTCGGGTCGTAATACCGGGCGGTAGTCAGCAAGACAGGCTTCTAGGGTCTGCCAAGGATTGCCATGATAGGTTTTGACTTCACCCGTGCGCAAATGCTGCTCACAAACGTCGCCCTGCTGCGTCAATGTCCATAACGGGTCTGTACCCAAAAAACTGTAACGGCCTAGACGTTCGCCACCTTCTACTGATTCGAGTAAAAATCCATAGCGACCTTTTTGCCCTACTCTGATCCAAGCAGACACAGGCGTTTCGAGGTCGGCGAGTAGTTCGCGGTAGAGAGGGATAAAATTACCCTGCTCAGCCAAGGTACAAAATAATTCAAACTCTTGCATGGGGCTATTGTGCCATAAGTGATACGCCTAGCAAAATGGTTAGTAGCTCACCGTGATTTGGTTTTGAAGAAATTCCAAGCTTCTATGCGCCAATCAACCACTAGGGTATTGAAACTATACAGCCAAGTATGAGGTGCTCTTTGAAGAGTATAAAGACGGACTGCCCCACTTACCGCACAACTCAGATAGGACGATACTTGATAGTTGGGTAATACTTCTTGTTTGTCCAATGAAGAGGGATTGAGATTGACAAAATTTGTCTGAGTCATATTTTTACTACAGGTATTGATACCCTGCCAGACCCCAGTTCCCAAATTAACCTGAGCTAAGTTACTCGCACAGGTTTGACTGATGCCGGGTAAGGCTCCGAGCGTATAGCTAATTGAGGTATCTGCCAGACCGCCGCAATACACTGAGTTAGGATCAGTCAAACTAGCAAATTCAATAATAGGCATCGAATTGGCGGTGGGAGTGCAAGGAGCCATCTTGGTCGTGCCTTCGATGGGGGCAATAGCGGCAATGCGATCCGATAGTTCACAGCCCAAGCGATGGGTCATCCCAGCACCATTGGAGTGCCCCATTGCATAAACGCGTTTGGTATCGACACTGTACTGAGTCTGTACATTATCTAAAACAGTATTGAGATAACTGACATCATCACTTCCTGCCTCATAAGCATCACCTGTGCAGGCCGTGACATTCGTGCCGTTGATGCCATTACCGCTGCCATCATCACAATTCCAAGCATTCCAGTAGCCGCCAGCACTACTGGTATAACCTTGGGGATAAACCACAATGAAGGATTGTTGGCCTGAGTTGGCTAACTGATCAGCGTAGTCTGATAGGTTAACATCCTTTTTACTAACTGACAGCGCATTAGACTGTCCTGCATGTAAAAACATAATCAAGGGATAGGATTTCCTGGGGTTGTAATTAGGTGGGGTATGGACAATATAGTAGCGCTGTGAACCCGGTAAATGCATCATACGCATATCTGTGAAGCTATAAGAATAGGATGTATCTAGTCCAGGCGTTGCTGCTGCTACTGCATGAAGTGTCAACGCGCAACTAAAAAAAAGTAGTGGCAGCGCTAAGCCAAGATAGCGCCAAAAATTTGATGTTGTGTTCTTTAGATTTTTCATGTCATTCCCTCAGCAACTTGATGCACAACACAAAAAAGTTTTTTAACTTTATTTGTGAAAAAAGTCAAGTAGTAAGCACGCAAGAATTTATGCGCTTACTAGACCCAAAGCTCGCACTGATGTTACCAGATTTTATTAGTATTGCAAGTGCCTTAGGATACATTTCTATTTGCATACTCTATGTGTTTCCCGCAAAATCTAACACACTAATCGAGTAATTTGCTTGGGAGTCCAATTAATGCCAACCAAAAATAGAATGTGATTGCATTCAGAACATATTTTGAATACGATTGAGCCAGAATTAACGTTGCTGGTAAATTTCTTGTAAGATCACATTGGCACCTTGAGCAATTAGTTTTTGAGCCAAGTCTTGACCAACTTTTTCGGGATCAGTACTCGCGCCCATAATCTGATCACGGATCAGTAAAGAACCATCTACTTTGGCTACCATACCTTCGAGGACTAAGCCCTGGTCACTGAGGTGGGAATTAACCCCAATCGGAACCTGACAGCCACCCTCAAGGGCTCGTAAAAACGCACGTTCGGCACGACACGTAAGACTCGTCAAAGGGTCATCAAGGGTTTGGAGAATCGCTAACATTGCGGCATCATTGGCGCGGCATTCAATGCCCAAGGCGCCTTGACCGACGGCATGAAGAGAAATCTTTGCTGAGAGTTCTTGAGAAATACGGTCTTCCCAGCCTAGGCGTTTCATACCAGCGACTGCCAAAATCAGGCCATCATAGTCCCCACTATCCAGTTTTTTGAGACGGGTATTGAGATTACCACGTACATCTTTAAATTCAAACCGACCGTAATAATGGCGTAATTGTGCCAAACGTCGCAGTGAAGATGTCCCAATCACGGCACCATCCGGCAGGTCATCCAGGGTCAGTCCAGCATGTTTAGGATGCAAAACTAGGGCATCAGCGGGATTTTCGCGGGGGGTAATGGCACCAAGAATCAAGCCTGCGGGTAGATTTGTGGGTAAATCCTTGAGGGAATGTACGGCAAAATCAGCGCGGCCTTCGAGCATGGCTTGTTCTAGTTCTTTGGTGAAAAGCCCTTTGTCACCCACCTGTGCTAGAGGTACATCCAAAATTTTGTCACCCTGGGTCTTCATAGATTCCAGCGTGAAGTGATGATCTGGGTGCGCTTGTTGCAGTTGTGCTTTGACCCATTCGCTCTGTACAAGCGCTAGTTGCGAATCCCGTGTTCCCAAACAAAAACTAGCCACAGCCTGACTCAGCGAAGATTATTTGTTGATTTTACCACTGCCTAGGGGGTAGCCAACGTCCGTAAAGTTAAGACCTGTGGCGGAGTAGAGTCTGGTGCATAAAGAAAATCTATCAGTACTAAGCGGCGCTCTTGCGAGGCAATGGTCAGCTCAATTAGGGGTTCGCCCTGTTGGCCTAAGTGTTGGACAAGATGCACATAACGCGTTTGGGGTAAATTTTGACTGTCGTCATAACGTAGACGTACTGTACCGCGATAGGTTACTTGTTTCTTGGGAGGTTCATAAAAACGTAAGCCGCCTTCGTCTTTATCTTCACGGGGTTTTTGAGGAGACTGGATCGCTAGGGTGATGGTTTGGGGCTGGTCGGTCGGATTTTTGAGCAGGAGGTTGAGATTGTAAGCCACCCCATAATTACCATGGGCGCGATAGGCCGTATCGGGATACCGCACTAACATTGGCGCACTTTGTACTTGATTGGTACCCAAGGTTCCGAAATTAGCCGTACTCAAGACATAGGAAATCGCCGCGCCGGGTTGGGGAATAGTCAAATCTTCGCCTGTAGGGTCATCACTGAGCTTGGCCTGCCAAGCTGATCCGCGGGCTACACCCGCCACCCGTCCATAAACAAAGGTTCCCTTTTGCTCTAGTGGCGTTGGGGCTAGATCGCGCGGGGTAACCAAAGCACCTGTGGTCAAGGTTGTCTGCCATTCAGTAACGGTCGGTGGTTGCTCGGTGCCATCCTCCGCGAGATCGGCATAACGCGCTAGGCTTGCCACATAAACGGCATTACTACTGCGCACCTGAATTAAATTAGAACAACCATTTGGAGGATTAGGAATTGGACGATTGAGTAGCATTTGGCTCTCTCCGGGTGCGAGTACTAATTGACCGGGCCAAGTCTCAGGCCTTACGCCGCGCAGCAGATCATTGGTCACCCGACTACCGGGCCCAGCATAGACCGTACCCAACAAGTTTTCAGCACTAGCAGGCAAATCAATAAAAGGTGCATCGGGCTGGGTTAGATAGCTAGCCCCAGCTAGGATATCTATCGTAAGAGGACGTTTTCCGGGATTATGCAGCAGGATACCTAAATACAGGGTTCGTCCGTTAATTAAAGTATTAGGCCGAGCCACATGATGGGCAAAAACATCAAACCTTCCTTGAAGCGGAAAATTTAAATGGGCTTCGGGTACTTGCATACCTTGCGGGGGGAAGGTCGACAGCAAAATCCCCCCGCTTTGGATAATTTCGGGACTATTGCTATTAAAGACTGGGATTTCATTTAAGCCCCCTGGTAAAGAGCGTACAGCTTGGGCTTGAAAGACGGGTTCTGAGGGCGGGGTCGGGATCATGGCCTGGGCTATCAGCAACACAGAAGACAGAAATGAACGGATCATAAGTAATTTTAGCGGGTTTCTCGCATCTTACGGCTTCTGGTCGATAACACAAAAGCTAAATTAGTAATTTATCTCAAAATCGTGGCTAGACGATTATTTTAATAAAGCTTGATGTGAATTTTTGTACTAAAGAAATTTTTTATTTATTTGTTTATTATTTATGCATTAATAGTTCATTGCCTTACAAGCATGTTTGTGCGCTTAGATTATTTCTGCTCTTTTCCCCCAGGTAATCTCCTCATGCATAGTAGTTCTCTTACCCATAACCTAACCAATTTAGAACTTTTGCACACGTATCATGGTTGTCCTTCGGTGCCCCTGCGCAACAAATTAGTAGCTTGCAACATGGGTCTAGTACGTAAAGTCGCTTATCAGATGACACGCTGCTCGGGTGAACCCTACGAAGATATGGTGCAAATCGGGTCATTGGGCTTAATTCGCGCCATCGAAAAATTTAACCTCAGCCTAGGCTATTCTTTTAGTTCCTTTGCCGTCCCCTACATCCGGGGCGAGATGCAGCATTATCTGCGTGATCGTGCGGCGATGATCCGGATTCCCCGTCGTTATTTGGCACAGTCGTTGGAGGACTGTTTACCACAGGAGCAAGCGGAGATTAAATTAGCCCGCCGCAACCGTAGTCCTTTGAGCCTAGATATGGCGCTCAGCAGCCAAGAGGACGGGGCAGTTTGTCTAGGGGATCTGCTACCTGATGCCCGTTACCAAAGTTTTTGTTTGGCTCAAGAGGATTATCTTTATATCCAACAAGCTCTGACGCATCTAGAAGAGACAACTCGCGAGCTGATCGAATGTGTCTTTTTTCAGGATCTCACCCAGACTGAGGCGGCTCGACGTTTGGGACTCTCACCCATGACCGTTTCACGGCGTATCAGCAAAGGCTTACAGCAATTGTGGCGGATCATTAATGATGGTGAAACTGAAGTCTCTTCCTAGGGGTAATTCGGTAGCCAATGGTGCAATTTCTGGTAATATAAAGGCGCTTACGCCCAAAAAAACCGTGAACCGCAGTGGAGAAGATTACCCCATGACAACGAAACCTGAACGCATTGTGATGATTGGCGTAGGCGGAGACAGTGGATGTGGGAAATCCACATTCTTGCGCCGTTTACGTGACCTCTTTAGTGATGACCTAATTACGACGATTTGTTTAGATGACTATCATTGTTTGGATCGCAAACAACGCAAAGTGACCGGGATTACAGCGCTCGACCCACGGGCCAATAATTTTGACCTGATGGCAGAACAATTGGCTGCTCTCAAGCGGGGTGAGACAATTATGAAGCCTATTTATAATCATGAAACCGGGGAACTTGACCCACCCGAAAAAATTGAACCCACCGCGATTGTCATCGTCGAAGGGCTCCATCCTTTTTATGATGAGCGAGTACGCAATGTCCTAGATTTCAAAATCTACTTTGACCTTAGTGACGCGATCAAGATTCAGTGGAAAATCCAACGCGATATGGCAGAGCGTGGTCATAGCTATGACGATGTCCTGCGCGCGATTGAGTCACGTCGTCCTGATTTCACGGCCTACATCGATCCGCAAAAAGAACACGCTGACGTGATTTTAGAAATCTTGCCCAGCGAGTTGCCCGAAAAAGCCGGGGGCATTAAAATCGTCAAAGCCCGCTTGGTTCAACAACAAAACATTGCCAACTATGAGCCAGCTTACTTGTTTGATCAAGCTATTTCTGACCTGTGCTGGCGGCCTAAATTTACCAACTCTGACCCTGACTTGACCTTTTGTTATGGGCAGGATCAGTATTTTGGTAAAGCGGTGACTTTTCTATCTATTGATGGCGAATTTCCGCCCCGTGACGCGCACAATCTCGAAGAAAAACTACGCAGCACCTCCGAAAAACACTATGGCGAATTGGCAAGTCTCTTGCTCAAACGCACGGAATTTCCTGGCTCCAACGATGGCACGGGCTTCTTCCAAGTGTTGATCGGCCTCAAAATGCGCCAGATTTATGAAGCCCTCGCTTTTTATCCCGTTAGTACCTTGGCTTAACCCAAGCACGGACAGGGGTACGTTAAACTACCTTTAGACAAAAGTAAATTTAGTAGAGGTATCTCATGACCGCGACCTTGACCCCGAAGACCACGGAGCGTTTGGATGAGTTGTGTATCAACACCATTCGTTTTTTGGCCGTAGATGCTGTCCAAAAAGCCAATTCCGGCCATCCGGGTTTGCCGATGGGAGCTGCTCCCATGTCCTATGTGCTGTGGACACAGTTTCTCAAGCACAACCCGACCAATCCCCAATGGCCTGACCGCGACCGGTTTGTTTTGTCAGCGGGTCATGGGTCGATGTTGATCTATAGCTTGTTGCACCTGACGGGCTACGGCTTGACCATTGAGGATCTCAAACAGTTTCGCCAATGGGATAGCTTAACCCCTGGTCATCCCGAAAATTTTGTGACAGCTGGCGTTGAGACAACGACGGGTCCTCTAGGTCAAGGGGTGGGTAATGCGGTCGGTATGGCGATTGTCGAAGCGCACTTAGCCGCCAAATTTAACCGTCCCGGCTTCCCGATTGTGGATCATTGCACCTATGTGATTTTGGGTGATGGCTGCAACATGGAAGGCGTTGCCTCTGAAGCGGCTTCTCTGGCGGGTCACTTGGGCTTAGGCAAGCTGATCATGCTTTACGATGACAACCATATTTCTATTGATGGCAGCACCGATTTGGCTTTTACCGAAGATGTGGGTATGCGCTACGAAGCCTACGGTTGGCATGTGCAGGTGATCGCTGATGGTAATACGGATCTTACCGGAATTGCCCAAGCGATCGAGACAGCCAAATCCGTCACCGATAAGCCCAGCATGATTAAAATTCGCACCACGATTGGCTATGGTTCACCTAACAAAGCGGGCACCGAAGGTATTCACGGCGCAGCCCTAGGTGAAGCCGAAGTTGCTTTGACCAAAACTAATCTAGGCTGGCCTACCGAACCCACGTTTTATGTACCCGATGAAGTGTTGACCGAATACCGTAAAGCCATTGATGTTGGTCAAAAAGCTGAAGGTGAATGGCACGAACTGCTAGCCCGTTACCAAAAAGAATATCCAGAGTTGGCAGCGGAATACGAGCGCGTAATCTCCGGCAAATTACCCGAAGGTTGGGACGCGGCTCTCGCCACGTTTACCCCTGCCGATAAAGGGGTTGCAACCCGGATACATTCGGGCAATGCCCTCAATGCCATGGCTAAAGTCTTGCCCGAGCTGATTGGTGGTTCTGCTGACTTGGCACACTCCAACATGACCTACTTGAAAGGCTTGCCTGATTACCAAAAAGGTAGTTATGCAGGCCGCAACTTCCGCTATGGTGTGCGTGAACATGGTATGGCAGCCATACTCAACGGCATGACTTTGCATAAAGGTGTAATTGCTTATGGGGCAACCTTCCTAGTCTTTAGCGATTACATGCGCGGCGCGATGCGGTTATCGGCTTTGTCTGGTTTGGGTGTGCCTTATATTTTGACCCATGACTCAATTGGTCAAGGTGAAGATGGCCCGACCCACCAACCGATTGAGACGATTGCTTCGCTACGGGCCATGCCTGACATGATGGTAATGCGTCCGGCGGATGGTAATGAAACTTCCGGTGCCTGGAAAATCGCGATTGAACGGCGCAATATGCCCACTAGCTTGATCTTGACCCGTCAAGTTGTACCCAACTTAGCTGGTACTTCGATTGCCGCAGTTGAGAAAGGTGCCTATATCTTGGTCGATTGCGAAGGTACGCCTGAGCTGATCTTGATTGGGACAGGTTCAGAAGTCCAACTCGCCGTTGGTGCAGCCCAAGCCCTCAGTAGTGAAGGCCGAAAAGTGCGGGTTGTCTCCATGCCTTGCTGGGAACTTTTTGAAGAACAAACCCCAGAGTACCGTGACCGTGTGCTACCGCCCGCTGTGACCAAGCGTGTCTCTGTCGAAGCTGCTTCCTCCTTTGGTTGGGCCAAATACGCTTCGACCAACGTCAGCATTGACACTTTTGGCGCATCGGCACCAGGGCCTGTCTGCATGACAGAATTTGGCTTTACGGTCGATAATGTGATCGCCAAAGCTAAGTCGATTCTCTAGAGTTCACCTCAATCCAAAAAACCGCCTTGCGTAATCAGGACGGTTTTTTGGGGTAAAAACATAAATTAGACTGCGTGTCTGCCGTTTGCTACGCTGGTAACGAAATAAGGCAGCTATCTAATGGAAACCCCTGAGTTGATCAATCGAGAATTAAGCTGGCTAGCATTTAATGAGCGGGTTTTAGCCCAGGTTATGGATAGTCGCACACCCTTACTCGAACGGCTCAAATTTTTAGGAATTTTTACGACCAATTTAGATGAATATTTCATGATTCGGGTCGCGGGCATCAAGGAACAATTGGATTCTGAAGTGACCTCGCGTACACCTGATGGTCTTTTGCCTCAAGAGCAATTGCAAGCGATTAACGAACGGCTGATCCCGATGTTGCACCAACGTTATGCGGCCTATCAAGCTTTGTTGCCAGAGCTTGCCCACCATGGTATTCATATTCTCGAGTATGACCAGTTAGGTGATCTGGATCGTCATTGGGTACAAACTTATTTTAAGGAACATATTTTTCCGGTATTGACACCTCTAGGTGTCGGCCCATCGCATCCTTTTCCCTACATGTCTAATCTGAGCTTATCGCTCGGGGTTGTGATTCGTGATGCCGAAGCTAACCAACGCTTTGCTCGCATCAAAATCCCTCAGCATTTACTCAAAAGTTTTATTGCTTTACCGCGAATACATCACTATTTACCCGTCGAACAGGTGATTGCGGCTCATTTGCATCTGTTATTTCCGGGTATGGCCGTCGAAGGTGTGTACAAATTTCGGGTGACCCGTAACGCCGATATTGAGATTCAAGAAGATGAAGCCGAAGATTTATTGCTGACTATCGAACAAGAACTGCGGCGTAGACGCTTTGGTGAAGTTGTGCGTCTAGAAGTTAGTGCGCAAATGCCAACAGCACTCCAAGAAGAATTACGCGAAGCTCTAGAATTAGAAGACATTTTTGTCTATACCGTGCCTGGGCTAATGGACATGAATGCCCTATTTCATCTGGCTAGCCTAGATTTTCCGCAGCTCAAAGAAAGCCCTTTTGTGGCACGAACACCGGAGCGGCTGCTCACCGAAGACCCCGAGGAAACGATCTTTGACCGAATCCGAGCTGAAGATATTTTGGTGCATCATCCCTACGACAGTTTCACAGGTAGTGTCGAACAGTTTATTCGGGTGGCAGCGGCTGATCCGCAGGTATTAGCGATCAAACAAACGCTCTATCGCACAGGAGGCGAGGGTTCGGCGATTATTCAAGCCTTGATGGAAGCAGCGGAGCAGGGTAAACAGGTCGCTGTGTTGGTCGAACTCAAAGCCCGCTTTGATGAAGCGAATAATATCACTTGGGCGCGTGCTCTAGAAAATGCTGGGGTGCATGTGGTCTACGGACTGCTCGGTCTCAAGACACACTGCAAAGTCGCGCTGGTGGTTCGCCAAGAAGAAGAGGGACTGCGTCGGTATATCCACATTGGTACTGGCAACTACAATGCTAAAACCGCCAAACTTTATACGGATTTTGGTCTATTTACCTGTGACCCGCAGATCGGAGCTGATGCCACTGATTTATTCAATTACCTGACTGGTTATTCTGCCTTTCGTAACTACCGTAAATTGCTAGTCGCCCCGGTCACGCTACGCTCTCGCCTCGCAGATCTTATCCAACGTGAGACTGACTTACATAGTCCAGAAAATCCTGGTCACATCATGCTCAAGATGAATTCATTGGTTGATCCCGCACTGATTGCTTTGCTTTATCAAGCGGCTGAAATAGGGGTTCAGATTGACTTAGTGATACGGGGCATCTGTTGCCTGCGCCCTACAACCAATATTCAGGTCATCAGTATTGTCGGGCGCTTCCTTGAACATAGTCGGGTCTTATATTTTCGCTTGGGCGGTGCCGAGGAAGTCTACATAGGCAGTGCTGATTGGATGACGCGTAACCTAGATAAACGGGTTGAAGTGCTCGTACCCATTACTGATCCTGGTTTGAAACAAGACTTAATTAGCTATCTCACAAATTCATTGCAAGATACTCGTCGCGCGTGGCGGTTACTAGAAGACGGCAGCTATCAACCTTGCCTGCCCCAGGAAAATGAAGCGGCTTACTCGATCCAAGAAACTTTGTTATCTAATGCGTAACATCACACGCGCTGATACTGACCCAGTCGCTACTGCCATCATGCCAGTGTTCTTTTTTCCAAATCGGAGCTTGATGTTTGAGCGTATCAATCGCCCACTGACAGGCGGCAAAAGCTTCAGCACGATGGGCAGCACCAACCGCTACGGCGACACTGATTTCACCAATACCTAATTTGCCTACTCGATGATGAATGACCACGCGATTGATGAGCAGCCATTGTTGGCGGATGGTAGCGGCGAGTTCCTGAAAAACCTTCAGCGCCATGGGACTATAGGCTTCGTATTCCAGATAGGTAACCGGTCGCCCTGCGGTGTTATTGCGCACAGTGCCTACCATCAGCACAACCGCGCCATTAGCTGGATCATCGGTCAGCTCATAGATTTCGGATAAAATTAGCGGAGCCACTTGTAAAACTAATGAATCGGTAAGGGCAGTAAGCATGGCAGCAGGATTACACTCTCTTTAGTATGGCTTGTGGCACTATCGAACGCGCGATTACAGACCATCAAACCGGCAGCGTTTGGATTTTAAGTAGGATTCTGAGAATACGGCGGTATAAGGTTGTATCGCCTTGCTCCAAAAAGATTTGCGCAGATTGTTGTAGATCTGCTACCGCACCAGCCCGGTCGCCCAAGTCATATTTTGCGAGCCCGCGTCCAAAATAAGCATCGCCATCTTTGGCCTGTAGCTGTAAAACCTCCGTCCAATCAGCAATGGCGCCGACTCTGTCACCACGGTCAAAGCGCGCCGTCCCGCGATTATAATAGGCTTTGCTGTAGGCCGGATCGATGGCAAGAGCAGCACTATACTCAGCAATAGCCTCTTGATAATGACCTTGCTCGGCATAGGCAATACCGCGGTTGTAATAGGCTTTGGCAAGTTTAGGATTGAGACGCAACGCCGTTGTGTAGTCATCTAGAGCCGCTTTTTGTTCTCCTTGCTCAAATCGCAAAACGCCTCGGTTGAGATAGGCTTCGGCATAGGTTGGATTGAGGCTAATCGCTTGTTCGTAATCAGCTCGAGCACCGAGATAGTCACCACGTTGGTCTTGGGCTATACCCCGGTTGTAATAGGCTTTAGCTAACAAGGGATCTAAACGCAGAGCTTGACTACAGTCCTCAATGGCACCAACTTTATCTCCCAAACTCAGACGGGCAACCCCACGATTGATATAGGCTTCGGTATAAGTGGGATCAAGATGTAGTGCATTGTTGTAATCATCAATGGCGCCTTGGCGATCGCCAAGGTCAAAACGATCCACACCCCGATTATTATAGGCTTGGGTATAGAGCGGATTAAGACGTAAAGCTGTAGTGTAATCGGTGAGGGCGTCTTTTTTTTGGCCTAGCTCAGATTTTTCGATAGCTCGGCTAAAGTAGGTTTCGGAGCCAATCAGATCTATTGTGTAAACCGTATTAGTCGTAGTGGCAGGAGAAGCGAGAGCAGACAAGGTCAGGAAACTGAGACCAAGTAAACCAACGCAATAGGTTATCTTCATGGCAATGTCCATAATTAGGTCATCTTTATTGTGAATAACAAATTAGTAAAATTCAATTGGCTCTAAGTGCGGCACAAAAAAATTGCTCGATGTTTAGCTTTGACTCAACTCAGATGAATGAAAAAACACAAAAATAATTTTAAATAATCCATGCTATTCTATATTTAATCTTGCTTAATAGCATTCTAATCAATCAATTATATGCTTTAGTCAGATCAACCTTAAGTTGAAATTGACCTATTATCGCCACAGTGGCAATCAACCTGAGCAATAATAGTTCTCTCTAATCATACCTACTAAATACAGACAAAAAAATATCAGGCGAGAGGTCACACTGTCCTAATTTTTTACACCCTCATCTAAGGATGGTAATGCTGTCATCACGTCGTCGGTTTCTATTGGGATCAGGTTTAACTTTGGTTGCTACCCAATCTACTTTTGCAGCTAATTTTATAGTTAATGGCCGCGTTGTATCCGACCCCAATATTAGTTTGCAAGACCCAGAGTTTGATAAAGTCGGCATCCAAATGACTTGGCAAGATGATGGCGGAAATTTGTGGGTTGCGCCGATCAATCCTGCAACGGGGGCAATCATACCGACTTCAGGTCAAGGTACCCTGATTGATACAGGGCTTGCCCCCATTGCGGATACAAAAAATGGTCCGGAATGGGATTATAGCAACGGGCCAACACAGATTGTCTATACCAAGCTCATCAATGGCACACAAGTTTTGGGCCGCGCGCTGTGGACAGGCAGTCAATGGCAAGCTGGTTTACTAGCCGGGGGTGATGATCGCAGTGCGCCGTTGGCTAGTAAATATCCTCAAGATGGCTTTATCAATACCAGTACCATTTATCATGTCGGCGGGGTGCCAACACCGCGCACCCCGATTTCCTTTCGTGACCTAGATGATGCTACTAGTGAAGAGCGCGTCAGTGACCCAACTGCAATCCAAGGACAATGGGTACAAGGGCAACGTACGGTTATCTGTCAAATTCTGGTTAATTCAGTCTATCAAATCGCCACTTACAATACGCTCACAGGAACACTTACCCAACTCACTTTTGATGCAGGCAATAAAAACAATCCTTATATGTGGCAAGCTCCTGAATTTAATAATGAGCTGATATTTTCGGCTTTGATTGATGAATCTAGCATCGCGGTCTATCGCCTCAAGCGTGATAAGTGGAGCAAGATTAAGACTATTGCCCCTGGCGGCACGGCTAAACCCTACTATAATTCGCCCGAACCATTTATCTATGGTGGCAAATCTTACCTATCGTTTACGGCTAATCAACTCTCAGCCCTCAATGGCAAAAGTCCCTCAGATGTGTGGATCGCAGCGACTGACCCAGCCAATCCACTCCAACGTCGCGTCAGTGATGCAAGCGCTAAAACCCGTAGTGATCCCGAATCTTTAATCCTGACTGGCGGCCCGGTGATTTATTATGTTGAGATTACTAACACCGACTTGCGCATTTTGCATCGTTGTACCACAGGCTTATGAACGGGTACAACGGTCACAGTGTCCACAGGGTAGGGCGCGATTTTCTCCCAAACTTGTCAGCAAAAATTGCCAGCGGCACTGACGACTATGGGGATAACAGCGCATGGCTCGTAAAGACGCGTTCTCTTCAACCTGCCAAATCTGGCTTGACTTAGGCTTTAAACGATAATGAAAAGGTGTTTCCCAAACCAAGTTTCCCTGTTGATGCAACAAACTCAGAGCTTGAGCATATTGGGGATTTTGCTCTGTGAATTCACTATTGTTAGCAATCAGTCTTTGGGCTAATCGTGCTGCCTGTTGCTGTTGTTGAGTGGCCTGTTGGGTGAAGTATTGCTGTAGTTTTTGATCGGTGTTCTCAAACCAGCCCGTTGGTTCACTAGCCAACAATAGAGCTGTAGCTAGCTGTCCATCACGTCCGGCGCGACCAATCTCCTGAAGATAATCTTCGGTAGTCAAGGGAGCTTCATAATGTACAACCCAACGCACCCGAGGATGGTTGATGCTCATCCCAAAGGCTGAGGTACAAATCAGGACTGGGATTTCTTCACTGAGCCACTTTTGCTCCAATTGCCGCCGCGCCAGACTTGCCAAACCCGCATGATAATAACCAATATTGAGGTGTGCTTGCTCTAGTCGCTGGGCTAAAGTTTCGGCGGTAGCCCGAGAGCGCACATAGACCAACCCACAGGTGCCGGGGTGCATCCCTAAAAATTTAAGCAACTGCTGCCAACGGCCTTGAGCCGTAAAAACTTGCGCCACAGCTAGATGTAAGTTAGCCCGATACGAACTAAGTTGGACTATTTTGGGTTGCTGCATCTCCAATACTTCGTAGATACAGGCAATGGTTGCCGGAGTTGCCGTTGCCGTAAAAGCTGCCACGGGCAAACCTAATACCCGGCGCACAGCTCCTAGACGTCGATAAACAGGCCGAAAACTATTGCCCCAAGTGGCTACACAATGAGCCTCATCAATGACCAAGCGCACTAAATCTAAGCCGCCTAAGCGCGCCCAAAAACTGGGAGCCAAGAGTCCTTCTGGAGATACATACAACACAGTCCAACGCCCAGCTTCAATACCTTGTAATACTTCAAAGCGTTCTGAGTCACTACAGCAATTTTCAAGTGAAAGAGCTATATTAATTGGACTAAATGGAGAGGGTGATGGGAAAACCATATTCAGTGGATCTGCGCCAACGGATTTTAGCTGCCTACTTCAATAAAGAAGGCTCACAACGAATAATTGCC
>JBBRQP010000029.1:0-32737 GCA_038226175.1 Gloeobacterales cyanobacterium
ACTGATTAAGCTCAGTCGTCAGCAGCTGAAACAAGTCAGTTTCTGAATCAAAACCAACCTCAAGGAGTAGCTGAGCTGCATACAAGCAGAGGTGAGATACTTCTCGTATTTCCGTGAAATTGATGGCAGTGGTGAGATTAGTGGTTTGCTGTAAATGCATGTCAAGCGCACTACCCGGTCTCACCGTCAGGCGTAATTCTCGTGCCGGATTGGTCAGAGCTGCAAATCCCAGCTCTGATGCGTATTGGTTGAGCGTTCCGGTCATACTTTGGTCTGAAGTTAGGGGCATAAATTGTGTCTGAAATATAATTAACTGCTCTTGTAATCGGAGTAGACTGTGATGTTCGGGATAATCTTTTAACTGCTGAGTAATTAACTTTTGAAGGTAGTGAGACTGTTGCAGGGCATCGTATACATAATCGGCTAAAACTTCTTCTGCTGGTGCTTCGAGCAAATAAATAACCATTATGCCAATTTCTCGTAACCGCTCTAATAAAATCTGACTGCCCAACTGGTCATGTTGCCAGGTTAGTAGTAAATATGAGGTGTAGCACTGGCGTAGCTGTGATAGTAGCTGGCTCGCCCAGGGTAATAGCTCCGGTGGATTGATCATGAGTTCTTTTTCTAGGGCAACCATGACGCTGCCCAGAGTTTGCCCCGCAACTGCAAAAGCGGCGGCATAGCTGGATTCACGAGCTGCTAGGGTGCCAAGAAGAGGGAGTTTGGGTAAGGAAGGGCTGTGCATGTGCAATTTGCAATTTATATTGTCAGGTTACATGAAGTTATGTAGCCCTGTCACTCATTGTTTACCGTATTTCCCTTGCCTAGCTTGATCAAAACGAGTTTTAGAAGTTCTTCTAAGGAGCTTGTTTTTTGGCTTGGGCAACGAGACTGGTTCACTATCCAAACCCTTGGTTACACTAGAGGCGTAACTTCTCATCCTTGACCTGTGAAACCCGCGTCTTCACCGTCTATTGTCATACCTCCCGAACAACTCCCGATGAATGAATATCAGGAGCTACGCGAATCCCCGTTTTTTCATTGGGCTACAGTTGAGCCTCGGCGGTATCAAACGGGCTTGGGTATAGTTTGGCTGGCGGGTTGGTTATTGAGTGGCCCGATCGCGGCTTGGAGTTTTTCGCCTTGGCGGATGCCTTTAGATTTTTTGGTGGCGGGAGCCGCAGGCGCTTGGGTACCGTTGTTTTTGTTGGTCACACGTTTGTACCTGGGTTGGTCTTATATCCATGACCGTCTTAGTCGCGGACGCATCGGCTACGAAGAGACTGGAGCCCATGATGGTAACTGGTGGGAAAAACCGCCAGAAATCCTTTCGCGTGACCGTCTAGTTGTCGAATATCAAATCTTACCGATCCTCAAGCGACTGCGGAGCACGATTAAACTGTTGAGTCTTTTGGCAGGACTCAATGGTCTGATGTGGTGGCTGTTATAAGCTATGGCGACAATTTTACGGACTTGGTCTTTTCGCTATCCTTGGCTCTACGATTTTATTTCCAAGGTCAGTAGTTTGCTAATCGGAGGAGAAAACTATTTACGCCGCTTACCCTTACAGGGTTTATTACTTCCAAAAAATGCCGTGGTCTTAGATTTATGCTGTGGGAGCGGCTTGAGTGCACAAGTTTTAGCCGATCAAGGCTATCACGTGACAGGCTTGGATATGCTCGCCGTGGCGCTCAAGGCGGCCGTAAAGCGCGTACCGAGTGGCACATTTGTCCAAGGACACGCGGAACGCCTGCCTTTTGATGCTGCCCAATTTGATCTTGTACATACGAGTTTAGCTTTACACGAGATGCCCGCTCAGCGCATTAAGCTGATTTGCCAAGAAGTCCAACGTGTGCTCAAACCAGGAGGGGTCTTTACTTTGCTCGACTTTCATCGCCCGACTAATCTACTCATTTGGCCTGGGTTAGCCTTATTTTTAGCTCTTTTTGAAACTTCGACTGCGTGGCAACTGCTCGATACTGACTTACCACAACTGGTACGTGAACAAGGTTTTACCGTCCAACAAACTTGCTACTTTGGTGGTAGCTTGCAGGTGATTCAGGCTACCAAAATGTGTGTAAATACTGACTACTCAAAAGCTCCCGCCAAATAATTTTGTAATACAAACACATCTTGGTGAAGGCCAATCAATGCCACATCAAATCGACAATCTGTATAGATCAGTTCGGGATGGCAGTCTAAAAATAGCTCGGCAGTCAAGCGTAATTTGCGTTGCTTGGCGGGCGTTACCGAGAGTAAGCCATGCTGGTCTAACCCCCGACTCTGACGGGCTTTGACCTCAACGAAGGCTAAGACATCACCCCCGAGGATCACCAGATCAAGTTCACCCCTAGGACAATGCCAGCGTTGGGCAATGATCTGCCAGTGTTGGGCGATCAGCTCGGCGGCAAGCCAATCTTCAGCAGCAAACCCGAAATTTTGGGTGGGCTTCATGATGTAGCTGCCCATACCCGGTCGCGTTCGATTTCGATGGCGACGGCGAGTTCACCAAAAGGCAAGGGTAAGGGGCATTTGGTTAACGTGACTTTGACTTGGTTGACACAGGCATAGGCCAAGATACAACGCGCGATCTGAGTGGCTAAAGTTTCGAGTAAGTCGAACTGTGAGTGCGCGACTAAGTCTTCTAATTGATATACCAACCCACCGTAATCCAAGGTCTGAGTTAAATCATCCTCTTTGGCAGCTAGAGCGAGATCGACCTGGATCTCTAGATCCAATTGCATGTGTACACCCAGCTTTTTTTCTTCCGGGAAATAGCCAGTATGACCATAAAGCCGTAAGTTGCGAATGAGTAATTTATCGGTCATCATTTTGTTCCTGCGATCCTGACGCTACGGTTTACCATAGATAGGTTGCCTGTTTGTGAGTTGGTGCCTTGACCTTGACTGCCGCCCGTCCTCAGTTCCCTTTCACTGCCATCATCGGGCAAGAAGAGATGAAACTTGCCCTTTTGCTCAATATTATTGACCCCAAAATCGGCGGGGTAATGATCATGGGTGACCGAGGTACGGGTAAATCGACGGCAATTCGCGCTCTTACTGATTTGCTGCCACTGATCCCCGTAGTTGCTGGTTGTCCCTATAACTCAGATCCAGAACGCCCTGAGCTGATGAGCGATGACATTCGCACCCGCAAACAAAACGGTGAGACCTTTGAAGTCACTTATCGACGTTTGCCTTTGGTGGATCTGCCCTTGGGAGCTACCGAAGACCGGGTCTGTGGGACATTAGATATCGAGCGCGCCCTCAGTGAAGGGGTAAGGGCTTTTGAGCCGGGGCTTTTAGCTAAGGCTAATCGCGGTATTCTCTACGTTGATGAAGTCAATCTCCTAGATGACCACTTAGTTGATGTCCTGCTTGATTCGGCGGCCTCGGGCTGGAATACAGTTGAGCGTGAAGGGATCTCCATTCGTCACCCGGCTCGGTTTGTCCTCGTTGGCTCTGGTAACCCCGAAGAAGGCGAACTGCGTCCCCAACTTTTAGACCGTTTTGGTCTAAGTGTCGAAGTACGTACGGTCAAAGACCCTCATTTACGGGTTCAAATTGTCCAAGAACGCGCCGCCTACGAAAAAGACCCTCAAATTTTTGCAGTCCGTTATCAAGCTCAGCAAGAAGAGCTACAAAAACAGCTAGACTATGCCCAAAAACGCCTCCCTGAGGTGCAGCTAAGCCCAGAGCTGCAAATCAAAATTGCCGAACTGTGCATTGCCCTTGATGTGGATGGTCTGCGTGGGGATCTGGTGATCAATGCCTGCGCCCGCGCCCTTGCCGCCCTCGAAGACCGCCCGGAAGTGATGTTCGCGGATATTGAACGGATTGCGGTTTTGTGTCTGCGCCATCGCTTACGCAAAGACCCCCTCGAAGCCATTGATTCTGGGTCTAAGGTTCTCAAAGTTTTACGCGATCTAGTTTAGACCCGATGGAATCTCCAGTTTGAGAAAAACGCGGTAAAATGCACACATAGCTGGCAACGGAGACACCAAATGTTGACAATCAATTATTTTTTATGGGTCGGGGCGGCATTATTTTGTATTGGTATTTTTGGGCTAGTGACCAGCCGCAATGCGGTACGGGTTTTGATGTCGATTGAGCTTTTACTCAATGCGGTTAATCTAAATTTTCTGGCCTTCTCTAGTTTTATTGACCCTGTTAATATTCGTGGTCAGGTATTTACTGTTTTTATTATTTCGGTGGCAGCGGCTGAAGCCGCGATTGGACTGGCGATTGTGCTTGCCATCTATCGCAACCGCAATACCATTGACATGGAAAATTTCAATTTATTGCGTTGGTAAAGTTAATCACTCGAAACGGCTAAAATCTAGAGGTCAGCTGCGGGTAAGTCAGTGAAATTTTTTGATCAACTGGATGCGCAAGGACGCCTGTGGTTATCTCTGGGAGCGGGAGCTACACTATTTGTACTGGCTCCGCCATGGCTACATTGGCAAACGCGCTTGATGATCAGCTGGGATGCCGGAGTCTTAGTATTTTTATTGATGGCTTGGTTAGTCATTTTTACGGCAACCCCCGCCCAAACTAGTCTTAGTACGATGAATCAAGACCAAAGTGGCGTGGGTATTTTGACCGGGGTTGTGATTGCAGCAAGCGTCAGTCTTTTGACAATTGGCTATTTATTGCATGACAGTAAAAATACATTTCATACAGACTTAATTGGTCATATTATATGTTCTGTGATTGCAGTATTATGCTCTTGGTTTCTCGTGCACACGATGTTTACATTGCATTATGCCCATCGTTACTATAGAGACGGTTCGCTCAAAAAAAGTGTGGTAGATGATCAAGCTGGAGGGCTTGATTTTCCGGGAACCGAACTACCTGATTACTGGGATTTTGCTTATTTTTCCTTTGTAGTTGGTATGACATCCCAGGTCTCTGATGTACAAATTACTTCGCGCTCAATGCGGCGCTTGGCCTTGACCCACGGCATCTTATCGTTTTTCTTTAATACGACGATTTTGGCGCTAAGTATCAATATTTTAGCCAGTTTATTATCTTAATCAAGGCTTTCGGCAACGCGCTTAAATCGCTGTAACTGGGCTTGCATATCGCGCTGGGTCAAGGTTGCAAAAAGACTAAAACCACTGGCAATAATAGGATTTGGAATCGTAAAAATAAATTGATTGACTAGTCGAGTTTGGGTATCTTGAGCATGGGCTTGCCAGCGGTCTGTACCCTCAAAAAAACCTGTAAACTCCCAGACAACATTGCCTAGTTCACGCTCAATTACGAGACAGTCTAAAGTTGGTTGCAATAGTGGGATTTCAATAATAAAACGAAATCGGCTACCCACGCTAGTCGCCCAAATCCCCACGGCTTCACAGCGCAATATTGGATTGAGCCATTGGCGCATTAGGGCTTCTTCAGTCAAACAGCGGTCTACGCTAACTAGAGACGCAGCAATAAGACAGGATTGCTCAAACTGCATGAACTTGGCGCGGGTTTAGATAGGCTTCGATTGCTTTTAGAGCCTCCAGACTGCGGTCGCGGTAAGCTGCGTAGCGTTGGAGTTTATTCCGAATTTTGGGTGTTATTTCGGGCAAAATACCAAAATTTGGCGGCATGGGTTGAAAATGCTTGACCTCGGCAGTAGTGATGTAATGAAATAGTGCGCCTGCCATCGTGACCTCAGGCAAGGTGATAGGTTCTAAGCCTAGTGCTAGCCGAGCAGCGTTCGTACCAGCTAGCCAGCCCCCTGCTACAGCAGCGGTGTAACTCTCAGTGCCAGTCAGTTGTCCACAGGCCAAAAGATGAGGATATTGTTGAAATTGCAGGGTGTTCTTGAGTAATTTGGGTGCTGCCAAAAAGGTATTGCGGTGCATCACACCCAAGCGCACAAAACTCGCCTCGGCAAGCCCAGGAATCAAACTAAATACCCGCTTCTGCTCACCCCATTTGAGGTTGGTCTGAAACCCCACCATATTCCAGAGCCGTCCACCTTGGTCTTCGGCGCGTAGTTGCACCACTGCAAAGGGTCGTCGACCCGTACGCGGATCTACAAGACCCACAGGCTTCAATGGCCCAAAGCGTAAGGCATCATAGCCACGATGACCAATCTCTTCAACAGGTAAACAGCCCTCAAAAAATTTACGCTCTGCCTCTTCGTACTCTTTGAGGGGCGCTTGTTGTGCTTGCGTCAGAGCCGTCCAAAAGTATTGATATTCTAGTTCATTCATCGGGCAATTAAGATAGGCCGCTTCGCCCCGGTCATAGCGTGAGGCCAAATAGGCCAGATTACGGTCAATCGAATCGCCTTCGATAATCGGACTCGCCGCATCAAAAAAGCTGAGATATTCGTGTCCTGTGAGATTTAGCAGGTCTTCCGCTAAAGCCGGACTGGTCAAAGGCCCCGTGGCGAGTACCACAATGTCTTCGTAGGGAATGCGTTGCACTTCTTCGCGACAAAGCGTAATTAGCGGATGCTCTGCCACAATTTTGGTCAGATAGGCTCCAAAAAGAATCCGGTCTACAGCTAGGGCGCCCCCGGCGGGTACGGCGTGGTCATCAGCACTTGTGATCACCAAGGAACCCAAACGCCGCAGTTCTTCTTTGAGTAAACCTGGCGCACGGTCAGTTCCTAACGCCCCAAAAGAGTTGGAACATACTAGTTCGGCTAGCTGATCGGTATGGTGCGCTGGACTTAGCCGCTGGGGGCGCATCTCATAAAGAAGTACTGGCACGCCCCAACGGGCAATTTGCCAGGCGCACTCAGTTCCCGCCAAGCCACCACCAATAACATGAATCGGCTTCATTTTACTTTGCCTAAACTGCGTAAGCTAACCCGTTATGTTTAGAGCTTGAGTAAATGGAGGGCGACACTTTTTAAGCTGCCCCCAGGTTTACTGATCAGACTAATTTAGTTTAGTCTTCGTAAACTCGGCATTCTAGAGCTTCGGGATTGAGGTCGCAAAACTGTTCGAGAGAATTTTTGCCCGGTTCCTGCGCTTTGCGGTGAGCAGCTTCAGATTGAAGTTCTTCCACGCTCTCCCAAGCAACGGCGCATTCTTTGGATCCATCGCCCTTGATTTCGCACACTTCGCGGGCTTCCACTAACTCTTGCTCAATCAGCTTGGTGATGTCGGCCATGGTAATTTCCTCTAACAATGGGGGCGTGGGTAATTGCCCATACTCTATTGTAAGTTAGGTTCCTATCGTGTGTCTTCTCCCAATGCCTAAGATTCTATTAATAGAAGATGATCCCCGCATCTTGACACCGCTCAAGCGAGCCTTGGAGCTAGAAATGCACCGTGTTGATGTGGCAACTGATGGTGAGATGGGCTGGAACTTTCTTCAACAGGGTGATTATGATGTGCTTATCCTCGATGTGATGTTACCAAAATTGGACGGTCTACACCTATGTCACCGCTTACGGCAACAGGGCTACAGCTTGCCTGTGTTGATGCTGACAGCACGCGATACTACCCTCGATAAAGTACGTGGACTCGATAGTGGCGCCGATGATTACTTGGTCAAACCCTTTGAGCTAGACGAACTCCATGCCCGTCTGCGTTCGCTCTTGCGGCGTAATGACACCCAACGTCAGCCGCAGTTACACCATGGTGCGCTGACCCTTGATCCGAGTACCAAAATGGTGACAATTGCTGAGCGCATCGTTGACTTGACGCCCAAAGAATATAAATTGCTAGAGCATTTTTTAAGTCATCCTACCCAGACCTTTAGTCGTGAGCAGCTTGTCGAAAGAATTTGGGGCTGGGAAGATAGCCCAGAGAGTGATGTGGTCAGAGCGCATATCAAGGGTTTGCGGCACAAATTGCGGGCTATGGGAATGCCTGATCCGATTACAACGGTGCGCGGCTTTGGCTATCGGCTCAGTACCCATGTTTAAACAAGTTCAACGACGCTTATTGTTGAGTTATCTCGTGGTTTTGGCTGGGGTTTTATTGGTTTTTGCAGGGGTTGTTTATGGCATATTTAGCCAGAGTCTCTATGCTCAGTTAGATGAACGCTTGGTGCTGATGGCGCGTACGATTGCCCTAGAAAATGAAGATGGTCTAAGTAAATTTGGTGAGACTGTCAATCTAGGAGTAACGGATGATCTCGGCGCAACCTCAGAACGGATTATTCTCAAAAAAGGCGCGCTAGTTCAATGGCTTAACCAAACAGGAACACTCATTCAACAGCGCGGACAACTTGTTTTAGCTGACCAACCACTACAGGCCAACGCATTTCAGTCTCAAACTTGGCCAGAACGGGCGATGATTTATACCCTTGCTGTACGTAATGATGAAGAACGTCAACACCTCAGTTATGTGCGTGTCGCCCTAGCGCTAACGGCGCAAGAACAATTATTAAACCGCTTATTGTGGGGACTAGGTGGTGGTATTGCTGCGGCTCTTGGTGTCAGTGCTATAGGCGGAATATGGTTAACGCAGCAAGCTATTGCCCCTATCGAAATCAGTTATCGCCAATTACAACAATTTACGGCGGATGCCTCTCATGAGTTGCGTAGTCCGCTCACTGCTATCAAAACTAATGTACAAATCGCTTTACAGTATCCCACACAGCTGAGTCCTCAAGAAGTACAAGAAACCTTTAGTCAGATTGCTTCGGCAACTGATCAGATGACGACATTGGTTAATGATCTATTATTTTTAACGCGCAGTGATGCGACCCAAACTTCATTGCTCATCGAAGAACCTGTAGATATTCATAAAATATTATTTAGTTTAGTAACACAACTTCTACCCATTGCCCAACACAAACAAATTAGTCTTAACTATGATCATACTAAATCTGTTGTGGTGATGGGCGACCCTAGTCAACTGCTGCGATTATTTAGAAATCTGATGGACAATGCTTTGCAATATACACCTGCTCATGGTCAGATCACAGTGATGGTATCAAGCACAGATCAAACTGTAGCTGTGACTATTCACGATACGGGCATGGGCATAACGGCTGAGCAGCTACCACAAATTTTTAAACGTTTTTGGCGCGCTGATCGTGCACGTGCGCGACATTCGGGAGGTATGGGTCTCGGTCTAGCGATTGCCCAAACCATTGCTGATGCCCATCGCGGCAAAATCAGCGTCGTAAGCCAGCCCGGACAAGGCAGTACGTTTACGGTAAATTTGCCTGTGTGACGAAATCCGACGCATGCTTGGTTGAAATTATTTGAGGTTAATAAGAAAAAGCCAACTCTCTATCCTCAAAATATCGCTTTCACTAAATGTGCCCTGGTTCCCCATTTATGGGGCGGAGGGGCTTTCATTTAGCCTGATCGACAGCGGATTTGAAGCCAAGCACCACTAAGATATTGGCAATCGTCAACAGCGACTCAGCCGTACCATGAATCCAATCGACATTAGAGAGCGTTTGTTTGAGAACTATTTGGCAATAGAGTCCGGCTGGGATCGTGGCGACCACAAAAACTAACGTGAAGTAAAATCCCCACAGAGCCAAGCGCGGCATCTGCCCTGAGCGGGTAACAAACCACAAAAAAGCCAGATAGGGAAACAAACTTAACGCAAAAAGACTATTTGCCCCGCCCATTGCTACTCTCAGACCTTTAGTTTTAGTGTACGTGCCCGTCTACCCAAAAATTTACGCTATAGTAAGATTTGCCCTAATTACTATCGCCCCCTATGAATGCCAAGCCCCGCCCAACTACTTCTCGCCCCCGCCGGGCTGCTAAAGCAAAGGGGAGAACTAGAACTACCAGTTTCAAAGTCCGCGTACCCGCGACCCGCACATCAGAAACCTCTGAACGTCCGCAAACGGCCCGTCCCCGCGTTGATGTCAGAGCTAATGTTGATCGCCCCCGTCCCGAACGCGCTGAAAGAACCGATCGTCCTGACCGCTTTGAAAAAACTGCTAGAGATGATCGACCTGATCGATTTGAACGCAATGACCGTTTTGAGCGTGCCGAAAGAACCGAACGACCGGATCGCAAATTTTCGGCTGACCGTCCCGCACCCCGCCGTAGTAATGACAGTGCACCACGGGTAGGACGGGTCGAGACCCCTCGTGATAATCCCCGCAAAATTGTCACCCCTCGCGGCAACGCACCAACCCGCTTTACCCAACAGCTCGATGATGCCATCCATGAGAATAATGGCAATCCCGAAGACGAGACCTCTGATGCACCAGAGCTGATCTACGGCCGTCAAAGTATCCAAGCTGCCTTAGAAAAAGGCCATCCGCTCAATCGGGTTTGGGTGATTGAGACTTTACGGTATGACGGACGGTTTTTGAGCTTGCTCGATAAAGCCAAAAGCGAAGGAGCCGTCATTGATGTGGTGCCTCGTGAACGGCTGGATTACCTCTGTGATGGTGGCAATCACCAAGGCATCGCCGCGCAAGCAGCGGCCTACGCCTATTGGGAACTCGAAGAACTGATTACCCATGCCCAAAAAAATCCCCATCCCCTGCTCGTTGTTGCCGAAAATCTCGAAGACCCACAAAACCTAGGCTCGCTGATCCGTAGTTGTGAAGCGATGGGAGTTCATGGCCTGGTCTTGCCTCAACGCCGCGCCGTGGGAGTAACCGCAACAGTCGCCAAAGTCAGTGCTGGTGCCTTAGAGCATCTACCGATTAGTCGGGTAGTCAATTTGCGCCAAGCCCTCGAACGGCTCAAGGATGCTGGTTTTTGGTTAGTCGGTACCGCCGCTCAGAGTAGCAAAACCCTCTATGAAGCTGACTTGACCGGCCCTACGGTAATCGTGGTGGGAGCCGAACACAAGGGCATCAGCTTGTTGACCCAAAAAAGCTGTGACCTGATGGTTAATATTCCTTTACCCGGTAAAACCCCTAGTCTCAACGCAGCGGTTGCTGGGGCGATCTTGGTCTATGAAGTGCTCCGCCAACGTAAAGGCCAGCGTATCATGCTCAACCAAACGAACAGCTAAGACTTAGCGCTTGGCACAAACGGTGCTCAAAAATAGGGCGCGGAATTTCTGTCGCCCCTAGGCTTGCTGTATGGTCATTGAGCAACTGCGCATCCAAAAGTTGATAGTGGTGCGTTTGTAAGCGTTGAATCAAGTGATAAAATGCAACTTTAGAGGCATCAGTGACGCGGTGAAACATCGACTCGCCAAAAAATGCCCCACCCAAAGCCACCCCATAGAGACCTCCGGCCAACACCCCGTCTTGCCAAGTCTCCACACTATGCACAAAGCCCTGCTCATGTAATCGGGTATAGGTGCGCTGAATTGGAGCTGTCAGCCAGGTATCCTCACGGTTTTGTGCACAGGCACGAATCACTTCGGGACAGGCTTGATTGATCGTGGTTGTGAATTTTTTTTGACGCACCAAACGTAGCAGCCGCTGTGAAAAATGCAGGTTGTCTAGCTCAAAAATAGCTCTAGGATTAGGATTGAGCCAATAGATCAACCTGCCTTCTGCCATTGGGAAATAACCCTGCCGATAAGCACGCAACACAAGCTCTGGAGAAATGAGCATCGCCTAGCTCGCGCCGATTTGCTCCATATACTCTTCTACGGTCAACGTATCATCTAGTTCATCTAAGTTGGTCATCGTCACGCGCAACAGCCAACCATTCTCATAGGGGTCATCAGCGAGTGCTGCGGGATCATCCATAACGGCAGTATTGATGGCAACCACATGGCCTGACAAGGGGGCATAAAGGTCTTCGACGGCCTTAACAGACTCGACTGAGCCGAAGGTTTCTCCTTTAATCAACTCTGAACCTTCTTCTGGCAATTGTACAAAAACAATATCCCCAAGTTGGTCTACCGCAAAGGCCGTGATCCCAATCGTCACTTCCATCCCATTTACTTTTAGGTATTCGTGGGAATCTACATATTTCAAGTCTTTGGGAAAATCCATGGTCAACCCTTATGCGCTTCTCCCAGATTGTAGTACAGACGGGTAAATCACAGTATCCCTAAATTTTTGGAACTAGTGGGGCAAGCCTAAGCCTGCCCCAAAGTGAAGCTACTGTAGGACGTTAAGTAAAGTGTCAAACACTGGTACGCCCACGCCTGTTACTTGATCGTAGTTAGAGCCAGCATTGAAACTACCATTCGTACCGCTGGTGATGTCGCGGTAGTTGGATGTACCAATCAGCGGGTAGAGATAGGGACTAAGCAGACCCAAAGGCGTATTACCCAGACTGCTACGCTTCTCGTTAATCAATGCGGCAAAAGCATTCCACAGTGGCGCACTGACGCTAGTGCCACCAAACTGGCTGACTTTGCCTTTGTAAATCACGTAAACACCCGTATTTGGATCACCGACTAAGGAGATGTCCGGTACCAACCGCTGAGTGCCACTAGGAACACCAGCTCCGACCTGCCAGCTAGGACGGCTGAAGTAGCTACTAGTGCCACCCCCACTACCACCAGTACCAAACAAACCTTGGCATTTACCTTTGGTTGTGCAGCTCCAAGCCGTTTCACTGGTTACTACACCACTGTTGCTGAGTACCACATTGGTACCGCCGATTGCCGCTACATTGACATCAGATGCCGGGTTACTGACTTTGTTTGTGCTATTGCCCGTGCAGCGGTTGTAGGAGCCTTGGTCGCCGGAAGAAGCAAAGTTCGTCACACCTAAGCCCGTCAAAGTCGCAAAATATTGAGCATCGGTGCTAATTTGACTATTGGATTCATTTTGCTCGCATCCTCCGTAGCTCATCGACATCTGTTTCATGTTGGTTACACCATTGTTCAGATCAGTGATCATCTGAGCATAGGCTTTATCCAGATTCACAAAGGACAGGTCGCCAGAAGCATAGATGCGGATTTTAGCCTGAGGTGCCATGCCGCTGGTCATTTCAGTATCTAGGGTTTCTTCGGCTGAGGTGGCACCATTTTGAGCACTGCTGCTAACGCCGGTTACGGCTGGTTTTTCGATATTGCTGAGGCTCTGCGTTGTGATCCCGCTATTCGTCCAAAACGTTGTCAGATCGCTATTGAGAGGATAAACATTGATCACAATCCCGACAGTCTGACCCGATCCGGTGAGCGTACTGCCCACGTTATAGGCACTCTTGAGGTCACTAATCGAGAAAGGAGGTTTAAAGGCAGTCGTCGGACTCAGTGGCTGCATCCGATTCATGGTGTGTGCTTGCTGATAAGGCTGTAGACCATTGATACCCACCACAAACTCTGATAAATGACGCGGCAGAGTCGGTGCATTATCTGTGGCAACATAAGACTTACCACTAACAATCACTTGGTACAACTTGATACCCAAAGCTTGTTCGACTTTCGTCACATTACTTTTGACCAATACACTCATATAGTGAGGATGGGTTTGTACACCCATACCCTGACTTTTTAGCCATTGTAAGAGCATGGTATGGTTGCTAGCGAGCGGATAGTAACGGGCTTGAAACTCCTTATTTGAGATGGTTTCGCCATTGTTAATCCGACTTTGCAAACCCGAAAAATCACGTAATTTTAACGCGATCTGAAATTCAACAGGTGCAGCAGGTAAAGCGCGGCTCAAAACTTTGACATCAGCATCAAAGGCGCGCATGCTATCAGTTAAGGCTACGCGATCAACCGGAGAAGCATGTACTGCAAGTAAGGGCAAGGTGACAGCAATGCCTAAAGCCAACAGAGATTTTTTGAAGGACATAAAAAACGACTCAAACAAAAGGTCGCTTGAGATATATCATACTGACAACTTAGAAGACAAGTATGCACAGCTACAATGTTACAATATTTCATTTTTATACTATTATCTACCCACACAAACTCATAACTTCTAACAAATAGAAGTTATGAGTTTGTGTGGGTACACAGATCATTAAGGATTTTTAGAGCAGTTTAGATATCTATTGTGCTGGGTAATGACTCTGAGTCGCCAGTCCTATCTACCTCTGATTGCGTCTGAGGGCTGGTATCAGGCTTACGGTCAAGTTACTCATAAATTTCAACTAAGTTGTAGCAATCATTGTTGAGAAAATATTTAGACGTATAAATACTGAGGCTCTGTGCCGATGTAATTGTGGCTGATAGCTAGCGAAATTTGAAGCAGGCCTAAATCATCGCCTCAGAGAGTTGAAAGTTAGGGTTTTAGTGACGCATACATGAAGTGATTGGTACATTACTTATTTGTATCAGCTACCCACTATTTGTATTGATGTGAGGTAGTGTAGATTTATTCTTTACGTGTATTTACAGAAGTTAGCGTGAGTCCGATCAATTTGTGATCTGCGTTTGTACTTAGAGTATGATAACTTTTCCTGTAGTAAATCAATATCCGTTCAGATATGTGTAACTTCTATTACACTTTACTCAAAGCAGAAAATTAGGATAATTTAGATACATTGAGTAAACTGGGATATATGCCTTTAGGGTGAGGGATCCTTCGCGTGCATACTATTTTAAACCAACCCTTCGATGAAAACCACCCAGCAAAACCAATGCCAATAGCTTCTCAACAGGGAGAAGAAAAATTTCGCGCTATCTTTGATAATGCTATCGATGCGATGGTGATCAGTAATGATTATGGGCAATATTTGGATGTTAACCTCGCTGCCTGTAACCTATTTGGGCTAGCGCGCGCGCAGCTAGTAGGACGCTATATTGGTGATTTCGTTGATCTTGATTATGATTTACCAAAAGCCTGGACCGAATTTCAAAAGGCTGGTCACCTCCGAGCCGAAATCCGTCTAACCCGTCTTGATGGTCAAGTGCGCTACGCCGAGGCGGCCTCAACAGCGAATATTTTGCCCGGACAACATCTAGCCGTCTTGCGTGATATCACGCAGCGCAAGCAGACCGAGCGACAATTGTCTGAAATTGAAAACCGTTATGCCAGTCTAGTCGAGCTTTTACCGGCTGTGACCTATATTGCTGAGTTGGAGCCGATGGCGCCTTGGTATTTTGTCAGTCGTCACATCGAAAAGCTCTTAGGGTTTAGTCCTGAAACTTGGCTAGCAAACCCTGCCTTGTGGTACCAACGCTTACATCCTGACGATCGTGATCGTATTTTGGTTGCATCTTGTGCTTGTCAAATTTCTGGTCAAGCCTTTTGTGAGGAATATCGATTGTTGACCCGTGATGGGCGCGTGATTTGGTGTCGTGACGAAGGCATAGTTTTGCCAGATGGACCGGATGGCAAAAGTCTGATGCAAGGATTCATCTTTGATATCACTGAGCGTAAACAGGCCGAAGAAATTCTCAAGGAAAGCGAAGAACGCCATCGGTTTTTCTATGAAAACAATCCTATTATGTGTTTTACCCTTAATACTGAGGGTATTATTTTATCGGTTAATCAATTTGGCATGGCTCAGTTAGGCTACCAAAGTGATGAGATGGTCGGTAAATCGGTGCTAGATATTTTTTATCCTGAAGACCGCGCGACTGCGCTCGCCCAGCTCGAGTTAAGTTTATTAAATCCAACAGTGACCCATAGTTGGGAATTGCGCAAAGTTTGTAAAGATGGCAGTGTGATCTGGGTTCGTGAAATTGATCGCATTGTGACGGATATACAGGGTCAGACTTTAATTTTGATTGCTTGCGAAGATATTACCGAACAAAAAGAAGCACAAGATGCATTATATCGTTCTGAACAACACTTAACTTTACATGTGCAGCAAACACCCCTTGGGGTCATTGAGTGGGGACTAAACTGTGAGGTCATTGCCTGGAACCCCGGAGCAGAAGCGATTTTTGGGTTTCGGCGTGCCGAGATTTTAGGCCAACAGGGCAGCAAACTGCTTTTGCCTGAATCTGCACAACAACAGGTGGCCCAGGCTTGGCAAGATTTGCTCACGCAGCAGGGCGGAACGCGCGTTACTAACGAAAATATAACTAAAACAGGTCAAGTAATTTTGTGTGATTGGTATAACACACCGCTTGTCGATAACGACGGACAGGTAATCGGGGTTGCTTCTTTGGTCCAGGACATTACCGAACGGCAGCAAGCTCAGCAAGCGTTGTCTCAGTCTGAAGAGCGTTACCGCAAACTTATGGAAACGGCGAAGGATGCTATTTTAATTGCCAATGGTAACACCGGGCTAATCATCGCAGCGAATCTACAAGCCGAGCAGCTATTGAAAAGACCCGTTTCACAAATTCTTGGTAGGCATCAATTAGAATTACATCCCCTTCATCTACGTCAGAGCTATCAAGAACTATTTGATCAACATATGACTGATGGCGGATTTGTTGGCGAAATATTGATCCAAGATGCCCAAGGTCAGCAGATCACCGTTGAGGCGAGTTCGAGTATCTTTGAAGTGGATGGTGTACCCTTTATCCAAGGTATCTTTCGCGACATCACAGAACGCAAACAAACTGAACTTGCCTTACGTCAGACCGAAGAAAAATATCGTAGTATTTTTGAACATATTGTTGAAGGAATTTTTCAAACTTCGCCCGAGGGACGCTATCTAAGTGCTAATCCAGCCCTCGCGCGCATCTATGGCTATGACTCACCTCATGACCTGAGCACGCGGATTAGTAACATTGCGACCGATGTCTATGTTGATCCCCAGCGTCGTGCACAATTTGTAACCCAGATTGCCGTATGTGATAGGGTTGCTAATTTTGAATCAGAGGTGCGGCGGGTTGATGGCGTGATCATTTGGGTTTCTGAAAATACCCGAGCCGTGAGAGATGAGCAGGGCGTATTGCTCTATTATGAAGGTACACTCGAAGATATTACGGCGCGCAAACGGGCTGAATATCTACAACAAGCTGCTGACCAACAAAAGTTAGCCCTTGAGAGAGCCACCATTCAGATGGAAGAACTCAAAAAACTTAATCAACTAAAAGATGATTTTTTGAGTACGGTTTCTCACGAATTACGTACCCCCATGACCAACATCAAAATGGCTATCCATCTGCTCCAAGGGACTGCTCCTGAGCGTCAGGCCGCTTACATCAAAATTTTGGATGCCGAGTGCCGACGCGAGATCCAACTCATCAATGACCTGCTTGATTTGCAACGCCTAGAGGCTGGCACCAAACAACTGTCCTTAGAAATTATCGATCTGCGCTGCTGGTTAGATAGCTTATTAACGCCATTTTATGACCGCTGCCAAGAGCGCCAACAGAACTTACAGGTGATAATTAGTCCCGAGTTGACTACCTTACGCACTGACAGTCAAATACTCGAAAGAGGGATCGTGGAATTACTTAATAATGCCTGTAAATATACACGTCCTCACGGACTAATCGAGCTTAAGGTGATGTCAGGAATTTCAGTTATTATTTTTGAGGTAACTAATTTTGGTACGGTGATTCCGGCTCACGAATTATCCCGAATTTTTGAAAAATTTTATCGTATCCCGAATAGTGATCCCTGGGGACAGGGCGGTACAGGTCTGGGCTTAGCCTTGGTCAAACGAATTGTCGAACAACTTGCTGGCATAATCAGTGTTGAGAGTGAAAATGGTAAAACTACATTTACTGTTGTACTGCCTCTAGAGTCTTTTTGAACTAGGAGCAGGCTCATCTTCTGCTTCTGGTTGACCTTTGATCGAGGGCGGAATCGGCCCACGGCGGCGGTCAGAGATCGAAACTGCCAAGAAGTTACGCAGATGATCGACTTCTGCATTCGCTGGAAACTGCGAAAGAGCATCAAGAGCTTCTGCTAAGGGTTGATCAGAACGATAGAGTAAACGGTAGGCTTTACGGATCAGTAAATAGCCTTCGGTATCATCTGCGATACCTGCGCGCTCAAGACCAACACTATTGATACCGCGTACCCGCACTGGTTGCCCTTGAACCATCATAAAAGGCGGCACATCGCGTTCGACCCGCGACATCGCACCAACCATCGAAAGTTTACCGACATGGACAAATTGGTGAAAGCCTGACATACCGCCGAGTACGGCTCTGGATTCGATGGTGACATGACCGGCTAAAGCAACGGCGTTAGCAATGACAATATGATCGCCTAGACAGCAGTTGTGGGCAATGTGGACATAGGCCATAAATAAATTGTGGCTACCAATGACCGTAGCTTCATCCTCATGGGTAGCGCGATTGACCGTCACACATTCACGAATCCGATTGTGGTCACCAATGATGACCTTAGAGGGCGCGCCCCGGTATTTGAGATCCTGAGGTTCGCCACCAATCACAGCACCAGGACTAATGCGATTATGGCTGCCAATCTCCGTCCAGCCTTCGATTACCACATGGGCCATGACTTCGGTGCCGGCCCCAATTGTCACGTGCTCACCAATCACACTGTAAGGGCCAACAGTCGCAGTAGAGTGAATTTTGGCGCCGGGATGGACGACCGCAGTGGGGTGGATCATGGGGAGCAACATAGAATGACTCATCAGAGGCTAGACCGTTCAACCAGGGCAAAGTTCATATCCGCTTCACCGACCAAAAGACCGTCAACCTCGGCTCTCCCCCTCACTGTACCAAAGCGATTACGTTTCAAGGCAATGACTTCGGCGCGCATAATGACCTTATCCCCAGGTACAATGGGTCGGCGAAAACGGGTGCGTTCTGTACCCGTAAATACGGCCAAACGTTCATCTTGTAAGGACTTAATCACCAAAAAGACACCCACTTGCCCTACCGCTTCTAAGAGTAACACTGCGGGGAACAGCGGCATACCAGGGAAATGACCAGTAAAGAAATTTTCGTTTACAGAAACATTTTTGATGCCAATACAGTAATCATGGGGAACATACTCCAAAATTCCGTCTACAAACAAGAAAGGATAACGATGAGGTAAGACCTGTTTGATGGCCTCAGTATCGTAGATGACTTTAGACGGTGAATTCAAGACAATCGGACGGTCATTCATGGTGATCCAACAGAAGGTAACGCAGACGGCGGGCAAGTTGCCCATGTAGCTCATGGCCTGCTTTGTAGGCTACCACATGGGCTTGTACGGTAGCACCTGTCAGAGCCAAATCTCCTAACAAATCAAGAGTTTTGTGGCGGGCAGCCTCATCAGGCCACTGCGGTTGCTGCCCAACCCAAGTCGTCGTATCGGCAACCAAAGCGCATTCTAGCGAACCACCTTGGATTAAGCCGAGTGACTGTAAGATTTTGATCTGAGCCAATGTCGTAAAGGTACGCGCCCCAGCCAGTTCTAGGCTAAAGGTCGCTGGCGTAATCACCCAAGAAGTCCACTGTACCCCAATCGCTGTTCCCGGAAAATCAATGCCATAGGTCAGCCGCAAGCAGGTATCAGGAAATGCTGCCACAAAGCGGTCGCCATCATGGACTGTAACAGGTTGGGTGATCACAAGCACACGCGCCCGTTGGTCTTGGATCTGCAGTCCTACTTGCTCAATAGCGCGAACATAAGGTAAAGCCGAACCATCTAGGATCGGGAGTTCTGCACCTTCTAGTTCAATTAGACAATTATCAATACCCATACCGATCAGGGCGGCGAGTAGATGCTCAGGCGTGCGCACCGAGAAATGTTCTCCGCTCAAGCCAGTGGATAAGGCTGAGGGCTTGACCCAATCGACCAGTGCCGGCAAGTGTGCTGCCCCTTGCCGAAATTGTCGTCCATGATCAACTGGTGCTGGGCTTACAGTAACTTTAGTCCTAAGTCCACTGTGCAGAGCAAGGCCAGTTAGCGTAAAAGGCTGGGCAAGCGTTTGCTGCATCTAAAACTTTTCACCTAAGCCAAAGTGAACTTGACTACCGCTGGTCACTGTATTGAGACCCAAATCAATGCGTAAAGGCCCTAAAGGTGACTGTAAACGGAAGCCAAATCCGTAACCCAAACCGCTTCCCGGTTTACCCCGCACGATTGCCGGAGACCCTAGCACAGAAGCTGCGCTGCCCAAATCTGTCCCATAATCTAGGAATAAAACCCCAGAAATTGGATCAAATAGCGGTGTCCTGATTTCGGCAGTATTGGTCATGAAGCTCCGACCAGTACCGAGAGTCCCCTCAAAAAAGCCACGCACCGAGTTGTTACCCCCTAGTGTAAAGGCTTCATAGGGCGGGAAAAGACCCAAAATCGTTCCTAGACTGGTATTGAACGCTAAAATCTGCTGTCCATCCCCAATCGGTAAAAGCCCCGGTGCTGGCGTAAAGGTACTGTAGTCAGCCCGTAATCGCGTATAAAATGCCCCACTGAGCACAGGAACCGTTTGATCAAGTCCATAGCGCAAAAAAGAACCCCGGGTCGTCGTGGTCAAGCTATCGCGCGTATCTCGTGAAACACTCGACTCGAGCGCAAAAATATTATCAGTATCCGTACCACTAGCGGTCAAAGGGTTACCTAACTGATCAACGACGTAAGATGAGCCCAAATAATCCCGTAGCTGTACCCGCTCTAAGCGACTACCTAAAGTACCACGCCAACCGTCAGCTAGGGGACGCGCAAAGGTAAGAGATGTGCCCAGTCGATTTTCTCGGGGTAACCCTGCGCCATTCGGCAAGCCAATATTCTGATCAAAAATATAGCTAAACGTATTACGAGCATAAATACTGGTGTTGAGACTGGTGTGATAGGGATCAGAGTTGAGCCAAGGGTCAGTGAAGTTGATATTAAATTGCGTCTGTTGGGTGCCTACTTGCAAGTCAAGTCCAGCCTTTTGACCGTTACCACCGAGGTTTTGCTCTTGATAAGAGAGCGTACCAAACAGTCCCCCAATCGAACTAACGCCGCCGCCTGCTCCAAGAGAACCTGTATTTTTTTCTTCGATTTTGAGGGCAACAATCACTTTTTTATCATCTTTGCCAGGATTAAGCTCTAGACTGACATCCTTAAAAAGATTGAGTGCAAATACCCGTTGTAATTCAAATTGAATGCGGTCACGGTTAAAAATATCACCGGGTTTGGTGGTTAATTCACGCGTAATAACATAGTCTCGGGTACGGGTATTGCCCTTGACTCGGATCTCTTCGATTTCCCCTTCAGTAATGCTGAGATTAACCTGACCATCAGGGGTAGATTGAACATCGGTGACCTTGGCTAAGACATAACCTTGGCTTGCGTACCACTCTTCTACATCTTTTACACCCTGCTGTAACTTGCCATAGTTCAGGGTTTTACCTTTTTGCTCCGCAAAAATCTTGTCTATCTGTTCTTGGGGTAAGATTTTTAGTTTAGTGGTGGGGACGACTGTGGTCAAAGCCGGATTAGGCACGACATCAAAGGTAACCCGTACCCCTAGTGGGGTATCTTGAGGGTTGGCCTTGACATCCGAGAAATAGCCTGTTGCAAAAACTGCATTGATATCTTCTTGTAGCTGTGAACGGGTGGTAGTTTGACCGGGACGGGTTTTAATTACTTTATAAATTTGTGATTCTAATTCAGCATTGAGCGGTGTTTTAGCTTTAGATTGCACCACTTGCACTTCTGCTACCAAAACCTTGACTTCAGGCTGCGGTGGTGCAGGCGTCGTGTCTGCAGGAACTGGCTCGGGCGCGGGCGTCGTGAGCGCAGGCTGTGCCGTCACGGGTAGAGCCGCAACTAACATCCCAAAAATCAAAAACTGCCAACGCATAGGGCCATCAATGCAACATCCGAAAAATTATAACATGCACGCTGAACGCCTCATCCTAGACCATGGCTCAGGTGGATTACAATAAGGAAGCGGATACATTACCTGAGGTTAACCCTGCTATGTTGCAAATTGTTCTGTGGGCAGTGTTAGCTTTTGTTGCCATCAGTGCAGTGTCTGTTGTTTTTAAGCTAGGGTTTTGGCTACTCACAACAGCACTATTTTTGTTATGGATTTATTCATTAACGGACATTATTTTATTAAGTGATCAGTCCTTGGTCAAGAAGTTACTGTGGGCCGCAGGGGTGACTTTTTTACCGACCATCGGTTCCTTAGCCTGGTTTGCCCTAAAACCTGCCGCTACCCGCTTGCTTTCTTAAAAAAAGTGTGACAGCTCCCTGAGCCAAAAACCCTGAGAGCTGACCCTACTTAGTTTAGAAACTTGACTTGTGACGAATCAGATTGAGAAATTCATCGCGGGTTCGGTGATCGGTACGAAAAGCTCCCACCATAGAGCTAGTAACTGTCCAAGAGTTTGATTTCTGCACACCGCGCATGACCATACACATGTGACTTGCTTCGATCACAACAGCAACGCCTTTAGGCTGCAAAATCTGATCGACAGCTTCAGCAATTTCGCGGGTCAGACGTTCTTGCACTTGTAAGCGCCGGGCATACATCTCGACAATGCGCGCTAGTTTGGACAAGCCCAAAACTTTTTGATCAGGGATATAGCCCACATGGGCGCGTCCAATAAAGGGCAGCAGGTGGTGCTCACACAGACTAAAGACGTCAATATCTTTGACTAAGACCATCTCATCGTGGCCCACATCAAAGATGGCATCGTTGACCAAGGCTTCTAGAGATTGGGTATAGCCCTGCGTCAAAAATTGCATGGATTTTGCTACCCGCTTCGGGGTTTTGAGTAATCCTTCCCGATTGGTATCCTCACCAATACCCCTAAGCAGCGTGTGAACCGCATCCTCCATATCAGGAATAGGGTTTTCGGGGTGATTATTCAAGCCAGTTTCCAAACGTTCGGGCGCAAAAGTCATCGTGGTACTCCATCAAGGTTCATGAACAACGCACAGCCAATCAAAAACTACAAGGAACCCGCTACAGGCATCAAAACCACTTCCTCAAGGGTTGCCTCAGTGGGCAAAGTAAAGACATGGGTGATTACCTGAGCCACACTAGCGGGGGACAGCATACGTTGACGATCAAAGCCTTCTCCTAGATCATCCCACAAAGCCGTATCCACTGCTCCGGGGCAGACCGTAGAAACACGGATCTGGTCAGCCCGCAGTTCTTGCCCTAGCGTCCGCCCCAAAGCCAGCAAACCAAACTTACTCGCACAGTAAGCTCCCCAATCCGGGAAAGTCTGTTTGGCTGCAATTGAGGCCACATTGACAATGACCCCGCCGCCATTATGCCGCAGATGCGGAATAACGATCTTAGTCAATGCAAAAACAGCCGTTAGGTTAATCGCCATCACCCGCTCCCAATCAGCAAGACTAGTTTCCATAAGGGGTGCCACATGAACAACCCCTGCATTATTGACCAGACCCGTAATGGTTCCTAACTGGGCGGTAATTTTTTCAATTAAGGCCGCTAAGGCTGCATATTCGGTCAAATCCTGACAAAAAATAGCGGATTTGCCGCCAGCTAAGGCCACAGCTTCTTGGGTAAGGTGCAAACCTGTAAGCGAGCGTCCAACTAAAGCCAACGTAAAACCCGCCTCAGCTAGTGCTAGCGCCGTCGCTCGCCCAATGCCACCGCTTGCGCCTGTCAGCACTACAACACCGGAGAACTTGACCACACTGACTACCATATCTGTATCTCATTATATGAGAGGAAGCTAAAGCGTGTAAGTCTCACGGATACGCGCCTGATTTCATAACTTTTGCAGATTCAACATTGTCGCAAACAGGGTAAGACAGTACACTTAATCACTAAATTGCCTGCTATCTGCCAATCAATCCAATCGGTGTGATCGGCATGTTACGTTAAGGCGTGGGCTGTTTCGCAAGGAGCCAAGCGGTGTACGAAGATATCAATGGTTTGGAAGATTTATTTGTGGACGCTGCGCCAGGCTCTCTCGCCCAAGCAGGTTTTTTGCATCCTCAATTTCAAGCCTTGGCACAATTTTTCCGCGAACGCGCCGCCAGCTTTATCGACCCGACTCTCGTGCAGGTTGCTTCTTTCAAAGACTATTTGGCAGCCCAAAGTAGCGACTACCAACAAGCTGAATTTATGCGCTACTGTTTGGGGCTAGCCCGTAAGCACGGTGATGTTCAGAGTTTTAATGCGGCTCTCGAAGAACAAGGCTATGCCCGCACCCCTAAGATTCGCGAGTTTTTGGTTGAAATTAACACCGTGCTCAAAGGCGATGAGCAAGACTTGGAAAGCTGGTTGCAGCACCAGCAAAAAAATATTGAAAGCTTTTTGGCTCTCGGTCGTTGGCAAGGACAATGTCAGTGGGCAAGCCAACACTTGGGCCAGCAGTCGGCTGAGGTTCTCTCGGCTCTCGAAAGTCTACCCCAACGCTCACAAATTACGCCGATCCGTGATTCTTATCGGCAATACTTGACGCGCGAGCGCCCGGTGCCGCTGTTGATCATTTTGGCTCCACCGCAGCTTCCGCCGGAACGGTTTCCCAACACCCAGATTCAAGGAGATTTGACTGAGAGCTTACGTCAGTTTCTCAACCAACACTACCCTCTAGCGAGTTCTGTGCGCCCAACAGAGTTTTTGGGAGGTAATTTGGGTACCCAAACTACCTATGGTGAGGCTACAACCAAGCTCTTGTTTTGGGCCTTACGGGCAGTGCCAACGCTAGTGCTCGAATCAGAAATCAACGGCGATTATTTTAACCTACGGGTTGGCTACTGGGCTTTAGGCCAAGAGAGTTATCATTACACCTCCATTTTATCGCGCCTGCCCTACTACCGCGCCATTCTCAATGAATTTGCCCGTAGCCGCGCTCAGCTCTGGCAGCTTGATCGTGAAAAATACCTCGAATTAGGTAAAACTCCCGAGCAGTTGCGTGAACTTGGCGGCGATGACGATGCTAATTTACAGATCTTACAAGAGGAAATTCAAGGTAAACGCCTCAAAATTAACCGCCCCCGTGTCTATCAGCTCAATGCGGATCATCTAGCGGATTTTGGGCAATTTTTGATTGCCTGTCATCAAGTTTTGGCAGCTTGGTTTAGTGATGCCTTTCACTTGAGTCAAGCTCAGCGTACCCGTCCGCTATTACCGGAGTTACTCACCAAAGTTCTCAATGATTTACCCCTCGCTATTGCTCAGGAGCTAACAGCCGCTTTGGTAGATGGCTACCAGCAAGTCTACGCTCAACTCTGTGATGAGTCTCCGAGCTGGGCCGCAGAGATGGATCTAGACTTGGCTCAAAGTTTATTACCCTTCAGTACCCCAGCTTGGATTCAAAGTCAAATCGATCGTTCATTGCAAACCCAACTTCGGATCTGGGCACCCTATCGGCGTAACGAACAAGAACCGCTCGATGTGCTGGAGAACTATCTCAATGACAATGACCGGGGTTATCTTGAGCAACTCGAACGCTTGCTTACGCACCTTGGTGATACGCCCCGTGCCGCCCAGGCTCAACGTATTCTCAACCGCGTAGTCAAACAACAGTGGCAAGCAGAACATCGCCGTCAGCAAGATAGTACAGCTTTCACCCTCGATTTGTATCGGTGTTCGGGTCCTATCAATAACGTTATCTTTAGTCCTGATGGACAGTTTCTCTACAGTGCCGAAGAAACCACCATCAAAGTGTGGCATCTACCCAGCTGCGAGGTGGTACGGGTGCTTGAAGGCCATACGGACATAGTTCACGGTTTGGTACTGTATCCGGGTGGACAGACCCTCGTCTCGGGGAGTTATGACCGCACCGTGCGTCTCTGGAATCTCGGCTCAGCCACAACCAATAACAATAGCCGTGTTCTAACAGGACACACGGGTACGGTTGTGGCTGTCGCGGTAAGCGCCGATGGTCAACTAGTAGCCTCAAGTGGCGCGGATCGTTCGATTCGGCTGTGGGATGCCAAGACCGGACAATTTTTGCGTCCTCTGCAAGCTCATGCCGAAGCGGTCAATGCTTTGGCATTTAGTCCCAATAGCCAAATCTTGGCCTCAGGCGGTTATGACACGACCCTACGACTCTGGAATCTCAAAACCGGTCAGATCAACTTGATTCGGGTTGGCTTCTCTGTCTATGCTCTAGCCTTTAGCCAAGATGGTCAAACGATTGCAGTCGGATCTGCGGATAATACGATCACCCTCTGGAGCATGAGCACAGGACGCATGATCCGAGCTTATGTAGGCCACAGTGGCATGGTCTATGCCTTGACCCTGAGTGCTGATGGTCAAACACTCATCAGTGGCAGTGCTGACCGGACAATCCGGCTTTGGAATCTACAAAATGGTGAAATGCTTCGTACTTTTGAGGGACACAATGCCATGGTCTACACAGTAGCGCTCAGTCCGAGCGGACAAACTCTCGCGAGCGGTAGCCATGACAATACCCTTGGTATCACCCAAATGGAACGGGACTACCTTGAGGATATATTCGCACTGCCAATTTCTCGGACTCGATCTAGTCAGAAATAGACGCGCAGCTGTAGGCAAAAAAGAAAGTCCGTCAGCGAACTTGATTCCCCCCTGCTGTCGGACAGCTGTACTTACTATAGCTTAATTTTTGAGTGCAAAAGTTAAGTCTTCGCGCTGTGGTCTTGCTTCACGTTTTGTCATATTTCGCAGACTGCATGTTACCATAAAGCTACCTGGCTTCGCCTCGAGGAACCCACGCTGTGACTGATTTAATCTTGCTCGCCAATGCTATTCCTGCCGGGTGGGAATGGGCTAACCCGTTGATTGATTTATTACCTGTCATCCCTGTATTTTTCTTCCTGTTAGCCTTTGTCTGGCAGGCAGCGGTAGGATTTAAGTAACCGAGACCATCACCATGACCAATCCTTTAATCCGAGCCTTTTTCATCGGACGCGCCGCAGCTGACCTATTGTCAGAACAAGTCGAAGATAAATTAACCGACCTCCTCAGTGAGGTAGGTAAGTTTGAGGCTGAGCAACGTGAGAATCTGCGTATCTTTACGGATACTGTCCTAGAACGCGCTGCTACCAAAGAGGCTGAAGCCTCCGAAGACCTCAAAGATAGCGTCAATTCTGCTACAGCTAACGCAGCAGAAGATGACGTACAAGCGATAGTGGATCGTCTACGGGCAGAAGTTGCCCAATTGCGTTCTGAATTACAGCGTTACCGCACCACCACATAATAAGGGGGTAGTGTGGCTCCCCCATTAGCTTCCGCCGCCTATCGTTGGAACCGCGAAGATTACTCCCCCGGGCGACGGATGATCGATATTTGGTCTTTTGTTTTGACATTCTTGTTTTACCGTTGGTGGGATGAGCGTCCCGGAACCTATGTCGGGGGGCCGACCGAAGAAAATAAAGCCCTCAGGCGCCAAGAGCGGGCAGTGTGGGTACGCGAAAAGCTGCTGGAATTGGGACCGACCTTCATCAAAGTCGGACAACTTTTTTCGACACGGGCTGATTTATTTCCTAAAGAATATGTCTCTGAATTAGTAAAACTCCAAGATGAAGTACCGGCTTTTCCCTATATTCAAGTGGTCAAAATTATTGAGAGTGAACTAGGCAAACCCTTACCTGAGTCTTTTAGCTTTTTTGAGCCATTGCCGATCGCAGCCGCATCTTTGGGGCAGGTACACCGAGCTGAGTTACCAACAGGCGAAAAAGTAGTGGTCAAAGTCCAACGTCCGGGCTTAGTTAAACTGTTTGAGATTGACCTGAAAATCCTGCGGGATGTAACAGGCTATCTCCAAAACCATCCTCGCTATGGTCAGGGGCGCGAATGGCTACCCATTTATGATGAATGCTGCCGAATTTTGTATCAAGAAGCTGACTACGTTAACGAAGGCCGTAATGCCGACACGTTTCGGCGTAATTTTCGTCAAGACCCGATGATCCATGTACCCAAAGTCTACTGGCGTTATACCTCACCTAAGGTTTTAACCCTAGAGTACGCTCCGGGTATCAAAATCAGCAATTACGAAGCTCTTGAAGAAGCGGGCTTAGACCGTAAAGTATTAGCTCGCATTGGGGCACGCTCTTATTTACAGCAGCTCCTAACTGATGGTTTTTTTCATGCTGACCCACATCCGGGTAATTTGGCTGTGCGTCCTGATGGCGTTGTGATTTTTTATGATTTTGGCATGATGGGCGAGATTAAGCAGGAGACCAAAGATAGATTAGTTGAGACCTTTGTGGGTGTAGCCCAACGTGATGCCGACAAAGTCATTGATTCGCTGGCAGCCTTAGGGGCGATTAAGGCTAACGCCGAACGGGCTCCGATTCGACGCTCGATTAACTTTATTCTCAGTAACTTTACCGAGCAGCCCTTTCAAGACATGAGTACAGTCTCAGTAGCAGCGATTACCGATGATATTTATGAGATGGCCTACGATCAGCCTTTTTTGTTTCCTGCGACTTTTACTTTTGTGCTACGAGCCTTATCTACCCTAGAGGGGTTGGGTAAAGGTCTCGATCCGTCGTTTAATTTTATGGAAGTTGCCCAACCCTTTGCTCTACAAATGATCAACGAACCCAATTCTTTTTTGCCTACCGCTGGCGGCCTACTCAATCAACTTGGTCAACAAGCTCAACAAGCAGCAAATTTACCCCGCCGGGTCGAACAAGCGCTTGACCGTCTCGAAAATGAAGACATCAAAATTCGGGTCAAGGCCAATGAAACTGATCGGCTCTTACGCAAATTAAATCTGACACTTAAAGGTTTGATTTACGCAGTTTTGGCAGGAGCTGGGTTAATTTGTGCGAGTGTTCTTTATGCAAGCAGCCATGTTTGGGAAACAGTTTTGTTGGCGGGGCTAACGATCGGTATGATTATTGCCCTAGTCCGGGTCTTGCTCAAACTCCAGCGTCCGGTACTGTAACCTATGCATCTCGAAGCCGTACAACTAATCTTGGTCGGCAGTTGGCTGCTGGGCATGGGGCTACTGTTTTCTTATGTACGTGGGCGTTCACGTTAGCTCTTATCACCGATGCAGCACTGTATAGCAACCGAGTAGCCGGAGGCGTTCCGTCAAAGGAACCAGCTCACGTAGCGCTTCTTGAATCAAAGGCTGCTGGCTATCACCCTCGACATCTACAAAAAAAACGTACTCTCCCATCAATTTTTTGGAAGGCCGTGACTCAATTCGACTGAGATTAAGACCGCGCTGGGCAAATACAGCCAGAGCTTGTACTAAGACGCCCGCGCCTTGGCGTTGCGGACTAAACGCCAGCGATAAGCGTTCTCCCGGGTGAGCATTATCGGCTAAACCGACGATCCAAAACCGGGTGCGGTTGTCAGGATAATCATTGATTGTCTCGCGTAAAATCGGTATGGCATAGAGGTATGCAGCCCGTGACGAGGCAATGGCACTATTTTCAGGAGTTTGGAGATAGGCCAAGGCTTCACTCGTCGAGGGCGTGGGAATTTGTGCTGCTTGGGGTAAATGCGCCTCGAGCCACCCCTGACACTGAGCGAGTGCCTGAGGATGGGAGTAAACCCGCTTGACTTGAATCAAATCTTGGCTCCAGCCGATCAGGGCATGGGTAATTGGTAGCTCGATTGCCGCTTGAATATGTAAGGCGGTGCTATGCCAGAGACAGTCTAACGTTAGCCCAACACTGCCCTCGATTGAGTTTTCGACCGGGACAATCGCCTGCTCAGCTTCTCCTTTGAGAACTGCTTGCAGAGTGCCTTGGATACTGTTGTGAGGAATCAACGGATGGGTGCTCATGCCCAAATAACTAAGAGCAGCGGTTTCGGCATTAGTGCCGGGTGGTCCGAGATAGGCAAAATGCGACATGGGCAAAAAGTTAATTGAGCAATCTGGCCCTGGTAGGACTCGAACCTACGACCTAAGCGTTAGGAGTGCCTCGCTCTATCCCCTGAGCTACAGAGCCAATCATGTATATTCTCGCTTAAAATTGAGCCAGATGATCCCAGCCAATAATCCTACAAAAAAAGTAGCTACCAAATAACCTGACCAACCATAAAATCCAATCGTCTGTAATCCACTTGCCACAAAGACAATCGACGCAATTACAAAGCCCAAAAATGGTGCTACCAGCGGTAAGCTATCCCGGTGCTCGGAGCGCTGATACTCAGGTAAGAGATTAGTCAAAATGGTACTGAAGATAAAGATGCAAGCCAAACAGGCAGCAAACAAAAAAACAGGCGGTTGAATCATAACTTTGAGTATAAGTCAGCACATGGCTCATCAAATATTAGAGATACTAATTAAAAGCAACAAATTTATCAGAATTTGTGGAGAATTTATGTGATCCCCGTAACTCTACTGAGTCTATGATAATCAGTGTAGTCGATTATTCCTTAGCCGTGTCCTTGGAACAGCTTCTTGCAGAACGTACTTACTGTTATCAAACCGCGCGTCAGATCAATGAACAGCGGGTAATCCTCAGTCGGGCATTGCGCACCCAAAAAAGTCTGACGGGCTTTCATCAAATCTTGCATCATGACCTCGAAGACTTGACCCAACAACTACAGTGCGTGACAACCCAAGCCCGTCGTCTTACTTTACAAATTATTTTTCAGCAATCCGATTTACAGCTTTAAGCTCCTACAATTTCCCATAACTTCACATTACTCTTGGCGACTACGGTACCTGAGCTGTGTAAAGCTGAAGCTGTCAGTAGTGAGTAGGCATTGATGAAAGCAGGGATCAGACTAGGGTGCTCGCTTGGTTTGGGGATTTTGAGCTTGGGAGAACCTGTGTTAGCCCAAGCAGCCGCGGATTTGATCCCTAGTTTTTCAATTCGTTTAGAGAAAAAAGCTCAGCCACTTGCACTCAAGGATGCTGTAAAACTAGGACTCAATCAAAATCAAGAAATCCTCAAAGCCCGTAATACCGTCTTACGGGCTGAGGCTGGTGTCACAGCGGCACGCGCAGCCTGGATCCCTAGTCTAACCGCGAACACAACCTACTCGGGTCAGCAGGGCGGTGGTGTGACCCTAGATAATTCTTTACTCAATAACGTCAATATCAATGGAACCGTTGATTGGACGGTCTATGATCAAGGACGACAAGCACGCATTGACCTTACTTTGTTGCAGCGAGACCGCGCTCGCCTTGATCTCAAAACCCAAGAACGCTCTGTGGCCTTGCGTATCACCGAAGCCTACTATGATCTACAGCAAGCCGATAGCGATCTGACCATTCAGCAAGCTGCCATCCGGGTCGCCGAGGCTAATCTCCAACAAGTCCAAAAACGTCAGAGAGCAGGCGCTGCCACCCGCTATGATACGTTGCAACAAGAAGTACAACTAGCGAATAACCGTCAACAATTATTTACCGCTCAAAACGCCCAAGCGCGTAATCGTTTAGTGCTTGCTGACTTACTTAATCTCAACCAGTCTATTCCTGTCCAAGCGAGTGATCCAATTGTGCCTGCGACAGATTGGAGTCAGGCTCTAGATCAGACCTTGACTACTGCGATTAGTCTGCGCCCTGAACTAATGGCCTCACAACGTGACCGTGAAATTGCGCTTACCCAACAGGCAATCACCAACACCCAACTCCAACCACGGCTCACCTTATCAACGGCCTATGGCATCAACAATAATCTCTCAGGCATCAGCCAAGACCAACTTACGGTCTCGGTTAGCGCCCGTTGGTTACTCTATGATGGCGGTGCCACAACTGCTCGCGCTGAGCAGTTTGTTTATGACCAGCGTAATAGTGAGTTAGATGTGAGTCTGACTGCCCAAAAAATTCGTGGTGATATCGAACGCGCTTATCTGGCCAAAGAGACGGCAAAAGCCCAGTTAGAATCAGCAGGAGTCGCCTCTAATCAAGCCCGAGAAAGTCTTGATCTCGTCCGGCGCCGTCAACAATTGGGGATCAGTTTACAAATCGAAGTAATTGCTGCGGAACGGGCACTCACCGAAGCGCGCCAAAATTACAGCAATGCAATTATTAGCTACAACCGAGCTTTATCCCAGTTAAGTTTGGCGATTGGGTTGCCCTAGCCAGAGCTTTCTCTTATTTTACAAGAGCATAAAGTCAGTAGCGGCTATGTTTGGGCAAGGGTAGCAGCTTGTCCCCAGTGACCAGAGAAGATTAGGGTGTCCAGGGGTTTGCGGGTGCGAGGACTGAGTTCGCGTTGCTGTAAGGGCTGGGTAGGTAAAGTATCCGGCTCCGCACGGTAACCAAGAGCAATGGCCGTCACAGGCTCATAGCCATTTGGGATGCCGTATAATTCACGGGCTTTTTCGGGATCAAAACCAGCCATTTGATGCACAGCTAAGCCCAAGGCGGAGGCCTGAACCGTGAGATTGCCGATCGCCAATCCGACATCATGGAAACTGTGGCGGTTGGGTTTACCAGTGTGTGAAAAAGCAAGTTGGGTGACCGTGATCAGCAAAACAGGTGCTTTTTGAGCCCAACTAATGTTGCCTTCAGCTAAACAACTAAGTAAAGCGGCATGTTGTGAGGGATGGTCTCGAGTAGCTAAGATCAATCGCCAGGGTTGCTCATTAAAAGAAGAAGCAGCCCAACGCACAGCTTCGAGTAGGCTGCCTAGTTTTTCTGACTCGACGGCATGATCAGTAAAAGCTAGAGGACTCCAACGTTCGGCGAGTAGAGGATGCAAAGGATAGTGAGTTATGGCTGGTTTTTCCATGATCTAGACTCCTTATATCTGGATGTTGAGATTAGCGGTCTCATCAAGATCTGCATTATTTGGCACCAGCAAGAATTTTAGCTGTTACTTGGTCACGGGGATGGCTTGCCCAGTAATGTTAATCCTACGCTAGCCAAGCCGCTCACAGAACGTTAAGATAAGTTAAGTCCCGTTGCGGAGTATACACCTATGAAAATGGCAGGTTGGAAGCTAGACGATAAGGGGAAGCGCAAAGGTCAAGCCACACCACAAAAAGCCCGTCAATATAAAAAACGAATCCAAGCCACCCGCAAGCGGTTGAAACAAGACAAAAGTTTCAGCCGCTTTTCTTTAGCAGCCTAAATTTAGGGTATGTCAAGAAGATTGTGTCAGTGTGGAAAACTCACATTGGTAACCTCCCATCAAACTCAATCGCAAACCGATTCAAGGCTCCTTTCCAATCTCGGATAGGCATCGTCCATTTCTTCGATAGGTTCTGAATCGCCAAGTAAATGACTTTGAGGGCTGATTCATCGGTGGGAAATGCCCGATGGTTGCGCAGTACTTTGCGCAAG
>JBBRQP010000030.1:0-32621 GCA_038226175.1 Gloeobacterales cyanobacterium
GCAATTATTCGTTGTGAGCCTTCTTTATTGAAGTAGGCAGCTAAAATCCGTTGGCGCAGATCCACTGAATATGGTTTTCCCATCACCCTCTCCATTTAGTCCAATTAATATAGCTCTTTCACTTGAAAATTGCTGTAATGACATTTTCTGTAGCAGCACAGACTCCTACCGATTTACCCACATCAGAAGTAAGTGTGACTACTTTATATGAGCAGGCTCTCGATAAAACGAATAGTGGCAATCTAGCAGAAGGTTTGGCTGACTATACCCAAGTGCTCAAACTTAAGCCTGATTTTACGGAAGCGTATTTGCGGCGGGGAATTATCTAGACTGTGACCGGCAGACAAGCGCTTGCATTAGAAGACCTTAATCAAGCTATTAAGCGCGATCCTAAACGCAGCGATGCTTATGCAATTCGTGGTTTGATTTATCGTAAGACTCGTAATGACACTGCGGCTCTTAGTGATTTTAACCAAGCTATTTTATTAAATCCCAAACAAGGTCAGTCCTATCTTAATCGCGGTTTAATCCAATCAGATATCGGTAATTATGAAGCAGCGTTACCAGACTTTGCCCAGGCTATTAGTTTAGAACCTAATGCTGTCGAAGCCTATAATGCCCGAGGCATGGCACACTTCAAGCTAGACAATTTCTTAGCAGCAATTGAAGATTTTGGTCAAGTAATACATATTACTCCAAAATATATTCCGGCCTATAATAATCGGGGATTATCTTATAGTAGACTGCGTCGCTACCAAGAGGCTATTAATGACTTTACCCAGGCTATTAGTCTCAACCAAAATTCTGCTTTAGCTGACCAAAACCGTGGCCTAGCTTATCAGCAACTTGGTGACAAGGTGTTAGCAAAACAGGATTTAGTCAAGGCTAGTCAGATCTTTTCTGAGCGAGGTGATCTCAAAAATTATCAAGCTACGTTGAAATTTTTGAACAAATAGATCTTGCGCTAGCTGCTTTCTTCTGCTTCGTTCTCCTTGAGTGGAGCTTTAGTGTTGAGTTCATCTATTTCTATTTGCTGATACTCGTTCGCTTTGGGTAAATGTTCTTCTAAAATTGGTCGTAAGATCGGATTATAAATACGATGCAAACTATAGGTCGGTGTAGCCGGAAAACCCCGCCGCATCTTAAAGGTTCCGCCTGCTCCCGGATCAAAACGCTGAATACCTTGACCGATGGCATACTCTACGGGTTCGTAATAACAAACACTAAAATGCAAGAATTTTACATCTTGGACGCAGCCCCAATAACGCCCAAACATCGTGTCACCTTTTTGGATACAAAAAGACATAGCAATCGGTTGATCCTGATATTCAGCACTGATAAAAACCGTATGTTCATTAAAATTCTTTTCGAGAGCATTAAAAAAGGGACGATTGAGATATTTACTCCAATTCATAAATTTGGCACAGGTATCTGCATAAAGGTCATACATGAAGTTGTACATACCTTTGGGAATAGCAGCACCTGTGTAAGTCTTAAATTTAATATCTTGCTGAGCTAAAGCCTTACGTTCTTTTTTGATATTACGCCGTTGTGAGCTTTTGAAACGATCCATAAAATCCTCAAAACTCGTAAAGCCTTCGTTGCTCCATTGGTAGTTATGGCCTAGACGTTGAAGAAACCCACGTTTTTCTAGTTGCGCCTGAAATCTTAACGAAGGATAAAGGATATTCCAACAGGCAATCTTATTTTTGTGACACCAACTATCAATCGTGTCGAGCATCACATCAAGCAATTGCTCCGGGTCTTCATCAGCTGCGACCAAAAATTGATAGCCCGTAGCTGGCGTAAACGGCACCATTGCCACAAGTTTTGGATAATAGTTGATCCGAAAACGCTGGGCTAACTCGGCCCAGCTTTGATCAAAGACAAATTCACCATAGCTATGACTTTTGAGATAGAGCGGTGCGGCAGCGACCAACTGCTGACCCCGGTAAACTAACAGATGATTAGGTTGCCAGCCTTCACGCGCAGAGGCACATCCTGTCTGCTCGAGCGCAGCAAGCCACGTCCACTCCAAGAAAGGTATGGTGTCAGGTTGTATTAAGTTTGCCCAAGCTAGTGCAGAAATACTGGGGAATTTGGTGTTCCATTCGCAACGGAAAGGGTGCGTCATCGGGTCTTGCAGCAACGGTATTTATCCAGGATAGGCTCTCAAGTCGGAAGATTTACTGAGTGTCCGCCATAAATCAGCATTCAGCCCGATACAATAAACTTGATCTCGTCCCTATGGCACTTATGTTGCGTATTCTTGCCCTCAGTCCTGGCGGTATCGGTGATCAGATTCTCTTTTTCCCGACGCTGACCAGTATCAAGGCTGCCTATCCCGGTGTCGAGCTGCATGTATTGGTTGAACCACGTTCGGCAGGAGCTTATGAGCTATGTCCTGAGGTATCGCGAGTACTGACCTTTAATTTCAAAGGCAATCCATCATTAGCTGAGTGGGTAGACTTGGTTGGCACGATGCGCGAACGCAATTATGAGGCGATTATCTCGGTGGGAAGTTCGCCAGGTGTAGCCTTTTTATTGTGGCTAACGGGCATCCGTCGCCGGGTCGGTTATGCCGGATCAGCCCTATCAGAAGCTCTATTGACCCATCCCGTGCTGTTGCGTCGTGACCAGTATGCGGCTGCAATGTACCACGATTTAGTCAAGGGCTTGGGGATTGACCTGCCCTTCGCGCCGCCAACGGTGACCATCAGACCCGATGACCAAACTTGGGCGACCCAACAGCTCAAGACAACCCATCTGATTCCCGGTAATTTTTTATTGTTGCATCCCGGTGCCAGCCAACTCGCGCGTCAAAAGGGCATTGCCAAACTTTATCCAGCTAACCGCTGGGCGGAAGTGCTCAAAACCTTGCAAAAACAAAAGCCTGGTTTGACGCTCGCCGTGGTCGGTGGCCCCGATGATACAGACTTAATCCAAGCACTAAAAACCCAACTAGGTGACAAGATTACGTTTATTAATCCGCCCTCAGTGGGCAAATTGGCAGGGTTGATTGCCCAAAGTGCGCTGCTTTTGTGTGTAGACAGTGCTCCTATGCACCTAGCCGTGACCACCGCGCGCCCCTTAGTCGCCCTCTTTGGCCCGACTAATCCGCAGTTACTATTGCCGCTTGATGACAAATTTTTGTCTTTGGTCGGAAAAACTGTTGAAGCTATTGTGCCGAATGAGATTGTGAAGGCTGTAGTACAGCAAATTAACTTAGCCGATGCTTAAATTTTTACCATGCGCTAATCGCGTACCAATGCAGCTAGCAGTAGTGCGGCACAAATGAAAAATAAATAGTCTACTCTAGGACTCAAACCTAAAGTCTCTCTTACAGCCACTGACAGCATCACTAAGAAAAGGCTATGCTTTGGTGGGAATCTATGTGTAAAGGCCAAAGAACATGACTAGCGAGACCTTACCTGTCATTGCACTGCGCGAACCAAAGCAAGTCCCCCTTGACCAAGTCGAACGGGAACTTAGCCGCATTTGGGCGACTCAAGAGGGTGGTCAACTTGCCACTCGCGCCTCCACCTTCAATTTTTTGGTTTATGCTTCTGGTCAAACGACTAATTTGAGTGATGTAATCGGCGCTGTTGCTGTGCAATATCCTTGCCGTACCCTCACGATCAGTGAAGATCTCAATGTTCCAGTAGATGGCGTACAAACAGAAGTTACTGCTTATTGTCCGCTTAGTAGCGGTGGACAACCGGCGACTGTCTGCTGTGAGTATGTATCGCTAAAGGCTCAAGGTCAGACCTTGCGTGAGCTATACACGACTGTGTTGCCCTTACTTATTCCGGATCTGCCCACGTATCTCTGGTGGCAGGGTGCCTTGAGCCTCGAAGACCATCTATTTGCAGGTTTGTTGAGCTTATCTGAGCGCTTGATCGTCGATTCGGGCACTAGTGGCGAAGCCGTGGATTTGTTAGTACTCTCAAACTTAGATGAGATTGCAATTGGTGATTTGAACTGGTGGCGGTTACTGCCTTGGCGCGAATTGACCGCTAAGGCATTTGATAACGAAAACCGTCTTGCAGCTCTTAGTTTGATTCACTGCGTGACCCTCGAGTATGGTCAAAGCGCAAATTTAAATCGCTCCCAAGTCCTGCTCTTTTTGGCTTGGTTAGCGGGGCGCTTGGGCTGGCAAGCCCAAGGTTGGTTGACGAATGAAGTCGGTGAACAAACTGGCATCAAGTATCAGGCCGGAGACCAGACCATTGAAGCAGTTTGGCAGGCCGTAGTCGGTAGTGCGGGAGCTTTGACTTCGGTGCGCATGGATCTAGCGGGCGAAAACTATCTGCTGATTCGCTCTGGCTTGATTGCTGAATGCGTACAAGTCCAGCTTGAAGAAGAGGGGGTATGTACCTTTGAGCAAGTGGCGGCTCTCCAAGAACCGGGTCTCGACTTACTTTTAGCTCAAGAGTTACAAACCCCCAGCCAAACTGACGCGCTTTATCGTGAAGCCCTCAGTGGTTTACAGGAGTTATTTGCCCAATGAATTTAGATGTCTCAGCCGATAGTCAAGAGGTGGCTCAAAAGGTCGCAACTTGGCTACTGGCAGAGGCTTTAGCCACCGATCAAGTTTTCACAATTTGTCTGTCAGGCGGCTCTACTCCCCAGAAACTCTATCGCACACTGACCCAAAGTCCCTATCGAGAGCACTTCCCTTGGGCGCGGGTACATTGGTTTTGGGGCGACGAGCGGTTTGTACCCTCGACAGATGAGAGTAGTAACTACCGCATGGTTGATACAGCTATATGTAGTGAGGGTTTGATCCCGACCGCCAATATTCATCCCATATTGACCGATACCAATACCCCAGAACTTGCCGCTTTGGCCTATGAGCAAGAATTACAGGCCTTTCATGGGGACAAAACAACGCCGTTATTTGATATAACCCTGCTCGGCATAGGTAGTGATGGTCATACGGCTTCTCTGTTTCCAGGGGCTGCAGCCTTACAGGAGACCAGCCGCTGGGTCAGAGTCGTACCTCAACCGGGCTTAAAACCCTTTGTGCCCCGGATTACCCTCACTTTTGTAGCCTTGAATAATTCACGCCACATAGCATTTTTAGTGACCGGCTCAGAAAAACAAGCCGTTTTACAAGACTTGCTCTCGGGTAAAAGTAAGGTGCCAGCGAGTCGGATCAAGCCAGTGGGCGCCTTATATTGGTTTGTAGATTGCGCGGCTTATCCTTAAAAAAAGGGGGGCATGTCTGAGACATACCCCGCTTAATTGGAGAGTGACATTATTTTTGGATGGTCACTCGTGTAGAACCTTCACTGCTCACGCCTTGGGCAACCAGGGTCGAACCCGTACGACGGACTTCAGATAAGGTCTTAGTCACGGCGTATTTTTGGTTGATGGAGTTGATCAGTTCAGTTTGATTGTGCTTTTTAGCAACGCCCCAGAGATCAGCAATTAGGTCAAAGGAACCGTCAGGATTACGGGACCAACCCAAGTCATACTCGCCTTCGAGGGTGGCAACGATGTCGGCTTTGACGCGTTGACCGTTGTAACCACGGATATCAGCTTGGGTTTTGACAGCAATACCTAGATCCTTAAGAGAGGTCTTGAGGATATCGGCATCGGTGATCTTGGTACGCAGTGTGCTAAAATGTGACATTGTGTATCTCCTTTGGTTACAAAACTAAACACCTTACGGTTGAATTTAAAAAAGCGTTACGCAAGAACTTGGCGGTTGCGGCATAACGACTCCTAAAATTCAGCTCTCAGGTATTCAGCAAAACTGGCGGCTGCGGGTCTAGCCCGATTGCGCGCCCAATCACGCAGAGCGCCGACTTGCTCCATCATCGTACGAGAGATGGGCATGGTCGCCTTGAGAGCTGTCAGTATATCAAACTGCGTGAACTCTCTTTTCTGCGCGAAAGCTTCATACATCGCCGCTACTACCCCTTGTTCGATCTCTGCTCCAGAGAATCCATCACAGGTTTTAGCTAGCTCTTCGATGTCAAATCTGGCAATTTCTTCCCGGCGTTTGCCTAAATGGATGCGGAAGACTTCCATCCGCTCTTCTACTGTCGGCAAATCTACGAAGAAAATTTCATCAAAGCGTCCCTTGCGTAAAAACTCGCTGGGCAAACGCTCTACGCGGTTGGCGGTCGCCATCACAAATACTGGCGAATTTTTTTCTTGCATCCAAGTCAAGAAACTGCCGAAGATCCGCGAAGAAGTGCCTCCGTCCGAATCTGCCGAACCCGCTGCGCCCGCAAAGGCTTTATCTACTTCATCAATAAATAGAATCGCCGGAGAAACTGATTCGGCAACCCGCAGGGCATTACGCAGATTAGCTTCAGAGCGTCCGACCATGGAGCCATCATAAACACGGCCCATATCTAAGCGAATGAGTGGCAAACCCCAAAGCCGCGCTGTCGTCTTGGCAATCAACGACTTACCGCACCCAGGAACACCTAAAATTAACATGCCTTTAGGTTGGGGTAAGCCATACTGACGGGCGCGTTCAGTAAAGGCATCAGCGCGTTGGGTCAACCAATGCTTGAGTTCGGAGAGGCCACCTACAGATTCGATGGTTTCGTCAAATTCAAGAAATTCTAAAATCCCATTGCGCTTAATAATCTGTTTCTTTTCGGACAGGATAATATCGACTTCGCTATCCGTTAGTTTACCTGCTACTACATCAGCCTTGCGGTAAACCTTGTTAGCTTCATCGCGGGTCAGGCCAAGAGCAGCCTTAAGCAGTTTTTCACGGACTTCGGGGGCTAGACGTTTTTTAGTAAAAGTTGGTTTGAGATGCTGGTCGAGGACTTCATCTAATTCCCGCATGTCGGGCAGAGGATACTCGACGACGACAACATCTTTTTCGAGCTCGACGGGAATATTTTGCAGCGGAGACATCAAAATAATCGTTTTCTGTAGCCCCCGGAAACTCGCTACCGCATCGCGTAACCAGCGGTTTACTTCGGCATTTTCAATGAAAGGATGTAGGTCTTTGAATACAAAAATCGCTGACTCTTTGTAGCGCGTTGCCCATTCGATTGCCGCTTGAGGAGAAATCGTATTGTGTTGAGTCGGCGCATTGGCGCGTCCATACTCCACCATGCCATGGGTCACAGTCCAAACAAACACATGTTGAGCAGGCTTAATTTGGGCAATTCGTACTAAAGCTTCTTCTGCCCGCTCCTCTTCAAAGGTGGTCAGGTAGATGATGGGGTATTGGGCTTGAATGAGCACTTCTACTTCACGCATGGCATCACCTACAGACGGACTTACCTAACGGCAGGACAAAACAGGTTCTTCAACAACTTCTCGGACAGCGGCGACCAAGGGTGCAATATGGTCTTCGAGTAAAACCGGAGCTGATTCGGGGAGATGGTTAAGTTCTCCATTACGAATCACGACAGCGGTTTCACACGCAGGACAGCTATAAAGGCGGTGGGTTTGACCCAGACGCTCCTCCACCAAATCGGCATGGTGCAAATAGAAGTCTAAAGCTCGCTCCACTACCGCCGACATTGGCTCTTCTTCTAGGGCAGCACGAACCTTGACTTGCCGATGGAGATCCGAGGCAAGATAAACTGTAACTTTGTGCTTTTCGTCGCTTTTGAGATGCATAGGGTACTCACGTCCTTTGCGTAGTAACACCATAAACGAAGCTGCGGTTTTAGCGGCAAGATTGTTACACTTCTTTACAAGAAAAACTGATTTTGTATCAATCGATAACATTTGAGGTTATTCAGAACCCTGAAAGAGCTTCCCTGTCCCACATATAGCAGACAGAGTGATTGGCAGTGAGCGGGTCGTCTCTAGGCCAAAAGATGTTCTAACTTGCCTTGGTTTTCAAGATCATGCAAGTCATCACAACCACCGATATAGGTTTGGTTGATAAAAATTTGGGGCACAGAACGGCGGCCTTGCGCTCGTTGAGCCATGGCGGCGCGGGCGGTCTCATCACCATCAATTTTGTACTCGGTGAAGTCCACACCTTTGCGACTGAGTAGAGCCTTGGCACGAATGCAAAAAGGACAAGATCGCCAAGTATAAATTTCTACTGTTGCCATGGGGGTCGCGCTCCGTTGCGTTTCTATCTATAGTAACTTGCCTAGCTGGTCGTAGGGTAAGGCACTGCGCTGACGTAACTCAACGAGGGAATGAAAGAGACCATTTTGGTCACGCTCTTGCACCAGCCGTTGGCTAAGCTCCGGTGGTAATTGAAAGGCTTGGCTGATCTCAGCTGCATTGAGGGTATTAATGCGTTGCCATTTTTCGTAGGCATTACCAAATTCGTGATAAGCAAAGATCATGATAGGCTCGACGGCTCGTAGTCTGGTCAGAGCAATGCCGGTATAGCCCGCTAATTCTTCGATCGAGGTAAAGACCACACCACTTTTGCGCAGTTCCAAAATTTTATTAGCTTGGGTAATCGGCAAATTTAGTTGATAAACCAGCTGATCTTTGGTCGCTTGATTAAGGTCTACCCCTAAGGTAGTAGGGGTCTTATATGTGGGATTAGCCACTAAGCGATAATAAGTTTGGTAGGATTCACGCATCACATAAAGATGCAGTATCGCCGCGAGCCAGCCGAGACTGACTAATCCTTCTATCCCAGTCACCAAGCCAGTTACACTCAAAGCACCACAGATCAAAGCTGCAAGTAGCCAGTCGCGTTGTTTGGCTTGATAGCCTGCGAAAAGGAGCGCTGTCCAACCTAGGCCAGGTACTGCCGCCAGATAAAGCCAATTAGGAATCTGCTTTTTTTTCATTTACATGCGCTCCAAAAAAAGCCTGCGCTTACTTTCAAATTCATCATCAGTAATTAAGCCCTTGGCATGAAGTTCGGCTAATTTTTCTAGGCTAGCCGCTTGTTCGAGCGTGCTATAGGTAGGCACTATCAGATAAGCACCATTATATTTATAGTCAAATTCAGCATCAGACTTGGTTAGGAGCAGAATGCCTTCGATAAATGCGGCAATAAAGGGGATACCGGTCCAAGAAAACAGCAAATAAGCAATGCCCCAGCCCGTCTCACCCAGATAAAATTTGTGTAGCCCGAGTCCTCCCAAGAAAAAAGCGAACAATGCGGCAAAAACTTTATTTTTCATGCATCCGATCCTGAGGCAGACGGCTTGGCTCCATTGTAGCGAAAAAGCCTTGCACCCCGACAATGCTTAATGTGACACTAGTTTCTGCTGGGAAACAGTTGAGAAAATCAGCCAAGTTAGTGAAAAGAGTGGTAAAAATTTAGCGCAAATAAGACAGTGGATTAACAACTTTGCCATCTTTACGGACTTCAAAGTGTAAGTGCGGGCCTGTGGACACCCCTGTCGAACCAACTTCAGCGATTTTTTCACCCCGCTGCACTGCTTGACCGACATTGACCAGAATACGGCTGGTATGACCATAGACGGTGGCGAGTCCATCTCCGTGATCGATGACCACTGCATTGCCATAACCGCCATACCATCCGGCATAAATAACTACACCGGTATCCGCTGCCCCAATAGCCGTGCCTTTAGCTGCCCCAAAATCAACTCCGGCATGGAAACGCCGCACCCCATAGACCGGATGCATACGCCAACCAAAATTACTGGTCATTCGTCCAGGAATTGGCATTTTGAAGTGTCCAGTGCCGTGAACGCTACTTGTATCAGGCTCAGTCGGTGCAAGACTCGCAATTTCCTCGGGCGCAGGTTCCAAAATCGGCGAGAGGGTTGGTGCGGGTGTAGGTTGTCTTACTGGTGCCGGGAGCGATGAGGGTATAGGTTTAAGAGCAATTTGTTGCTGTTTTTGTTCTTCAGCACGGGCTAGGCGCTCTTGACGTACCCGCTGTTGCTGTAATTTTTGGAGACGAACTTTTTGGAGACGAATATTTTCTTTGCGTTGATGTTCGAGTTCACGGAGATGGCGCTGGCGTTCTGTAATCAGGCGTTGGATAATCCCAGTGAGACGGTTGGTATCGACTTCGAGCTGTTGCTGCTGGGCTTCGTAAGCTTGACGCTGTTGTTCGATGGTGGTGAGTTGACCATATTGAATATTCGCTGTCTTCACATAGACTGTTTTTTGGTTGAGCAGTTGGTTATTGAGAGCTGTGATCATTTGTTGCTGATGAACAACGGCTTGATGGGCTTGGGCGACCTGACGTGAGCGACTTTCTAGATTGAGGATCAAGGCTCGGTCATGTCCGACTAAACGCGCTAATTGCCGCTGCCGATCAACCAATTCACCAAAGTTTTGACTGGTAAGCAGTAACAGCCACCATTGTTGGAGTTCGCTATGGCGTTGTAGATAACGCAGACGGTTCATTGTTGCCGCCCGTTCTTGGTCATGGCTTGTTTCGAGCTGCATCAAGTGGTGTTGCAGGTCGGTGAGCGTGCTGCGGGCTTGGGTAAGTTGCTGTTGGGTTACTTGCAGCCGAGTTTGGGTGACCGTAATTTTTTGGTGAGTTCCAGCTAGGGCAATGCGCACTGTAGAGGCTTGACGTTTGAGCTGCTGGGATTTTTGTTGGGCTTGCAATAATTTCTTGGTTGTTTGTTGCTGGCGTTTTTGTAAATTGCTGATGGTATCGGTTTTGGCCTGTCCCGGTGGCAATACGGGCAAGATAGTCACACTACATCCGATGAGGATGGTCATTATTTTTTGCCAAGAATGCCGCATCGGTACCTAAACGCCCTATTAAGGAGTTAATGTACCATATTCATCCAACTTAGCCTAACCAACGTAAAGAAAAATGTACTCTTGCTGAGAAAATGGTAATCATCTTTACAATTGGAGTTAACGCAGGGAAAACCTTTACCACCCGCTTGTTTAGGAGGCCATTATGTTGCCACAAAAATTTCAGTTTGCTTGTACCTTGACCTTTGGGGATATTTATTTACAGGTGCTCGGGTGGTTAGGCATTATTGTCCTGAGTGTGGCGGCAACCCTAGCGAGCATGGGTAGCCAAAGTCCGCAGTTATCGTTCTTTTTGGTCGGGTTAATCTTGGTGATGTCTCTACCATTTTTGTTGTTTGCCTTTGTAACTACCTTGTTTAACCACATCGAGGTACGTGCTGTCACTGAAACTCAAAATGAAAGAGCGTCGGCGATTGCTCCATCTGGTATGGTGACGAACCGTTAATTGTTGGGCTCCTCGGTAAACTGAGGGGATGCTGCAAACTTTATTGGGTCTTTACTTACCTTTTATCGGCTGGGGTTGCGTGGGTTGGGTCTTAGGCCGGGTTGTTCCGGCTAAGTTTCCGCCCTTGTTGGGTGTGGGCTTATTTTGGGTTGGGGTGCCGATTCTCATTTTTACTTTTATGCGTCAGGCTCATCTGAGTGCTGAATTGTGGCTCGCGGGCATAGTCGGCATTGGCGTGGTCACGACTGGCTTGCTGTTGGGCATAGTTTGGCTCTGGGCAACCGGACAAACTGGCACGAGTTTGGCGGAACGTCAGGCACGGGGTAGTTTTTTATTGACCGCGACGATGGGCAATACGGGCTACATCGGTTATCCGGTGATTCTTGCTCTCGTGGGTGCGCGTTATTTTGGTTGGGCAGTTTTTTATGATGTGGCAAGTACGCTCTGGAGTAACGCCCAAGGGACGGTGATTGCGAGTTGGTTGGGGCAAGGGCAGGTGCGTTGGGGTAGATTAGTCCGAGATGTCACGGTCAATCCGATTTTGCTGGCATTTACGTTCAGTTATTTTGCCCATGATTGGCCTGTGCCAAGTGGGATAATGACGCTCCTCAAAACCTTGGCATGGACGGTAATCCCTTTGACTTTGATCCTCTTGGGGATGCGGTTACAACAAGTCCAAAATTGGCAACGGTTACCGGATACACTCCCGGCTTTACTGATTAAGATTATTTTGGTTCCTCTAGGGTTACTTTTGGTGGGGCGGGGGTTAGGCTGGCAGGGTAAAACTTTGGAAGTGCTCCTCCTACAAGCAGCGATGCCTTCGGCGTTTTCTAGTCTGCTATTGAGTGAGGCGTATCAGTTAGACCGCGAGTTGACGGCTCTGACGATTGCGCTGAGTACGTTAGGGGTGATGGCAACGATTCCGGTTTGGTTATGGCTAGCTGGGTAGTTAGAGGTTGGCTTTTTCTCGTGTTTTCATAACTAGGAGTCTATTCATAAGTTGCCCCGCCAAAACCTTCTCGGTAAGATACCTTTAATTTCTGTAGTTCGTTGAATTTTTGCTCATGATAATGATAAGTTATTGAAATCTGAGCTTCGGCAAGATAACGAAGGTATGGACTACTGGGAATGGAGGTAACTGCCCCAAAGGCGGTCTTTACTTGTTCACCAGGACTAAGTACTGGGATCTCACTTTCTGGTTTGAAATTATATTGAACCCTTTCCAAATCTTCATTCCGAATACCTGTTTCTACAAGAGACAAAATTTCCTGATCTGAGGCATTCATCCTGACATTATACGCAGGTCGGTTTCCAGTATTCTTTATAACCAAATGAAATGTTGTTGCTAAATTTCCAGACCCGTACTCTGCAATAAATGCTATGACCATTGGCCGATTCGACTCAAGCCATTGCTTTCGTGAGAACCAAAGGGATAGACATGACATCCCAAACGCAAAAAGTGAGATCACAATCGCAAGAAATGGGATGTAGTTCTTAAAATCATCAAGTATGCGGCTCATGAATTTATGCAAGACCAACTGTAAATACTATAAACTTAGATTACTGCCTAATGTTTCAATTCACTGGTAGAAGTGCATTAGATCCATAATTTGTCCCAACATTTTTGAGAAAATTTGCTCTGAGTTTCGAGTTTGCTCCTTCCTTTTTTGACATGAGTTAGCTATCTCACTTGTAACTACAAATATTTTTTGTGAGTTAAGTATTTGTAAAATTCCCTCGCTACTCGTGAGTACTTCTTTGCCTATATTCGTTAGCATATATCAGTTATGAGTCTTGCGGTCTTCGAGCCTATGCAGCACCAAACTAGATCACCAGACATCTCCGGGACGCCAATCAGTCATCAGCTGTGCCTGAAGGTTCAGATCCTTGGGAGTTTTGGGTAAGCGGTAAATCATGACCTGTTCTTCAGGTGTACTGACGTGCACTTCGTTTTCAATATAGGCAAGCGAACCTTCCCAAAGTACCCAGCCTAGGCGTTGGTAGAACTCAGGCTCTGATGGCGAGAGCGCCGCAATATCATACTCACGGACAAGCTCAGGAATGGCCTTAAGCACAGCACTTGCATAACCCTTAAGTTGGTGGTCAGGGGATGTTGCTACAGCTTCAATGTATGCACAGCTCAGGCAATCAACTTCTGCCACATATAAATTGCGTTCCACCCAAGCAGCATGACTCACAAGAACACCATCCAAGCGCGCCAGAATATGCACTGCACCGCATAAAAGTTGCAACTCTGGCTCAAAATCTTCCTCATAGGCGCGAGAACAAACAGATAAAATCTCAGACCGTACTCTGGCATTCAAAGCACTAGCCGTGACTATTTCGATTGAGAGCGAGTTTGGGTGACTCATGGTGTTGACAGCTTTTTTGTAAAGTCTAATTGTTTGATGCGCGTTGAACAAAAGTAGCAGGAAATACCTGTTCTAGGGGAGAGGTTAGCTCTCACTTGCTGCCTCAGCACTCAGGCGAAAGACTCGAAGTGATAGATATACTACCGCCAAAACGCCACGATTTGCGGAAGCATGATCGAGTAATTTAGTCATTGTGAGAGTTAGGGATGGCAATAGTACGGTCAGGTCTCAAAGTCTGAGTTAGGTAAAGGGACTGAAATATTATCGAGAGCTGTAGGGTTGGCGAATAGAATAAGCGGTGCTCAAAACTTGATGACATGCAGTCTAGTTCATCAGATCGAAGTTCAGCGCGGCTGAGCCTAACTTTTTGGAGGGTTGTGACCGTGGCTGCATTATATTCAAAACCACCATAGATTAGGCTAAGTGTACTGTAACCACGCTGAAGATCGCCGATGCGCATAGCCATAGAAAGCTCGGTAGCACTTATTGCTATCTCCTCAATAATGCCATCGTGAAGACTCAGATTAGTTACTAGATGATGAAGTGAACTAGGGAGCGACGGCAGAAGTGCTTCAATATGGCGTTGGTAACCCATGATCGCGGCATCAAAGGCTTCGTCCGATAGAGTACCACTATACCAGTCAGCGGTGAAGAACTTCATGTAACCTGCCTCTACCTTGAGGCGATACTGGGCGCATTCTAAGTTCATCTCCATTCTGCAAATACCCAAATTCATCGACATAATCGCGGTGGACAATCCATCTATCAGCAAGTTCGCCTTGCACCCAGAGTTCACAGATCAAGATAGTGCCATTAGCAATCCCAATAATGACATCTAGGTAGTCCATATTGATGTTAGAGCCACATCGGTCTGCAAAGCATAGGTCACCATGAGTGTGCCAAACAGTTCCTTCAAAACTCATCATACAGTCAGATTCATGATCAGTATTCTCAAAAAGCAGCACGATCCCGGGATCAAGTTCAATCGCTAACTCGTAAGCCTGTCGAATTGTTGACGCTAGACCCATCTCCATACACAACTCGTTGATGAGCAGTAAGTCATAATGCATCTTATCTTTCCGTTGTTATATCCAGGCTACCTGCAAATGCTTAATATCCTTCATTGGGAGCGCGCTAAATATACAGGAGTGACGGTCGGGGCTACTCATACCTAAGTTACTGATGCTAGATGTGGGTCACTTCTGCAACCCTGAATCCTTAACTGAATTCTGGATTATTTCCATCATTTTTGGTACTATTGCTTGCATTTTAGCTCGTCTTACTGCTAAAAATTTCTCGTCTACGATCGTCATTTTTGATGCAAATGATTGACCAACTGGACTCTCATAAAAACCACTCAGGTCATCAATTTCTTTTTGGGTAAAAGTTTCCCTATAGGCTTGAGCATATTGAGCACGAAGTTTTTCAAATGTAAATTCTTCGTGAAAGAGCTTGATGGTGCTCTGTACGGTGGTTTGCATGGCAGCATCCATAAATTTCTGCTGACTCGGTGTTAGAGATTTACCAACAGTAAACTGCTGCATCATTTGCTGTGACATCTGTTGGAGATTTTTATTGCTTGATTCAACAGTTTGACTAATTGTAGAATCAATTTTCGCCAAAACAAACAGCCTATCAATGGATTCTTGCGTTGTCTGGGCAGCAACGGCATGACAGGATATGAGGATTGCAATGCTAAGCGAAAGAAGTTTTTTCATGGCGATGGTGGGGTGGATAAAGGGATGCGTCTTTGACAAGGAACACCAAGCTGTTTGGACTAATAATGGCAAGAGGACTCACTTTTTGGCTAGGGTTTTCTCAGTCGGTATCACAGACAACTCAATAATAATTTAGCGGCTTATGAAGAAAAATTACTATACTTTTTTAGAAGCAGTTTCTCAATATTGCTTTGAAGAACATTTGGCTCGATACCATAGCCCATCACCTGAGTCCCAAACCAATTTACCCCAAGGGATATTTTCTTCAACTACGGCTTTCGCCAGATTGTTTCCACGAAGATACCAAATCAAGACATCGGTATCGATGATCAAAATGCCCTACCTTTCCTCATTTCTTGCACCAGATCATCAACATCAGCATCTTTAAGTCGAGCGTACCACATGCCAAAGATCCCATCATCTTGCTTAGTTAGAGCAGATTCTTCGGGGGAGATTGCAACAATTTTGGCAAGCGCTTTTCCGCGAAAGGTTACGGTCACTTCCTCTGCGTTAACTACAAGATCAATAATTTTTCCAGGTTGAAGCCGTAATTCTTTAGTCGAGATTTTCATCGTCTCTCCAGTGCGTACTGCCAAGTATATACTTACCCTTTAAGAACTTCCATGTTGGCTTTTTCTCTTACTTTGCTCAGCTCAATAGCACCGCAGGTTAGCACGAGCCCGCTTTAGGTCAAGCCAAGTTTGGTTATTGAATTTATAGATGCGGGTTAGCAGTTAATCCCACCAGTTTAATAATACTTCACCCTAACTGCTTGGTCTCCAATATTTAACATCTGTATTCTGAAGATAGAGTTTGTCAGGAATAGGCTCAAGCAATTCCATCTTGGAAAGAAGCGTGATTCCGTAAACATTTTCAAAAATTTTACTAAACACCGTAAGATCGATAAATTCAAGCTGACAACTATTCCCAAACTTCCGGCTGAGTGCCCAATCGCCATCAATTGAGCATCAAAGAAAAATAGTTTCTGAGCCATTAAATTTAATCTCAGCAGCATGGAAATTGGGCGTGACACCAGGTTCGTATAAGTTACAGATGCATCCTTGCAGATGTTGACAAATGCCAAAGACTATTTTTTTGAACTGTATAAAATCCATGTTTTTAGTTGCTGATTAGCGAGTAAAGAAAATTGGTGTTTAAGTTCAAGGTTTTCTGAGCATAAACAATATACATTACTTGACTATTTTGCTGGTGACAACCTCATCCAAGCACCTGACAAACATGTTCTTGAAATATTATGCAGTGTTTGGATTTCTTGAATAAATGCGGCGTATTAATACGCCACCATTATGCTGCTTCAGGGGATACGCTTTCTAAAATTTGCATGGCCTCTGTGACCTTAACCTTGAAGCCACTTGCGCGTTTGATGCGACCAGAAAGCAAAGCGAAAAGAGTAGCAAGCAAGTTAGAAGGTCTTGACAAGACTCCCACTGTATACGGAGATATTGGTGTGGGGGATTGCTGGGCAAGTGGAAGCTCTAAGCCAACCCACTTTTCCCGAACCCAGAGCGGGGCTTCGCCTGGAGGCACTTCGATGATGCGAATTCTAAAAGATGTAAAATTCATTGTTAATGTGATCTCAGCTAGTGAGTAGATACTACAGCCTTTCGATTTTAGCTCAAACTCACCTTACATCACACTACGCGCCTGTTCCAAATGCCGATTGAGTAACTCTTCAGAAACGGGTCCAAGCAAATGCTGCCAGGGCAGGACAGTCTCAGCACTCCAATCCGCATGAACATACCAATCTAAGGGCGGCAATGTACCTTTAAGTTCCTTAAAAACCCGACGGAAACTGCCCAGACTACTGCCAAGTTCGTGAACCCTTAATAAAACCTGGCCTACCCTCCGGTCGCCTCGAGAGATCAGGGCTTGCATCACTGACCAACTGTAGCTTTCGGGGCGAAAATCAATGCCATATTTAGGAAGCTGCTTTTCCAAAAATTTGAGTTTTTTCTCAGCACCGGGGTCTACCCCATAGACCTGGAAAGGCGTATGTGCTTTTGGCACAAACGTACTACACCCAAAACTCAGGCGTAGGCCACGATGAGCTTTTCTGAGAGCCGCCAGCATCGCCACTGTCGCCTCAAGATCCGTGGTTTCTTCGGAGGGTAAGCCCGCCATGCCATAGAGTTTTACGCCTTTGAGTCCTCCTATTTGCGCCACGTGAGCCGCTTGGTGAATTTGTTCGTTTGTTAGCTTTTTATTAATTACTTGACGTAGGCGTTCTGAGCCACTTTCGACTGCAATCGTGACAGAATTTGTGCCGCGTTTCGCTAAGATACGGCACATTTTCTCAGTAAGTGTACTAGCGCGCACCGACGAAACACTCACCTGTATGCCATCAAAACGATCTTGTTCTAAGTAATCAAGTAAACTGTCAAATTCGGGGTGTTGACTGACGGAAGCCCCTAATAAACCCAAGCGTGGCGTTACCTTCAGCCCAGCCTCAATCAAAGGAATTAACGAATCGCTGAGCGTTGGTGTCCGAAAAGGTAGCGTCAGATAACTTGCCAAACAAAATCGACAGAGTTCTGGGCAAGATCGCACCACTTCAACCATATAAATATTTTCCCAGACACACTTCGGGGTAACTACTGAGGAAGAAGATAGTGTAGTGCCACGCCAAGTCCTTTTTTGTATCGTAGGAGGTACATTTTCTCTAATAGGAGTAATCTGCGCTAGACCCTCGGTAGGACTATGGTAAGTAATCCGATAAAGCGAGGGGATATAAATACCCGGTACCTGACTAAGACGTTGTAGTTTAGTTAGACGATCTGCTGTACTCACTTCACGATAGGCGGTAATAAATTCATGAATCAGCTCTTCACCATCTCCCAATAAAATTACATCAAAAAAATCAGCTAAGGGTTCGGGATTAGCAGTCAAAACTGGCCCACCACCAAAAATCAAAGGCTGCTCATCTGTGCGTTGATCCGCCCGTAGAGGTAGTTTGAGACCTTCTAGTAGATTAAAAATATTGGTAAAATCTAATTCCCAAGAAAAAGAAAATCCCACCAAATCAAGGTCATTGGGTAGCGTTTCTTGGGCATCAGTAAAGAGCCGAGCAACCCGCAAATCAGGACGGCTTTTGAGTAAACGCCAGACTACCTGATAGCCTAGACTAACAATGCCGACAGCATATTCATTGGGGAAAGCAAAAACAACATTACTTGCCCCTGCTAAAGGTTGTGCTGGCTCAAAAAGTAGTTTTTCTTGGTGAAACAAGGCGTGTTTTATGATACTTCCTTATGATCCTATCACTCCTATTTCAAGAAATTGATAGGTCTTCATGTCTATAGAAAAGAAAAATAAATAATAACTCTGTACATCTTCTCAATTTTCGTGTAAATGTATAGGATGTACAGTGAAAGTCATGAGGGGATTTTTGCATGAGTGAGTTAACTTTGTCCGGCAAAGAGTTATTGAAGAAAGTGAAAGAACTAACCGGAGCCAGTAAGAAAGAGATTGCCCGCGCCAGTGGCTACATCACAAAAACAAAAAACGGTAAAGAACGTGTCAACCTAATGAAGTTTATGAGTGCCTATTTGGCAGCAGAAGGCTTGGGCATTGACAATGAAAGCAATGGCACCCGTGGTGGTAGAACTGCTAGTTACCGTATCCAAGTCCAAAAAAATGGTAATCTTTTGGTTGGGGCTGCCTATACGCGTGAGATGGGTTTAGAACCGGGAACAGAATTTGAAATTTCCCTCGGTCGCAAACACATCAAATTAATTAAAGTTGGTAGTGACGGACAACTCGAAGAGTAATCCCATTGGCTGCGTCTGCTAATCTGGAAATCAGATGCACGCGGAGTTACGCTGTTGGTTACGACTGTTTACCAAACGACCCAATCCCAAGAACTTTTTACCTACGCCAAAACCCTGATGCCAGGGGGAGTCAATTCCCCGGTTCGAGCATTTAAATCGGTTGGCTCCGAGCCAGTTTTCATCGAACGGGCCAATGGTGCCTACCTTTGGGACGTAGACGGAAATCGTTATATTGACTACATCGGTACGTGGGGGCCGGCTATCGTTGGTCATGCCCATCCCAAATTGCAAGCAGCTCTCGTTGAAGCTATTCCTTTTGGAACTAGCTTTGGCGCGCCTTCACGCAAAGAAAATGTCCTCGCGCAGATGGTTATTGATGCCGTACCTTCCATTGAGATGGTGCGGTTTGTCAGTTCTGGAACCGAAGCCTGCATGTCGGTTGTACGCTTGGCACGGGCTTATACAGGGCGCGATAAATTAGTTAAGTTTAGCGGTTGCTACCACGGACATGGCGACTTTTTCTTGGTGCAAGCAGGCTCTGGGGTAGCAACGTTGGGTCTACCCGACTCACCCGGAGTTCCAGCGGCAGTGACGGCTGACACCTTGACGGTGCCTTACAACGATTTGGCAGCGGTAGAGGCGTTATTTCAGGAATATCCTGATAGCATCGCAGCCGTTATCCTTGAGCCGGTCGTAGGCAATGCAGGCTGCATCTTGCCAGAACCGGGCTTTTTAGCAGGGATACGCGCAATCACTACCCGTTACGGGGCATTATTTATCTGTGATGAAGTCATGACTGGCTTTCGTTTGGCCTATGGTGGTGCCCAAGAACGCTTCGGGATCACACCTGACTTGACCTGTCTAGGTAAAATCATCGGCGGTGGCTTGCCCGTAGGTGCCTATGGCGGTAAACGCGAAATCATGGAAATGGTTGCCCCCCAAGGCCCGATGTACCAAGCAGGAACGCTTTCGGGTAATCCTTTGGCTATGACTGCTGGCATCACAACCCTGAATTTACTCCAAGAACCAGGAGTATATGCCTATCTCGATGAGATCACAGCTTATTTGACTCAGGGGCTGTTGGCTATTGCCGCTGATTTGGGACATGTGGCCTGTGCTAACCAAGTTGGGGCCATGGTCAGCATCTTTTTTTGCGCAGGGCCTGTCACTAGTTACGAAACTGCCAAGGCCAGTGACCGCGAAAAATTTGCTCAGTTTCATAAAGGCATGATGGCAGAAGGGATTTATCTGGCACCCTCTCAGTTTGAAGCTTGGTTTTTGTCTACCAAGCACACCCGTGCCGACATTGACGAAACTCTCACCGCAGCGCGACGTGTTTTAGCCCGTATCCCACGTTAGTAGGTCATAAACCATGAATGTTGCCCGTTGGTTGACCTATCGTCGTCCTGACTGGCAACGTCTCGAACAGATACTACAGCAAATTGACCAGCAACACCTGACGAGCCTCTCCCCAGAAGACTTACGGGTTTTAGGGGGGCTTTATCGTCAGGTGTCAGCCGACTTGGCCAAAGCCCAAATGCAGCAGATGGGCAATGAGGTTACGGGTTATCTGCAAAATTTAACCCTCAAAGCCTATGCTCAGGTCTACCAGACCCCTGTTATGGCTTGGACAGAGGTGATCTCAGGTTATCTCCAGACCTTACCTCGCCAACTGCGCAACCTAGGACGATACATTATTTTGAGCCTAGGAATTTTTGGAGTGGGCGTATTGGCAGGGGGATTACTGTACCTTAATGACAGTCGATTTATTGAGACATTATTGAGTGCAGAGGCCATTCGTGGCGTACGCGAGAAGCATCAGCTGTGGACAGGTTCTTTAGCAGCATTTGCACCTTTGGGTAGCTCACTGATCATTGGTAATAATCTTTCTGTTGCCGTAGCGACCTTTGCCGGTGGGATATTTGGCGGGCTAGGCACCCTGTATCTCCTCTTTAGCAATGGTGTTTCCTTGGGTGCGATTGGGCTATTTATAGCGGATTATCATCTGTCCTTCCCGTTTTGGGCTTTTGTGAGCGCCCATAGTGTGCCGGAGTTGAGCGCGATTTTTTTGGCAGGCGCAGCGGGTTTGATGATTGGTAAGGCCCTAATCTTGCCTTTGCCCTATCGCCGCCAAACTAGTCTGGTGCTGATGAGTCGCCGGGTAGTACCACTCTTAGTAACGGCAGCGGGGTTATTGGTTATTGCAGGGCTTATTGAAGGCTTTTTCTCGCCCAATGACACGATTGCGCCTTGGATAAAATATAGCGTTGGCTTAAGTGAGATTAGTTTACTGCTTGCCTATGGTTGGCTAGGCGGACGAAAATCTCATATTACTTGAATCTTTGTATTGTCCCTGTCGCTTGAATACTTTCTAGTAAAGTAGCTCTATGAGACGGACTGATCATGACCCTTTTGGTATCATTCAAGCTGCACTCGAAGTGCCTAGCGAAAATAGACCAATTGATTTACTTTTTCTTCCTCAACGGCCTAATTTATGAGCTATTGGGATAAGACTTTAACTTGAGCCTTATAGACTAGCAGGTTTTCCCCTATCGGATTCGTAAAAAGTCCTGATAGGCTAGTAACGTTGCTCAAGAGATTTTTTATATGCGTGTTACTCCGATTGAGGCCAATGACGATAAACAGCTTCAGACCATCTACAAAAGTCTAGAGAAGCAGTACGGCACGGCGCTCAATCCTCTCAAAATGATGGCGCATCAGCCCCAGATTATGCAAGGCGTGATGCGTCTTTATGGTGCTGTGCATCAACACAATGAAAATATTCCCGAAGAGCTCAAAGAACTGATTAGTTTACGGATTGCTCAGATCAATGGCTGTCGCGGTTATTGTGTGCCCATGCATACCTATATGCTGCGCAAACTAGATGTGCCCGAGGATAAGATCCAAGCCGTTGCCCGCCAAGCTAGTAGCCCGCTATTTTCTGCTACTGAAAAAATCGCCCTTGAATATGCCGAACGTATCACAGTGCCTACTACGAGTGTGACCGAGTCGTTCTTTGACCAGCTCAAGGAACACTACAGCGAGGCCGATATTGTCGAACTGACAGCAGTAATTGGCGTACTCAATTTTTGGACAAAAGTAATTGATGCTCTAGAAGCGCCCCTAGATGATGTATTCAAAGAAAATCCTCGCCCGAGTGCCTAAATCAACAGAACCCACTACCGCTGAAATAGCCTCAAGGTAGTGTCAAGCATGAACGGCGTTTTGATATGATGAGTCAAACCCATAAAATGCCATGGTTTCGGTGTTGGGACTCGATGTAGGACAAAAGCGCATTGGCGTGGCTGGGTGCGATGGCACAGGCCTCATTGCCACAGGCTTGACTACGGTGCATCGCCAACGCTTAGATCTCGATCTGCAACACTTACAAAAAGTGATCACACAGCGTCGAGCCGAGGCGATTGTGATTGGTCTACCCCGTAACATGAATGGGACTCTAGGATTTCAGGCACAAAAGGTACAAAATTTTGGGACAATAGTAGAACAACGCCTTGGGTTGCCTGTGTACTACGAGGATGAACGCCTCTCTACTGTCCAAGCTCAGCGCAGTCTCATCGCCCAAAATATCTCGGCGGCTAAACGTAAAACCTTGATTGACCAGCAGGCCGCCGCTGTCATCCTGCAACAATGGCTTAACCGTCAGTCCCGGCCCACCCTGGAGCAAGAATATGAGTGAAATGTTGACCCTCAAAGATGAAATGAACCGCACCCTCCGCTGCGAGTTACTGCAAGATATTCCCTTGGATGAAAAAACCTATGGTCTCGTACTCCCTGAAGGTACACCTGTACGGGTGATGGCTTGGATTGATGGCGAAGATGATGATGAGCCGACCCTCGAAGACCTCGATGATGAGGAAATTGCCAAAGTTCTGCCGACAGCACGGGCGGTCTTAGCTGAACAAGACCTCAAACTACTCGACTCAGCTTTTGTCTTGGTCGTGATCGGCGATGTACCCGAACCTGACGAAGATACGGATGTCTATACGATTAGCGAAGATGAGGACGAAGAGGAAGAAGATTACCAAATGGTGCGGGAATTTTTTGTGGAAAGCCGCCATTATGCAATTTTTAGTCCTGTTGATCCTTTATTTTTATTCGTGGATTTGACGACGGACCCGCCTCGGATGTTGAGCCCCGAAGAAACCAAAAATCTGATGCCGATGTTTGAAGATGTCCTCTTTGAAAATTCGGATAACTAGTGGTGACTGAGCGCACGTTATTTCAGAAAATCATTGACCGAGAAATTCCAGCGGATATTCTCTACGAAGACGATCTGAGTTTGGCCTTTCGGGATATTCGTCCGCAAGCTCCGGTGCATATCTTGGTGATCCCCAAGCAACCACTGCCCCAGATTGAACTGATGACCGCTGAGGACAAACCACTTCTAGGTCATGTGATGTGGGTGGCAACGCAGATAGCAGCCGAGCAAGGATTGCATAACGGCTATCGTCTGGTTATCAATAACGGCGATGATGGCGGACAGACGGTTTATCATCTCCATGTGCATATTTTAGGTGGACGGTTTATGACTTGGCCGCCCGGTTAGACTGCGCTGCGCATCCGGGTATTAACCGATGAAAATTGCTTTGGTTCATGACTATTTGATTCACCAAGGCGGTTCAGAAAACTGCGTCGAAGCTCTACTAGAGATTTTTCCGCAGGCAGTAATTTACACCTGTTATTTCAACAAAGAGACGATGCCAGCGCGTTGGCAAACCTATGATATTCGCAGCTCTTTTTTACAGAAGTTTGCGTTGGGCGGCAAAAACTATCAAAATCGTTTGCAATACTTTTTACCATTGATGCCTTTGGCCTATGAGAGTTTAGATTTGCGGGACTATGACTTGGTGATTTCGAGTTGTCATGCCTATGCTAAAGGGGTGCTAACGCGGGTCAATACGCTGCATATTTCCTATATTCATACGCCGACCCGCTATCTATGGGATTTGTATCAAGATTATCTTCAGGACTATAGTACCAATGCTTTCAAAAAAGTCTTGATTCCGCCTATTTTGCATTATCTGCGGTTGTGGGATTTTCAGGCAGCTCAGCGTCCTGGGCAGTTAGTCGCCAATAGTCGCTATGTGGCGCGGCGCATCGAGACCTATTATCGGCGTGCGGCGGTGGTGATCAATCCGCCTGTGGATGTGGATTATTTTCAGCCCGTAGCGCAGCCCAGGGCAGATTATTACCTGATTACAAGTCGTTGGGTGCCTTATAAACGGGCAGATTTGGCGATCCAGGCGTTTAATCAGTTGGGGTTACGGTTGGTGGTGGCGGGTGCTGGGCCGGAGTTGGCTAATTTGCAGGCATTGGCGGGGGCTAATATCGAGTTTTTACCCTATCAGTCACGGGCAAGTTTGCGGGATTTGTTGGCAAATTGTAAGGCGTTGATTTTTCCGGGTGAGGAGGATTTTGGGATCTTACCTGTCGAAGCCCAAGCCTGTGGTCGCCCGGTGCTTGCTTTTGGACGGGGTGGGGCGGTGGAGACGGTCAAGCCGGGGGTGACAGGTCTACTTTTTGCCCAGCAAACCGTTGCATCCTTGGTGGCGGCGGTGCAAGCATGCGAACATATCAGCTGGGATAGTCGTGTCATCCGGGAGCATAGTGAGCATTTCTCGCGTCAGCGCTATCAAGCTGAGTTGGGGGCATTAATCCGCACATCGTGGCAAAAGTTTACGCTAGACCATGGATTATGAGAAAACTTGGCTTTGGGGATGCTAAAACTTGAGGATTTTGTTATATTTTATTGAGAAGTGTTAAGTTTTAACCCATGGTTGCTGTCCAAAAAGATACTTTCCGAAGTCTGTTGCCCTATCTGTCGGCAGCGACCGCGACTTTTGTGGTGCTTTCTCTGATTACAGGGTTGCTCCTTTCTGCTAATTTCGTGCCTTCGACCGAAGCCTACACCACCACCAAGATGATTACTCAAACACTCTATTTTGGTTGGTTGATTCGGGGATTGCATTGGTGGTCAAGTTCGCTTGCTCTGGTTACGAGTATGCTCTTTACTTCGTTGGCCTATTGGTTTGGTGCCTATGACGTGAAGGCGCGTTGGCTATGGTGGTCGAGTTTGCTACTAGGGCTAACGCTGCTCGGTGGTAATGTCACGGGTTATTATTTGCCCTTGGATCAAAATTCCTACTGGCGTCTATTGATTGAGTCTCAGCTTTTTAATGGCATTCCCGTACTCGGCCCGATTGTCAAAAATTTCCTATTGGCTGGGAGTGATTTTTCACAGATTACGGTGGCGCGGATCAATTGGCTACACACGTTGGTAGTCCCTGTCTTTCTGTTGGTTGCAGCGGCCTCTCATCTCTATGCGGTGAAGAAATACCGCGAACTGTAACTAGTTGCAAGTTAATCTACCCGTCCTGATTCAGTGGCGGGTATTTTTTTATCAGGTGATTTTGGTGAGAGTCGGTGGTAATTCCCAATCATCAAGTCCTAGTCCGACAATCCGACAAAATTCATTGCGCAGTTCAAAGTCTCCTTGAGCTGGTCGCTCTAATTCTCCCTGCCAATTACCCAAGACATTTTCAAAATAGCCTTCCGGCCAGCCTGTTTTCATCTCCCGTCGTACCAATTGTGGAAAGTCTACTCGTTTTCAAGAATAGCGACACGCTGTTGCAAGTCTGCGTTCTGTTCATAAAGCTGACCCATACGCACTAATTGAAGTTGCATAAAGGCAAAAGTCTCATTGAAGCGACGCGAATCTTCAGCCTGAATCTCACGAACATCGGAGACCACGGCGCGGAGGTCAGCGATGGATGACCGCAACTCAGCAATATCACGGGTATTCTGTGATTGTGCTGTCCGTAGTTCAGCAATGGAACAGGTATTTTCTGCTGTTGCTTGGGCGTTGGCTGCAATCAACTGAAACAGTTCGTCTGGGGTCATCTCGTATCAGCAGGGCTAAGTTACCTTTCCACCATTCTATATACTTAACTCCTTACGAAGTCACAGATTGAATCACGAAACACTCCAGCCCTCCCGTTGGGCATAGGCAATGTGCTCAACTCCTTACGAAGTCACAGATTGAATCACTTGGGGGCGGGACACTGGATCTAGTGCAAGTCAAAAGTGCTCAACTCCTTACGAAGTCACAGATTGAATCACATTGCAACAATCAAGTAAATCTCAACGCTCTAACGAGTGCTCAACTCCTTACGAAGTCACAGATTGAATCACAGGAAGAGTGTAGGAAGAGGACAAAAGAAGAGAGCGAGTGCTCAACTCCTTACGAAGTCACAGATTGAATCACATTTAGCAGCGGCGACATCACAGATACAAGCCTTTACGGGTGCTCAACTCCTTACGAAGTCACAGATTGAATCACGGCGACCTCTGAAAGTCTAGCGGGGCAAGGCTTCCAGAGACGAATTTCACGATAGTCTACTCCTTTTTGACAAATCACGATTGTTTATCTCGACTGGGCATCGTAACTTTAGCAAATTGAGCGGTACAAAGCATAGCCTGAGCAGATTTCAGAAAATTTCAAGGAGCTTCCTCCATCTAAACATGTAAAATACCCAAAAATGCCCCAAACCGCTACGCCTAAAGTAATTGCGCCCTTTTCATGCACCCTCAGACAAAAATTAAGCCCGGAAACCTTTACCTAGAGGGCATTTCCGAGCTTTAACTATCCTTAATTATCAAACCGCCAGAGATCCCTGAAAATCAATCCTCCTTAGACTTACAAATATGAAACACCTCCTTCACCTCCGGCCATGCCCCCGGATAATTTTTGAGCTCAATGCGGCTAACACAGCGACCGCATAACCCCACCAACAAAAGACTATCCTCCTCACTCAAAATCCGTGCCAACTCCCAGCGCAACTTCTCCACCTCTCGTCCATTGAGACGACACCGGAAAATAGAAAATTGGATGCGCTCACCATAGCCCTCCAAGAGCTTATAGGCTTTGCGCCAGCGTTTGGGATCACGGATGTCATAGCAGACCATAAACCAATTTTTAGACTCTGCCATGACCTTACCTCAACCGCAACTGTGCAAAAAGTCCACCCTCTTGCATCCATTCTTTTTCTAATAGGCGTACCTCCAGCTCCAACATCCGCGCATAGGAAAGCGAATAATTGAGCACCGGATGTTTCCAAGTTTCCGTCTTGCGCTTCTCATAAAGAGAAATAAATTTCTCGCGCCCCGTATCACTCAGCCAAACCTGCACTCCCGATACCGAGAAATCTTTTTGGACATCCCATTGGAGACGATTGACCGAGTTCAAAACCGGGATATCTACCAGTAATACCCGGAAAAGCTCCATCAGGTCTAAGGCCAGTGGTGCCGCCTGCGAACGTGGTTGATGATAAAATCCCAGCGCAGGCTCTAGCCCCACCGTGATAATCGCATTCATCACATCCTTAAGTAGCAACGCATAGCCAAAACCCAACATCGCGTTAATCGGGTCTTTCGGCGGACGACGATTACGCCCCGTAAACTGCATCTGGGGCGGTAATCCCTCAATCAAGACCTGAGGTAAAGCCTGGAAATAAACCGCAGCTAAATTCCCTTCTAGCCCCAACAAAGTAGCCGGACTCTCAGCTTGAGGGATTTTTGCTAACAACGCCTTCATTTGCCGTGTCGCAGTCTGAAGCGGGGTTTTATCCCGATCTCCCTTACGCCCCGCTCGCATGAGTACCTGACGCTGCATTTCTCCGCGACAGGTCACCAGTTGTTTTGCCAAACTAAGACAAAACTCCGGCTGACTCAAGGCGCGATATTGCCGTACCTTACGCTGTACCCCACCACTGCCACTCTGGAAACTACCCAGATACCGACCGCCGCCACTCAAGTAATGGATGCCCACCTCCTGATCCCCACATAGACGCAAAGCCTGAGTCGAGATCTGAGAAAAGCCGTGTAGCACTACTTGACTGACTTGACGCACAGGAATGGTCTCAACTTTTTGATCGCGGTAGGTGATTTTGAGTTGTTCTCCAGCCTTACCTACTCGGGTTCCCGACTCCAACACATGCACCACACGGCGCTCATCATCGGGCGGAAACAAGCGAATCGGTTCCCAATCTGGTTGTGCTACCAGCCGTGCTTCTTCGGGCAGACAAACCGGAGCTAGGGAACACCGTACACACAGCCGCTCATTATCCACCACAGGTGGACGTTCGGTAGAGCGTCGCAACTGACGCGCTTGCCCAATGGCATCACGTACCAACTGCTTACCCTCCTCATCGAGCGGAACGCGGACAGTCACATTATCTTCGTGATAATGTACCCGGCCTTCAGGAATCGTAATGCCCCGGTTCATCTCAATCAGATAGGCGTAGGCCAAGACTTGCAAGCGGTCACTAGGCCAAACTCCAGGGACATCATTCTCCCCCCGGAAACACCGACCCCGTTTATGCTCATAGGGAATCACCTGACCATTGCGGATTTTGAGGGCATCGACCCGACCGCGCAGTCCTAGGGCTTCACTCTCCAGCCAAAGGTCTTCCCAATCTCCCTCCTCAGTCTGCTCCAACTCCACATGGAGCCTACGACCAGCAAAAACCGCTTCATCTGCCACCCGTAATCCTTCTACCTCCTCCAAAAAGAACAGACGTGGGCAATAGGCATAGGCATGAAGAGCTGAAACACGAATGGTCTCCTCCTCAGGGTCAAAAACTGTCGTCAGCAAAGCGTCAGGCATGAGCATAGGGTGTCTCCTAGAAACGGATTTCTAAATAACCGGGTCATGGCAATAACTAAAACTCACCATGACCTGCAACGCCTAAGGGCGACACCGATACTTGTGTGGCAAAGCCACCTAAAAATTATTCAGTTTTCAAGGTGCAAACTTTAACTAATCCGTCCGCGCTCAAAAACCTGTTGCGGGGTAAACACCAAGCCCGGTAAACAGTTGTCTTCTAGGGTTTGAGTACCCCTATAGGTACGGGTCGGACGGTCAGGATAAAAAACAGTAATACTCTGAGCTTGGGTATCGACTACCCACACGCGCTGTACGCCCGCTGTCAGGTAATCCTCGGCTTTTTGGGCGAGTTGACCAAAGGTTTGACCAGGCGAAATAATCTCAATAGCCAAATCTGGCGGTAAGGGACAGGCCGCATTTTCTGACCAACTCTCTGGCAAGCGGGCATAGGAAATATACGTGACATCAGGGCAGGGTACCCAGTTTTCGTCCTCAAGGCGTAGGCTAGCTGACCACTCTGGGAAAACATGTCCCTGATTCCAGTCGTCTAACAGGCGCAATAAAACTTTTTGAGCTGCTGCATGAAATTTTTTGGCTGCCATTTTTGGAATCGCTTGTCCACGAATAAGTTCATAGTTAGTTTCTCCGGGCGGGAGTGCCCAGAAATCTTGGAGGGTGAGCTTAGCAGTAGTAGTCAACATGGTTTTACTTTAGCCTCAACTGCAAACAAGTGCGATTCATCAAACTTCATCCTCATCAAGCCGTTTGGATCACGCTCGTGCATAAATCACCTCGGCTGATTTGAGAATGCTAGACCGTCGAAACCGATTGTGGCTGTGTTCAATGGCTCTACGACTCACCAAATCTACTTTGCGGCTGAAGATAACCTCTAATTCTTCCTGCATCTGCACATGGTCGAATATGGTCCACCGACTATCAGGCATGAAGCTCACCAAAATATCTACGTCACTCGTCTCTGGACTAAAATCCTCCCGTAAGACTGAGCCAAATAAAGCTAGTTCCTGGATCTGCCACTGCTGACAGAAATCAGTGAGCTGGACTTGAGAGACTTCGATGTTTGGGATTTTCATTTTTGATACCTCTTCAAGTTGCTTGAATCTCAGTTCAGTCTTCAAATAGGCGTAACAGGACTCTTTGTAGTGAGGAATGAAACTTGTTAGCTGCCATTTTGAGTTTGGCTTCTCCGTTAATCAATTCATAGTTGGTTTCTCCTGGAGAGAGTGCCCAGAAATCTTGGAGGGTAAGTTTAGATGCATTAGTAAGCATGGTTTTATCGTATAGGATCAATGAAGATAATTCCCAAATTTGCTACTGCTGACAAAAACTGATAAGTTGAATTCTGAGGAATTTAATGCTTTGGGATTATATGTTTTGTGTAAGGTAAAACGCTGATAGACATGGTGACATTGGTAGGCTAAGTTAATTTGACTATTTTCATAAATATGCAAAAGTATTGATTCTCGAAAGCCCCACAGGCGTGGGGAACACAATATCCGACAAGGCATTCTTGCGCCGACGGGCGGCTCACCCCCACAGGCGTGGGGAACACAACTCACAGCCACCAAGGGTGAACGCGCATAACGGCTCACCCCCACAGGCGTGGGGAACACGACAAAGACGTTGCGAATATTGGCGCGGCGGCCGGCTCACCCCCACAGGCGTGGGGAACACGCTGATGAAAGAATGCTTGCATACGGTGATGCCGGCTCACCCCCACAGGCGTGGGGAACACGTAGAGGTACAGCTACCTATCGGGGCGGTAGTCGGCTCACCCCCACAGGCGTGGGGAACACGAAGGTTTTCATTTTTTCAAAAATCTCTAGGACGGCTCACCCCCACAGGCGTGGGGAACACCCGCTAACAGTAGCTCGACTGGAGTCAGTGAACGGCTCACCCCCACAGGCGTGGGGAACACACCCCCCTCATGGCGGAGGAAAGATGGCCTTACGGCTCACCCCCACAGGCGTGGGGAACACCCGGTCAGCGCATTGATGCAACGCTACAGAACCGGCTCACCCCCACAGGCGTGGGGAACACGGGGATTGTAATAGTAATATCTCTGTACGTAACGGCTCACCCCCACAGGCGTGGGGAACACTCATAGACACCTCGAAAACCAGAAATCCGCTACGGCTCACCCCCACAGGCGTGGGGAACACGTCACTAGTACGCGGTGGATTCACGTATCTAACGGCTCACCCCCACAGGCGTGGGGAACACGCTTGATTTCGATTTTCCCAGAAGGCTAGACCCGGCTCACCCCCACAGGCGTGGGGAACACTGGTTAAAACTCATTATCATCATCTAGCTGCACGGCTCACCCCCACAGGCGTGGGGAACACATAGTCGCACGTAATTTATGCGCGTTCGGCTACGGCTCACCCCCACAGGCGTGGGGAACACATCAGTTCCTGCATCGCCGGCTTCGATGGTTCCGGCTCACCCCCACAGGCGTGGGGAACACTTTTTCGCTGATCCTGAAATCAGCCCCTACGACGGCTCACCCCCACAGGCGTGGGGAACACCAAACCGGGCGCATGCCCGCCGGAATGCCATACGGCTCACCCCCACAGGCGTGGGGAACACCTTCACGCCAATACCATGAAATCTCTATACGCCGGCTCACCCCCACAGGCGTGGGGAACACTGACGGTGACAGAAACCGGCTGGCAAGGGCTAGGGCTCACCCCCACAGGCGTGGGGAACACATTCTCGCTAGTCAATCTGATTTTTGGGAGTACGGCTCACCCCCACAGGCGTGGGGAACACAAGAACCCCCTGCGAGTTAAGCGTAGGGGTTTCGGCTCACCCCCACAGGCGTGGGGAACACACGGCCATTAGGTCAGGATTATTATTTGCCAGCGGCTCACCCCCACAGGCGTGGGGAACACTCTAGGGTTTCGCCCGTGCAGATCTCGGCTATCGGCTCACCCCCACAGGCGTGGGGAACACGGTGTAAGCGGGGAAGATAATAGTACCAATGGCGGCTCACCCCCACAGGCGTGGGGAACACATTGGCTAATTGTAAAACAATACGCCCGTTCGCGGCTCACCCCCACAGGCGTGGGGAACACATTTTCGGGAGTAAGCCGAATCTTTGGAAGCACGGCTCACCCCCACAGGCGTGGGGAACACCGTTTTAGCAGTACTTACGCGTTTGTCGGAAACGGCTCACCCCCACAGGCGTGGGGAACACTCTAGTGGATTCTTGAGCCGCACGGGCTAGCTCGGCTCACCCCCACAGGCGTGGGGAACACGATGCGATTTTGGTCAATGGGGTAATTAGCACGGCTCACCCCCACAGGCGTGGGGAACACCTTGCGATCCGCCTGTATGCGAGGCTGTATAGCGGCTCACCCCCACAGGCGTGGGGAACACGTCACCTCGTTCAGGGTGACTAGTACGACTAGCGGCTCACCCCCACAGGCGTGGGGAACACGAACCTGCTTAGCCCTTTTCATTCCGGGTGATCGGCTCACCCCCACAGGCGTGGGGAACACGGACGTTGCCGCTTTCAGCCGACCTTGCAGTGCGGCTCACCCCCACAGGCGTGGGGAACACCTGGTAATCAATGAGGCGATGCCAAGCTTGGAAGGCTCACCCCCACAGGCGTGGGGAACACGCGGCAAGACTAGGTACTTGCCACTTTGTTACGGCTCACCCCCACAGGCGTGGGGAACACACCTATACCCGCCGTTATGTTGCCCGTCAGCACGGCTCACCCCCACAGGCGTGGGGAACACGCTGGTGAAGGCACATTGTCAGTGGACGCTGGCGGCTCACCCCCACAGGCGTGGGGAACACTCCAGTTTTGAAAAGCCGTTGCGTTTTGGGTTCGGCTCACCCCCACAGGCGTGGGGAACACATACAGAACTGACCTCATTTGATTTCCAGACCCGGCTCACCCCCACAGGCGTGGGGAACACGTCA
>JBBRQP010000031.1:0-31484 GCA_038226175.1 Gloeobacterales cyanobacterium
AAACGTATCATCTTGGTACTTGACCAAGCGGGATGGCACCGTAGCGGCAAATTAAAGGTGCCTGAGGGGGTGGTGCTGGAGTTTTTACCTGCCTATAGTCCTGAGTTACAGCCAGCAGAACGACTATGGCCTTTGGTAGATGAGCCCTTAGCCAATCGGGCTTGGGTGACGATTGAAGAAGTGGAAGAGCGATTAGAGCAACGATGTCGTAGTTTATCAAAGCAGACCGAGTTACTCAAGAGATACTTGTTCTACCACTGGTGGCCTAGAACAAAAACCTGCTAATCAAACGGAAAGAGTATTAACCATATTGTTAGGAATATGGAAAAACAGGGTATTCATCCCTTACTTTTTATCATCAAATTGACCTTGCCCCGATGCGAGCGTAACCGACCCATCTATTGAATGCCGATTCACCAATGCCCATTTCCCCAGTGATTTGGGCATTGGGTTTTCCTGATTGCTCGACCATATAGACGGCTTCTGCTTTTTGTTCAGCGGTAAAATGTGACGCGGTTTTACACTCATGACAGCCTTCTCCTAATGGAACAACTGTAGCGAAGTGTTCATTTTTGCGGAGGAAAGTCATTTATTGCTTTACCCCAGGCTTAAGATCACCGTTCACGGTGTCCAAGATGCCAGCCATGCTCCGGGCAAGCATAGGCAGCCAGACCAACACTAGTTCGTGGAATAGCACGTTCGGCTAGCTTTTTGGTGGCAAAAGCACTTTTGGGCGAACCAGTTTTGTTATAACAGGAGCGCGCTCCACCGTTCTTTCGTGGTTTCTTGTGATCCATGTTGATTACTGTCATCCTACGTACCAACTACAACCTCCTATTTGCGGGGACTCGGCAAATCAAAAAGTAGCTGAATATCATCGGGTTGGTCATAGCCTACAACTAGCGGCTGCCGGTAGTTAGGAATAATCTGTACATCGTAGAGTTCTTCGAGGTCTTTATGAAACACTAGATTACCTTCCCATAGACCCGTTTGTATATTCACAATCTCGATACTGCACCGTAGTTCGCCTACTTTTTCTTCAATTGGTAAGCCACCAAAGGTTTTCTTCTCACGAATCTTAGATAAAGCCACAAAGGCGTAGGGTCCATGAAAGGCTAAACCTCTTAAAAAACCAGGTAAATAAATCATGGGCTGAAAACCCAAACTATTAACAACCCCGAGTTCGCCCGTCCCCGAAGATAACACCCACAAGTCTCCCTCATAAATGCGCGGAGAATGCGGCATCGTTAAACCCTGGTAAATAATTTGATTGGTTGTAACGTCGATAATCAAACCACTATTGTTTTTGTGCTCACGCCATTGTCCTTGTTTATTGGTAGCAGCAACAGCGGTTACATAGCGTGGGCGTCCCCGTTCAAGAGCCATTCCATTGAGATGACAACGGTCTTCAGCGGTCAAAGCTGTAATAAAATGCGGTTTCCAAATTGGCACAAAACTATGATCTTGGCTCATTGCCACAATGCAATTAAAGGTGCTGCTCACCAAAATAATATTGCCGTCCATCAAGCCGACATCATGGGCCGCCAAATCCCCTGTGTAATAGGCCATTTGCGGTACATAGAGCGTATCGTAGGTTTCTTTGGGATAGTAACGTGTAACCAAATGGGGCGCACTAGCAAAAGAAATGACTTGATTTTGGGTTGCCAGTAGTAAGCCTTTGGGATGAACGTAGCAGCCCATTGCCCGCTGATAGGTACGATTAGTTACTTTAACGTTTTCGCCATCACTGGTGACCAGACATAACCCCCCAGCTTGATAGGTTGTCACGGCCAAGGAGATACCTAGATCGCGCAAGATTGCCGGAAAGCTCAAGGAGTAATCGTAGGCATAGTCATGGGGGTTGGGGGTCGGATCTACCATGGGCGTTAGCTCAGTTATTGCTCCTCCGGTGCCTGCAACACAGCTTGCAGACCCAGACTCTGTAACGATTGCAGCATTTGATTAAGGTTATCGGGTTGGCTAAAAGCTCCGACTTGGATATAAGTTCTGCCTTTCCATTGACGATGTACTTTGCCCAAGACCTGCTTTTGTAATATCAAAGAATGTTCGTAATCTTGAGCTGGGACCAAAACTCGGGTGAGAGTTGTGTAGGCAATGGGTTCGACTACAGGAATCGTGGGTAGATTATCGAAAGACGTGATCTGAGGTAGGTCACCAATCGAGGCCAAAAGCACAGGAGTTTGAAGTTTGCCATGGACAAGCTTGGTTACCGTAATAGCTTTGGGGCGCACCAACACGACGGGCGCAGCTGCAACTATCGTTTGACTATCAATAATTGCGCTTAAATTTTGGCGTTGGAGGCGGTTGACGAGCTGTTGAGCGTAGTAGTTATCTTGATAAAATCCGACTTGTAGATAGGTCTCACCATGTAATGTGCGTTGCCAAGCCCCTGGGATAATCCGTTTAATTTTGCGAACTAATCCTGGTTGTTTGGGGATAAGTACGGCATAGGTAGATTTTGCTGGTACAGCTGTTAACTCTGGATCTTGGGCGGCTTTGGCAGCCGGTATCATAAACATTACTCCGACCAGACTGGTTAGCAATCGCTGCATCAGCTTGTTAGGCATAAGTTATTTCCTGCTTGATAGGATACAGCGTAGCAGAAATTGGATGATTTACCCTTAGGATTGCTACATTTTGCGTAGCGTTAGGGTTGTCTGTAAGCAGAGTATTGTGATTTGTAGAGAGATAGTCCTAGCTAGATCAGGTATTGCAGACCTCAACTATCATCAAAAGTTGGACAGGGTAGTAGGCAACAGCTGATTTTTGGAAAAATATTTAGATGTAAGCTACAACATTTTGTTAAGATTTATTTAGCTGCCGGAGAAACGCTGTGCTTAGGCTTGAACACATCAACAAAATTTATCCTACGGGCGAAGTGCTTAAGGATATTAATTGGGAAGTAAAAACTGGAGACCGGATCGGTTTGGTCGGGGTTAACGGTGCTGGCAAATCTACCCAACTCAAAATTATTATGGGGGTCGAAGAACCCACTTCTGGCGCAATTATTCGACCAGCACGGCTTAATATTGCTTATTTGAGTCAGGAATTTGAAGTCGATCCCACCCGCACGGTTCGTGAAGAACTATGGACTGCTTTTAGGGAAGCCAGTGCCGCGCAACAGCGGTTAACCCAGCTCTATCGCGAAATGGATCATGCAAGTGACCCCGCAGAATTAGATAAATTAATTCATGAACTAGATCTCAGACAGCGGCAATTTGAAGCGCAAGATGGCTATACCCTAGAGACGCGTATCGAAAAAGTTTTACCTGAGCTAGACTTTGAGGCTGATGATGGAGACCGTCTGGTCAGTACCTTTAGTGGCGGCTGGCAGATGCGCATGGGTTTGGGTAAGATTTTGTTGCAGAATCCTGACTTGCTGCTCTTGGATGAACCAACTAACCATTTAGATCTCGAGACAATCAGCTGGCTCGAAAATTATTTACGAAGTTTGCCGACGCCGATGGTAATTGTTTCCCATGACCGCGAATTTCTTGACCGCTTATGTACCCAAGTTGTGGAGACTGAGCGCGGCGTATCGACGACCTATTTAGGCAATTATTCGACCTATCTTGCCACCAAAGCCGAAATTCGTGATGCTCAGATGTCAGCCTTCGAGCGGCAACAAAAAGAACTAGAAAAACAACAAGCCTTCGTCGAACGCTTCCGCGCTAGTGCAACCCGCAGTACCCAGGCCAAGAGCCGCGAAAAACAACTAGATAAAATCGAACGGGTTGAGGCGCCTGAGGGTAGCGTACGCACCTTAAAATTTCGGTTTCCACCGAGTCCGCGTAGTGGTCGTGAAGTTGTCGAGATCAAGGATTTAACCCATTCCTATAAAGATAAAATTCTTTTTTTGGGCACTAATCTACTCATCGAACGCGGCGAGCGCATTGCCCTACTCGGGCCTAATGGGGCGGGTAAATCTACGTTGTTACGCTTAATTATGGGGTTAGAACCCCCGACTGAAGGCCTCGTCAAACGCGGTGACCACAACGTGATTGCTGGTTATTTTGAACAAAATCAAGCCGAAGCCCTAGAGCTCGAAAAAACAGTTGTGCAAACTATTCACGATGAAGTGCCCAAATGGAGCAATGAAGAAGTACGGACTTTGCTCGGACGCTTCTTATTTAGCGGTGATACAGCCTTCAAGAAAGTCCGCACCCTTAGTGGAGGCGAAAAAGCTCGCTTAGCGCTTGCCAAGATGTTACTCACACCAGCTAATTTACTGATTTTGGATGAGCCGACTAATCACTTAGATATTCCTGCTAAGGAGATGCTCGAAGAAGCCCTCCAAAATTATGATGGCACAGCCATTCTGATCTCCCACGACCGTTATTTCATCTCACAAGTGGCAACAAAGATTGTCGAATTACGCGATGGTGAATTACGCGCCTACGATGGCAATTACCATTACTACCTAAACAAACTCGAAGAAGAAAAACAAGAAGCAAATCTAGCTAAATCCACTGCCGAAAAAACCGCACGTGAAGCCGAAAAAAGAGCCAAGCAAAAAACCAAAAAAGCCAGCAAATAATTAGTTTTAAGCCTTTTGTCCTATATCTTTATAGGACAAAAGGCTTTTTAACTTTATTTTGTTATTTGACGACAGGAGTCACAATTTCTTCTAATTCGCCACGATTATAAAGTTCGCGCATGATGTCGCACCCACCAACAAATTGACCGTTGATGTAGACTTGCGGGATCGTTGGCCAGTTAGAAAATTCTTTGATACCTTGGCGAATCTCAGAGTCAGCCAAAATATCCAACGTCGTATAGTCAGCTCCTACCCGGTCTAAAATTTGTACGACGGTGCCAGAAAATCCACACTGCGGGAAATTACGATCCCCCTTCATAAATACCATTACCGGATGGCTGGTAATCAGTTCTTCAATACGTTCGCGGACTTCTTCATTCATGGTAGGTTCTCCCATTGCGTCGGGGTGTAAGTTTGGAGGGCTAGCGCGTGAACGCGCGCTTGTAGCAGGTCACCGAGAGCAGCGTAGACCATTTGATGTTGCTGTACAAGATTTTTGCCCTCAAAGTCAGGGCTAACAACCAAGGCCTGAAAATGATCGCCACCGCCAGTGTAGTCTTGGACTTGAACTTTAGCCTGTGGAAAGGCTTGGCTTAGCAGTTGCTCAATTACTAGCGGATTCATGCAGATTACGATTCAGTAACTTTTCTATTTTCGCTCTATTTTGTCTGAGGAGCAAATATTGTCTAACAAAAAGTACCGTTTCATGGAATTTTTTACTGCGCTTTATGGCACCCTACCCAGCGAATGAGAGCTCAGAGCCCATAAGCTCGTATAATTCATGGTTAGACCCATTTTTTGACGGCATGGTTCGAGAGTCTAAGACCGCCCTTGCGCAAGATGATACCCCGATTAGCTTTCGTGAAGTCTTGGGGAATCGCGATTTTTTGCTCCTGTGGGCGGGGCAGATTTTTTCGCAGTTAGCCGATAAGATTTTTTTGATTTTCATGATTGCCTTGATTCGCCTAGAGTTTACCCGACCGGGCGAGGACGCTGCATCCAGCGCCCTGATCTCGGCTTTGTATATGGCAATGTCGATCCCGGCGGTGCTGTTTGGTTCACTAGCCGGGGTTTTTGTAGACCGCTGGCCCAAACGCCTCATGTTGGCTGGCACCAATCTAGCCCGGGGTATTTTGGTACTTTTTGTGCCACTCTTGCCCAAAGAATTTATGGCCTTGCTATTGATCACGTTTTTGGTCTCGACCTTAACCCAGTTTTTTGCTCCAGCCGAGACTTCGACAATTCCCTTGATTTTGGAGCGACGGTATTTATTGGTCGCTAATTCTTTATTCACAACCACGATGATGGGCTCGGTGATTCTGGGTTTTGCCTTAGGCGAGCCTCTGCTTGCGTTGGTTGGTGTGACCCATGGCAATTGGTTAGTCGGTGGTGCTTATGTGATTGCAGGATTTTTACTGTTAGGGCTTAAAGCTCACGAGCCACCAGCCGATCCAACCAATCAAGATAGCGTGCTTGATGATATCAAAGAAGGGCTGGCTTACGTTTGGTCTAATTCCCAGGTTCGCGCTGCGATGGTGCAATTGGTAGTTTTATTTAGTATTTTTGCAGCCCTCTCGATCTTGGCGGTGGGCTTGAGTAAAACCATAGGTCTCAAGGAAGAGCAGTTTGGTTTTCTGTTGGCAATGGCTGGGGTGGGCATGGCTTTGGGTGCTTGGTTATTAGGTAGATTTGGTCAGAGATTTCAGCGTTCGACCTTAGCTTTTTGGGGTTCTTTAGTGATTGCTGGGGTACTCGCGGCGCTAGCGCTTGTCAAAAGTTTGATTCCTGTACTCGCTCTGTGTGCGCTGCTCGGTCTCGCAGCTGCCATTGTCGGTGTGCCGATGCAAACGGTGATTCAGGAGGAAACCCCGCCTGATTTGCGCGGTAAGGTCTTTGGGCTACAAAATAACGCGGTTAATATTGCCTTGAGCTTACCCTTGCTTTTAGTCGGGCTAGCGACAGATGCTGTGGGCTTACAGGCAGTGATTTTGGTGATTGCAGGGTTATGTCTACTCAGTGCCTTCAGCTTGCGATATGCCAATCGACGGGTAAAATTATGAGCAGTATTGCTGCACACAGATGAAAGATCTCCACATCAGCGAGTATATTCATAAAGATGGTTTTATGCGAGGTCGTCTCCCCGTGCTCAGTCCTTTCCTCAAGTCTCCCCTCACGCTTACCTTGCCCCTCGCCTTAGTTAAGACAGTGATCATTGGTGGGGCTGAAGATAAAGAACAGGATAAAACTATCTTATCAACGGTGCTACAGGCTGCTGGGGGGACGCAGGCGCGGCTGCTGATTATTCCGACAGCTTCGGGCGAACCAGAGATTTTAGGGGAAATCTATCGACTATTGTTCACACAAATGGGCTGTGCTACGGCGCAAGTGCTTAATCTAACCAACCGCTTTCAGGCGGATACCCCCGAAATGGAAAAATTGTTACGCGAAGCCACAGGGGTATTTTTGACAGGGGGTGATCAGGTACGCTTAGCTACTATCTTGGCTCATACCCGCTTTACCCAGATCCTCAAAAGTTTGTGGCAGACCAATCAAGTGGTTATTGCTGGAACAAGTGCTGGTGCTAGTGCTTTAGGTACCTGCATGATCGGCTGGGGAACCAGTAGTGAGTCCCCACGTTCTGCCATTGTTGAACTTTCGACAGGCTTAGGTTTTTTACCATCGTTGATTATTGACCAACATTTTTTTAATCGCAATCGCTTAGCCCGGTTGATCACCGCTGTGACGGCCAATCCAATGTGCTTAGGTTTGGGTATTGATGAAAATACCGCTGTGGCGCTGACCCCGGATGGACTACTCGAAGTGCTCGGTGAAGGTTCGGTCACCATCGTCGATGCAGCCCAGCTCTCCCATCGTTACTTACCTCCTCAAGAAGAGGCTCCGCTTAGTGTGTGTGATCTAAAATTACATATTTTAGTGCAAGGGGCGCAGTATCAAATACAGCAACGACGGCTGGTCTTGGCCTAAGATGCCCCATTAAGCACTTAAATTCTTGAGATAGCTGCCAATAGCTTCTTTGGGCGTTCCACTAAATTGTATTTGTCCTTTATCAAGCCAGATCGCTCGGTCACAGGATTGTTGAATATAGTCCAATTCATGTGAGACCACCAATACCGTCGCATTCCCACCCCAAAATTGTTCTAGGCGTTGACGACATTTGTTACGAAATCGCTCATCACCTACCGAAAACACCTCATCTAGAATTAGGATATCAGGCTGGGTATCAGTAGCAATGGCAAATCCTAAGCGTGCCATCATGCCCGACGATAACGCCTTAACGGGCATCTCGGCACAGGCGGTAAGTTCAGCAAATTCTAGAATTGGTTGCGCTCGCTCACGCATATCCTGACGCGAAAAGCCCAGTAATACCCCATAAAGCAAAATATTATCAAGGACAGTTAATTCAGGATCAAACCCAGCGCCCAGTTCGATCAGTGGTGCAATGGTACCGTTAATCTTGACCTGACCACTGGTCGGTTGCAAGATGCCGCAGATAATTTTAAATAAAGTAGATTTACCTGAACCATTGGCACCAATAATACCAATTTTTTCGCCGATATTAACGCTTAGATCAACTCGGTCGAGGACTAATTTTTTTGCTGGCTTACGATAAGCCCCACTCACAAAAGAGAGGACTGTTTTTTTGAGATCGTAAGAAAATTCTTCCTGAGTACGCCGCCAGAGGCTAACTTTATCAAGCCGAATAATTTCCACACATGTTGCAGGAGAAGACTCAATCACTGTAGCGCAGAGAGGGGGAGCATCTCAACTTAAAGCAAATCCATGAATTCATCATACCAAAGCCGAAAGCAGGTACTCCCGAGCATCAACATCAGTAATCCTCCCAAAAGTGCCCGTCCCATTTGCGTCCAGTCAAGGGGTGCGCTATTCAAGGTCAGCTGACGAATAGTTTCAATGATTGGTGAGAGGGGATTGAGTGCCAAAAATGGGCGTACCGTATCAGGAACAATCGCCGCTGGGTAAAAAATTGGGCTGGTCAAAAATAAAGCAAAGCTGACTAACTCATAAAAATAAGGTAGATCCCGAAAAAAAACATAAAGAGCGCTTACTAGAAGACTCATTCCGATACTCACCATTGCTAAGGAGATTAGAGGAATCATCAGGAGTAGGACATTTAGAGGATTATGTGTGATCAGTAAGGTGATTACACATAACAAAGGAAAAGCACCCACCATAAACTGAAATATATTGGCTGCCACCATCGACAAGGGCATGATACTCAAGGGCAAACGTATTTTGTTGAGGATTGCCCCGTTGGCTACCACACTTGGTAGAGATTGCGCTGTGGTACTGTTAAAAAAGTTGATAACCGTCAAACCAGTGAAAGCTGCAAGTGTGTAATTGAGAAGAGAATTATTATAATAGCTGGCAAAATTAGACCCAAAAACAGCCGTGTAAACCCCTGTCATAATCAGAGGATTAAGCAATGACCAATATACGCCCAAGACCGAACCACGATAGCGTACCTTGATATTCCGCATCGTCAAGACGTAAAGCAACTCAAAATAGCGCTGACTTTTTAGAGCCAGGGTTTGATCAGGTAAGGCAAGAGTCATGACACATTTGTCGCAGAGAATACAGCTTATTATATCGCCCTAGCGAGAGTCTACGAGAGCACCTGAAATTTAGTCACAGTTTAGTCATGCCTAAAATTAGAGCCATTGAAATGCTTTGCAGGAGGGTATTACACGGATTTGTACTTCAGCTGTTACCGCTGAAGGTCAGACAAGATTTCTGCTACTTGCACACTTCACTTTTCTGTAGAAAATGTCCCTCCCTTGGTTTGCGTTAGCTCAAACTCATCACCATGACTCTAGGTATGGAAGGGTATTGGCGGCTGTCAATGTAACGTTCTGGCTGGCTACTTAGGATGCTTATGTGAATCGTTTTACTGTTTAAAAAGCCTTGTTTGACCGGAGCTAGCGTTTAACTACTGGCTTTTGCGATATCTCCTATCGGTACTTAATTACTTTTGATTTGTCCAAACTTATCCATAAAAACAAGAGTTGGCCTAGCGCAGGATCTATTAAAAATAGTTTTGCACAAAGCTATCTTGATATCAAGATAGCTTTGTTACTAAGAAGAGCATGTTAGACTCATGCAATCTTTGCGTTTTATTGCCTAACGCCACAGCACCCTAAAAAGTTAGAAACAATAGAAATAGAGTTCGTTTGGCAACATCAATGGATTGGTTAACCTTTTCCCATGCCTATTGCACCACTATCTGCGCTGTTTTATTACCAGCCAATGTGCTGGCTATGGTGATGGCCCTATTTTGGGTCAGACAGTCCTACCCCATCTGGCAGGTCGCAATTCCTGGAATGCTGTTGGCTTATTTGTTGATACTGCATGCATTGAGTTGGGTCATCGTGGGTATGGTTATGGGTGAAACTTATTTACTCATAAGTCTTGGTAGCGTGAGTTTTGGTATTAACGGACTAGCCCTTGCCCGACCCGAACTAATCAACCAATGGAGCAAACAGCTGATACCCAAAATTTTTAGCTAGGCGATTCGTGTTGCACACATACCTAGGGTCTTTACGATAAAATGGGGGAAATACCTGTTGCGTACTAAATCATGGGCTTCTTTGGACTTGGCAAAAAACTGACTTTACCAACCGTTGCTGAAGCATTACCGGGACGCAGTGAGCCGCTGCAGACTTCTGCTCAGCATTTTGCAAATGGTAATCCCCTCAAACCGCCCTATCCCGCTGGTTTGGAAATGGCACTCTTTGGTTTGGGTTGTTTCTGGGGAGCTGAGCGCAAATTTTGGCAGCAACCTGGTGTTTTTGTGACTGCTGTAGGTTATGCCAGTGGTGCAACCCCCAATCCCACCTACGAAGAAGTATGCAGTGGACGCACCGGACATAACGAAGTCGTACGCGTAGTTTTTGACCCAAAGGTTATTTCTTATGCCCAATTACTGAAAGTTTTCTGGGAGAGCCATAATCCTACCCAAGGTATGCGTCAAGGTAATGATGCTGGTACACAGTATCGTTCTGGCATCTATATTTACTCTGAGCAGCAACGCCAACTAGCGATAACCTCGCGGGATGAATACCAAAAAGCTCTGAGCGCTAAGGGTTTCTCAGCGATTACGACCGAGATTTTGGAAGCTCCTGAATTTTATTACGCCGAGGGCTACCATCAGCAATATCTAGACAAAAATCCTAATGGCTATTGTGGTCTCGGAGGTCTCAATGTGAGCTGTCCAGCCTTTGCTCAGCCTCTGGCGTAAGAGCAAAACATTTTCTCACATTTTTCTACAATTCTCGTGGGCATCGCTTACGCCATAGCTCTAATCTAAATTAGGGTCATGTAGGAAACAAACAGCCGATGGAAATGATCACTAAACTACCTACAGGTTGGCGCTGGTTTGCGATTGGCGCCGCCACTTTGGGTCTAGCGGCGTTACTTTATGCCACGCTGGTACCTAAGCCTGACCCTAGTGCCAAATTAGAGAAATTTTTGACGACTGTCCAGAAGCTAAATACGGATATACGGATTACCTCCGCTGGTCAGGTTTTCCCGAATCGTACCGTTAATGTTGGGCCCAAAGAAGCAGGTGTCTTGGCTGAACTCTATGTCGAACAAGGACAAAAAGTCGAGAAAGGTCACATCCTAGCGCGTATGGATACCAGCCGCGTCATCCAAGTGGTAGCCCAGACCAAAGCCGCCCTCGAAAATGCCCAAGCTCGTCAACTCGAACTCAAGAATGGCTCTCGTGCCCAAGAAATCATCCAATCTCAGGCTGATGTCCGTTCTGACCAATCGCGCGTGGCCGTGGCTACAGATAATTATCGTCGTTACCAATCGCTCTATAAAGATGGTGGACTGACCGCTGATGAATTTAACGCCAAAAAATTGGAATTTGAGCAAGCTAAATCCGTTTTGATTGCTGATCAGCAACGCTTGAGTCTTAAACAAGTTGGTACCCGCTATGAGCAACTTTTGGCTGAAAAAGCTGAAGTTATTCGTAACCAAGCTGCTCTGGCCGATGTGCAGACCCGGCTCAATGACTTGACAATTCGCGCACCGTTTACGGGAGTGGTCTCCCAGCGTTATGCTCAGGCTGGCGCGTTTGTTTCGCCTACTAATACCTCTCAGGGGGCTTCGGCTAGTTCAAGCTCGATCCTGCTCTTGATCGACCGCCTTGAGGTGCTGGCCACCGTTGCCGAATCTGATATTGCGCGCATCAGGGTCGGTCAGCCAGTTGTGATTAGTTCCTCAGCCTTTCCTGGTCAAGAATTTCGGGGCACCGTGCGCTTGGTTGCACCTGAGGCTGTCGTAGAAAATGGTATCACCCAGTTTCAAGTGCGTATCAAGCTTGATGACCGTGCTGCGCAGACTCTAAAATCTCGTCTCAATGTGAGTGTCAATTTTATTGCCGGTAAAATCCAAAATGCCCTAGTTGTGCCAACTACTGCGATCATCACCCGTGAAGGCAAAACTGCCGTGCTAATTCCTGACCTCAAAAAAGGGCCAACGCTCAAAGAAGTCACAACTGGGCAAAGTCTGGGTGATAAAACACAAATACTCTCCGGCTTAAAAGTAGGCGAAAAGCTTTACGCCAAGTTACCCCCTGATGTCAATATTGATGAACTCCTCGGTAATAGTAATGCGTTTAGATAATCCAAGCCCCGTGATTAGAGCACCTTTGGCGCAACCTAGACGTGCGTCCTCTAAGGTAAGTTGGCTGACCTTCTGGTGGGAAAATCTCCGCTTAGCTGCCTTCACACTCTGGAGTAATCGCCTGCGCTCAACCCTGACCATGCTAGGGCTAATTATTGGGATCGGTTCGGTAGTGCTGATTATTGCTTTAGGCGTCGGTACCCAAAAGTATGTCGCCAACCAATTTAAAGGCTTAGGTACCAATGTCGTCGCAATTTTTGATGACGGTCCACGCACTAAAGGCCGTCAGCCGATTACACTCGCTGATGTTGAGGCTTTACGCACCCAAGTTAATGCCGTCAAAGATGTGGCACCAGTGGCCTACGGTGGTGCTCAGTTTACCTGGGGTAAAAATACGGCAAGTGGTCAAATTGCTGGTACCCCAGAGTCTTTAGTTGAGATTCTCTCGATTAGTTTTGTGAAAGGTCGTTACTTTACGCCAGAAGAGATTAAAAACCGCGCGCGCGTGGTCGTCTTGGGTGAGGGCTTGAGTAAAAAACTATTTGGGTATGACGAACCGATTGGCAAAACCGTGTTTCTCAATAATCAAGCGGTGCTGGTCATTGGCGTGACCAAGGCCGGATTCTTTGGGAGTTGGGTGGACTTAGACCGGGGCGCACTTTTGCCCTTGGATCTAGCCATGGAAAGTTTTGTTGAGAGTACCTCACCTTTTGGTAAAAAAGTTTCGGGGGTGTTGCTTGAGGCCAAGCCGGAAAGCAGTGTTGAAGAAGTTACTTTTCAGGTCAAAAATCTGCTGCGCCAGCGTCATGCCGTGACGGATCAAGAAGATTTTGTGATCGGTAATATTCAAGACCAGATCAATATCTTTAATAATGTCGCCACCGGAATTTCCATTGTTCTGAGTCTGACGGCGGCTATTTCTCTGTTTGTGAGTGGTATCGGCATTATGAACATCATGCTCGTCTCAGTTACGGAGCGCACCCGTGAGATCGGTTTACGTAAGGCTCTCGGCGCTTCAGAAGAAGTGATTCTGACGCAGTTTGTGATTGAAGCTTTGCTGGTTTCGATGGTAGGAGGCTTGATCGGGGTGCTGCTTGGCGCAGGATTAGCCCAAGCTATTGCCACAGTTTCTCCGCTCAAACCCGAGGTGACTTCTTGGTCGATTTTGTTGGCTGTCGGCGTATCCGGGGCTATTGGCTTATTTTTTGGGGTCTTTCCCGCGCTACAGGCTTCCAAACTTGACCCGATTACGGCTTTACGTTCTGATTAGGAGATTACGCTATGCCTTGGTTTGAAAATCTCCGTATTGCAATCAGCGCGCTTTGGGGTAATCGCTTACGCTCCGTGCTGACCATGCTAGGTCTGATTATTGGGATTGGCTCCGTTATTTTGATGATTGCAATCGGATTAGGCGCACAAAAATATGTCAAGGATCAGTTCAAAAGTTTAGGAACCAATATCGTAATTGTCGGTGGTGATGATACCCCACGGAAGGGTTCGCGTCCTTTGACCATGTACGATGCCCAAGCTCTTAAGACCCAGCTCCAAACCATTGATGATGTAGCGCCCTTTGTGGCGGAAAATGGACGCATTGTTTGGAATAGTAAAAATGCAAGTGGTCGGATCTACGGCATCACGCCATCTTTGGTGCATATGCTCAACTTTCCGGTCTTAAAGGGTCGATTTTTTAGCCAGCGAGAAGTTGAGCAACGGGCGCGCTTGGTGGTCTTGGGTCTCGAAGTAGCTAAAGAATTATTTGGAGCCGAAGAACCTGTCGGCAAAGAAGTTTTTATTGATGGACAAAATATGACCGTAATTGGCGTCACCAAACAGATCGCCTTTAAGGGCTATTTACAATACATCGAACGGGGCTTAATTGTACCTTTGACGGTTGCCCACGAATTATTGATCCCCAGTAATAGCCCTTTTGGTCTCAAAGTTGGCCTGATTTTTTTGGAGGCAAAACCCAATACTAAGGTCGATGAAGTACGCTTTCAGGTGATTAATCTGATGCGCCAGCGCCACCATACCTTAGATCAAGATGATTTCTTTGTGGGGACAGCTCAGCAAACTTTAGATCTTTTTAATAGTATTGCGGCAGTATTGACAGTATTGCTGGGCTTTACAGCAGCTATTTCTTTGATCGTGGGCGGGATTAATATTATGAATATCATGCTGGTTTCGGTGACCGAGCGTACCCGCGAGATCGGTTTGCGTAAAGCCTTGGGAGCTTCAGAAGAAATTATTTTGACACAATTTATTATCGAAGCGGTGTTAATTTCTCTGCTAGGTGGCATCTTAGGCTTAGCCGTGGGTGTGGCTTTGGCTAGTTTCTTAGGTACGATCACACCGCTCAAACCTGAAGTCACGGGCTGGTCTGTTATTTTGGCGGTGGGTGTCGCCGGAGGTGTTGGTTTGTTTTTTGGTATATTCCCGGCGCGCCGTGCTGCTAGTCTTGACCCGATTATTGCTCTACGTACCGATTAGGAGATGATCATGGTGATTAGTTTACAAGACATTCGCAAAACCTACCGTCTCGCTCAGACCGATATTCCCATTCTCAAAGGTATCGATCTCGATATTGCGCAAGGTGAATATGCGGCGATCATGGGACCATCGGGTTCGGGTAAGTCCACCTTGATGAATATTATCGGGTGTTTGGATCGTCCGACCTCCGGCTCCTATTGGCTCAATGGTCAAAATGTTGCCACGATGGAACGTAAGTCCCTCGCCCAGGTTCGTAATCGTGAAATCGGTTTTATCTTCCAACAATTTAATTTGTTGCCCCGTGCCGATGCCCTCGAAAACGTGATGCTGCCAGCACTGTATGCGGGAATCTCTAGTAAAGAACGTAAGGTTTTGGCAACGGCGATGCTCGAGCGGGTGGGCTTGCAAGACCGGATGCACAATTTGCCTAGTCAGCTCTCCGGTGGTCAGCAGCAACGGGTCGCCATTGCTCGCGCGCTCGTCAATCGCCCAAGTATCTTGCTAGCCGATGAACCAACTGGCGCACTCGACACCAAAACTGGTCAAGAGGTACTTAATTTATTTGAGGAATTACACCAAGAAGGTTTAACGCTGATTGTGATCACCCATGATCAAGAAGTTGGTGACCGCGCTCATCGCTTGATTCGCTTACGCGATGGTATGTTGGAGAGCTCAGCTAAGGCAATGCCTGTCACAACCTGATCATGTCGGCGCGGCAGGTTATTATGAGATAGTCAGCCTAACTTTAAACCTTTGACCGTTCTCATTCAATGGTTTCCGGGTCACATCGCCCGCGCCCGTCGCCAGCTTCAAGAACAACTGAAGCTCGTCGATGTTGTATTTGAAATTTTAGATGCTCGCATTCCCAATAGTTGCCAACACCCTGATTTATCTGAATTGATTGGTACGCGCGAACGGGTGCTTGTCCTTAATCGCGCCGATATGCTCCCCGAAAGCCAGCTGCAAGCCTGGAAACGCCATTTTCAGCATCAAGGACAGATCGTCGTCAGTACCAATGGTCAGAATGGCTTGGGCGTTCGTAATATTCTCAGAGCAAGCCAAGGCGCCTATCAACGGGTCAATCAACGTCGTGCTAATCGCGGTATGCTGCCACGGCCTGTTCGCGCGGCGATGATTGGCTTTCCTAATGTCGGTAAGTCTGCTTTGATTAACCGCCTAGTCGGCAAACGCGCCGTCGCGAGTGCCGCCAAACCCGGCGTCACTCGCCAATTACAGTGGGTACGGGTCTGTGAAGAAATTGACCTGCTTGATAGCCCCGGTATTCTTCCTGTCAAATTTACCGATCAAGCCGCTGCCGTTAATCTTGCCATTTGTGATGATATCGGTACATTAAGCTACAGTCTCGAGCAGGTTGCCGCTGTCGCTTTTGACTTATTATTACCCCAAATTCCTGAGCGTCTCGAAGCCCGTTATCATGTTGACCCCCGGCCTTTTAATGGGGAAAGCTGGCTACGTGCTCAGGCTAAACGTCACCCTCATGGTCTTACTCAAAAAGCAGCCGAACAACTGCTTCAAGATTTTCGCCGAGGGTATCTAGGCGCTGTTGCTCTAGAGATGCCACCTGTAGCATAAAGAAGCTTGCCTGATTGCATCACAATCACTGAGTCTGATTGTCCGTAGAAGTACGCTCCTACTTCAAGTTTATTAGGCTAGCCGTCAAGCGAAATAACTGAACCTGTTGGTTAACATCTTTGCTAATTAACCTAAGTGCCTCGTTAACCAACGAGAAACTAAGTGTATCGCTTATGCGGTAAAAGGCGATATTGCCCTGATTGCGGCGTTGAACAATGTCTTGTTGCAGAAGAATATTCAAATGCTTGGAAACATTAGCCTGAGAGCATCCCAGCTTTTTCACAAGCCCGCCTACATTACATTCTCCGTCTTCGAGTAAATAGAGAATCTTCAAGCGCATGGGTTCGGAAAGAGCCTTAAAATAAATAGAGACGGATCTAAGGACTATATCGGAAGGGTCGGGCATAAGGTAACTCTGTAGAGTGTAAAAAATATTATATAGCTGATGAGTTTCAATGTAATCAGTATTTATAGAAATGGATCTGGCCAGGATCAAGTTTTGTATCATTTTTTTAATGAGATGACATATTTGTTAAGTTGATTCTCAATAGTTAAGAGGGTGTACTTTTTTGAGTTGGGTTATAGCCCAAGACACTCAATATGATGACGGCTTCAGAGGATGCGATCGAGGCATTTTCAAAATTTATCAGGACACTGCCCGTCCCATTTAACCAACCAACGGTAGAAAATTTGAATTGCCTAGCCAATAATAGGCTACTGTTCCTGGTAATTCCAGAGCAGTCCACCATCTACAAAAAGCGTGGTTCCGGTAATATAGCTAGCATCGGCTGAGGCCATGAATACCGCTGCTGCTGCCACATCAGCCGTAGTCCCGAGGCGTTTGAGGGGAATATTAGCAAGTAACGCATTCAACTGCATCGGATCGTTAAGTAGCTTGGCATTGATAGGGGTCGCAATCGCACCAGGCGCAACCGAGTTGATCGTGATGCCAAAAGGCGCAAGTTCTACGGCTAGATTACGGGTCATCATTTTGATGCCGCCTTTACTGGCACAATAAGCCGTGAAATGGGGAAAGGGCAACTCCTCATGCACCGAACTGATATTGACAATCGTACCAGGACGCTTAGTTGCGATCAGATGGCGGACAAAGGCTTGGGTCACAAAAAAGCTACCCTTTAAGTTGACATCCATGACAGCGTCATAATCGGCCTCGGTCACATCCCAAAAATCAGCCCGTTTTTCTAAACCAGCATTATTAACCAAAATATCAATATTGCCCAGAGCAGCAATGCCTTGATCCACTAAGCGTTGAATGTCATTAATCTGGCTGAGATCAGCTTGGATAATACAGCCTTTGCGTCCAGCTGCTTGTACGCCAGCTAAGGTAATCTCGGCATCTTGGGGATGACTGCGGTAATCAATCACGACATCTGCGCCTTCTTGGGCAAAACGAATCGCAATCGCCTGACCAATGCCTTGGCTGCTCCCGGTAACTAACGCAACTTTGCCTGCTAATTTCATCAATGCGTCTCCTTTAGTTAAGTTAGGCGTGTTAGAAGATGATCACCAACCCGTAGGGCATTGGCAACAATGGTCAAGGTCGGATTAACAGCGGCACTTGATGGAAAAAAACTGCCATCTACCACATACAGATTATCAAGCTCATGGGTACGACAGTTAATATCCAAAACTGATGTAGCCGGGTCAGTACCAAAACGGCAGGTGCCACACTGGTGACCCACAGCTTGTAATGGGATCAAGGTACGCGGATAAATGCCAAAGGGGATCACCTGTTCGGCTTTATCTACGGCTTTTAAGATCTCAATCCAGCGACCCACTAATTCGTTTCGGGCTTTGGTATTGTTGGGGGTGTAGTCAACTTGCAACTTACCCTGTACCCAATGCACCCGATTAGCCCGATCAGGTAGGTCTTCGGTTTGCGTCCACCAGCCTGTAGTATGTTGGGCAATCTCTGCGAGCGCAATCCCTGGTGCCAGTTTGACCAAGGGTGCCAATAGCGGCGGCGCTTCGGCAGGGAGCATATCCCTGAGGACATTACCTGTATTTTGTACCAAGCCCAGCGGATAAGGAAAGTCTGGAGCTTGCCAATAAAAATCACTGATAGCAATCGTCTTTTGATAGTTGTCAGGATTGGGCGTGGGTGTTAACGCCACCAGAGCTGCCGTTAAATGTTTCATAAAGTTACGACCCACGAGGTCTGAACTATTCGCCAGCCCCTGCGGATGTTGGTCGTTAGCAGATTTGAGTAATAGAGCCGCTGAATTAATCGCCCCACAGGCGACCACGACGATATCACCGCTGTAGGTGGTTATGCCCTCAGCTTCTAGAACTTCGACGGCACTCACTTCGCGTCCTGAAGGACGCGTGAGCAGACGCAGGACTTGCGCTTCCACTTTTAAGGTGACATTGGCATAGGTCAGAGCATGGCGCACGCCATCGATCTCGCTATCGGCTTTGGCCTGCACCAAACAGGGAAAACCATCACAGGTATCACAGCGAATACAGCTACTCAGCGCGCGGTCTGCTTCATTGAGCTTGATGCCCAAGGGCAGATGGAATGGATGTAAGCCCTGCTTAGTTAGGCCATCAGCGATCTGTTGCATCCGGGGTTCGTGACTGACAGCAGGATACTTGTAAGGCGTGGTAGTTAGTGGTTCGGTAGGGTCTTCGCCTCGGTTGCCATGCACATGATACAGGGTTTCGGCTTGGTCATAGTAAGGTGCAAAATCTGCGTAGGTCAAAGGCCAAGCTGGGGAAATGCCGCCTTCATGGATCACGGTTTCAAAGTCTCTTTCGCGTAGACGTAACAGCGCGGCTCCATAGACTTTGGTATTACCACCGACCCAGTAACCCGTCTGCGGACGAAAAGCCTGATGTTCTTTATCTTGCCATTGCTCAGTGGTGTGGTAGCGTTCATTTTGATAGACTTCTTTGGCATTCCAATTAGCTTTTTCGCGGGGCAGATACGATCCGCGCTCCAGAATTAGAATGCGTTTACCACTCGGGGCTAATCGGTAAGCCAGGGTGCCGCCCCCCGCCCCGGTGCCAATAATGATCACATCATAATGCTCAGTTGCCATAATAATCCTCCCGGTGGAATGGGTTATGGAGCTGTTCGTGCAGGTGCCGATAATTGCAGTAAAAAAGGCAGGGCTGGTCTAGATGCCCATGCTGCAATTTGCCACAGTACACCCGCTCGCGTCCTCGCGCTCGCACATAGATTTCGGCAGCAAGTAGCATCCCCACTAAGGGCGCACTCACGTAAACCCAAAACGCAGTCCACACACCAGCCGGTAAAGCCGAAGCCAAACTGCGAGCCGGGTTCATACCAAAACCAGAAAGTGGGGCTTCGATTACAACATGAAGGCAAACGAGACAGCCTGCCAATATACCCGTGTAGGGATGCCAACGGGCATGATTGCTGCTCCACAACACCGTACTCATCAGACCGAGTGCAATGATCACCTCACTCACAAAAGCTACCCCCACGCCCCAACTACCCGGCACGGTCACGATGTAGCGCACTGGAGGCATAGTGAATAAATTGCCCAAGACTAGGGCAGTTAACAACACGCCACCGAGCCCCCCCAGCAGCTGAGCCACAACATAGCCCAGACTATCGATCGGCGCCATCTTGCCTAATCGCAAAAAAGTTAGGGTCACTGCTGGGTTGAGATGTGCCCCAGACTGCTTACCCCAGGGTGAATAGGTAATTGCCATCGCTGTCAGACCCATCATGACCCCAATTAATCCGCGTGCCAGCCCAGGATCAGCGATATAAAATCGAGAACCCGGAGCCGCAAATAGCGTCGTAAAAGTTCCAGCACTCACCATAAAGGTTCCTAGTCCCCAGGCTTCGAGCAGATACTCAGGCCAATGTCGTCTGGTCATGTCTCTTCGCTCCAGCGGATCAAATTCACCACCAAAGCCGTCCAGCCAGTTTGGTGACTAGCGCCTAAGCCTGCGCCATTATCACCATGGAAATATTCATGAAACATAAACAGGTCACGCCAATGCGGATCAGTTTGAAATTTTTCAATACCGCCATATACAGGACGATGCTCCTTTTCATCACGCAAAAAGATACTAACCAGCCGTTGTGCTAATGCCTTGGCAACTTGCTTGAGTGTAAATAGATGACCTGAGCCTGTGGGAAACTCGACGGTAAAATCATCCCCAAAATAAGTGTAATATTGACGTAAAGACTCAATAAGTAAATAGTTCATCGGAAACCAAACCGGGCCACGCCAATTAGAGTTACCGCCAAACATTGCATTATGAGACTCGGCAGGCCAATAATCAACCCGAAACTCTTGACCGTCTACCCGAAAAATACAGGGCGTTTGCTCATGAATTTTTGAGACTGAGCGGATACCATGGGGACTCAGAAATTCTAATTCTGAGAATAAATATTGGAGGATGCGTCGCAATTGACCGGGAGTGACCAAACTCAAGAGGCGTTGCTGATCTGAGCCTGGAGTTTTGAGACAGGCTACATATTGGGTTAGGTCTTGGCGATTATTAATAAACCAATCCATGCGCCGTTTGAAACTTGGAAATCTTTCGAGAAATAATGCAGGCATCAACTCAATTGCAAAGAGGGGAGCCAGACCCACCATAGAACGGGCTTTGATCGGTAATCTGCGCTCATCGGGCAACTTTAATACATCATAAAAGAAGCCATCATCACTGTCCCACAGCCCCCCTTCAAGACCCGAGGTATTCATGGCTGTGGCAATACGCAAAAAATGTTCAAAAAACTTGCTAGCAATATCGGCATAATCTGAGTTTTCCTCAAGAGCCAACTCTATGGCAATTGCTAACATATTGAGGGCATACATCGCCATCCAGCTAGTACCATCTGCTTGGTAGATATAACCCCCCGTTGGCAAGACAGCACTACGGTCAAATACCCCAATATTATCCATCCCCAAAAAGCCGCCCTGAAAAACATTATTACCTTCGATATCTTGACGGTTGACCCACCACGTAAAGTTAATCAAGAGCTTCTGAAAGGTTTGCTCCAAAAACTGTAGATCCCCCTTACCCGTCATCTGGCGTTCATACTTATAAATGCGCCATGCTGCCCAGGCATGAACTGGCGGATTAACATCACTAAAATTCCACTCGTAGGCCGGGAGCTGACCATTGGGATGCATGTACCATTCCCGCGTCATGCGATCAAGTTGATGCTTGGCAAAGTCTAGGTCAAGATGGGCAAACACTAGGCTATGAAACGCTAAATCCCAGGCACAATAATAGGGATATTCCCATTTATCTGGCATCGAGAGAATATCATCATTAAAAATATGCAGCCAATTTTTATTGCGACCATGCTTACGCTCAGGCGGCGGCAATAGCTCATTACAATCACCCTTGAGCCAGTCTTCGATGACAAAATAATAAAACTGTTTAGTCCATAACAACCCGGCTAAAGCCTGACGCTGTAGTGCTTTAAGCTCCGTCGTAGGCAACGAGTTGTTTAACTTATCATAAAATAAGTCTGCTTCTAGTCGTCGTTGCTCAAAAACTGTAGTGAATTCACTCCCAAAAGGATCAGGCAAGTCTGGTAAATCACAAAGGCGCAAATAAATAGTCTGACTGGCAGCAGTAGGGATCAATATCTGATAGTGAGCCGCACATTTTGTGCCTACTAAGCTCGGATTAATGGCTTCGAGATGACCATGTACTACATATTCATGGATACCATCTTTGACATAGGGGGAGCTATTTTGCTGATGAAACAAGCGCAAGGTATTAGTTTGATTTTCCGTAAAAAGTAGCGGTGTGGGGCTGTCAAGATCGGCACAGTAGAGCCAGCGTTTACCGAGGGTGGCATGATCAGCTTCAATTAGTCCAAAATTACTTTTTGAGAGGATAGCTTTGAGTTCAGGTTTTTCTTCTTGCTGATGCCAAGACCAAGTATTACGGAACCAAAGCGTTGGTAGCAGATGCAGTAATTGCGTTTCGGGGCCATGGTTGGTGGCAGTAATTTTGATCAAGATGTCTTCGGGGGTATGTTTGGCATATTCGATGACCACATCACAATAACGGTCATCATCAAAAATTCCCGTATCCAGTAACTCATACTCCATATCCCAGCGATTACGGCGCTGATTTTCATCGACTAATTGTTGATAAGGGAAAGCTTGATGAGGGTATTTATAGAGACATTTCATATAGCTATGGGTCGGCGTATTATCTAGATAAAAGTAATATTCTTTGACATCTTCACTGTGATTACCTTCGAGCCCTGAGAGACCAAAATAACGCTCCTTGAGAATGGGGTCGGTGCCATTCCATAGAGCCAAGGCAAAACATAACCGCTGATGATTATCCGATATACCCGCAATGCCATCTTCACCCCAGCGATAGGCGCGCGAGCGTGCTTGGTCATGGGGGAAATAACGCCACGCATCCCCTGTGGCACTATAGTCTTCGCGCACAGTTCCCCACTGCCGCTCACTCAGATAAGGCCCCCAGCGTCGCCAATACGCAGTCCGCTCACGGTCTTCGGCTAGTCTAATTTCTTCTTGGGTCACGGCGGGTTCCATCAACAAGTATGGGCTCTCCTAGTCTAAGTTACGTCTCTTAGACAAAGCTGGGCTAAAGCTCAGTTAGCATACTTCTCTGTCCTTAGGCATAGTCTAAGTTTTGAGCACCTCATTATGATGACGGTGACCTAGAGATATACATTGATAGATTTCAAAATTGATGGGAAAACGATTTCTGACGTTATTATCGGCATGTCCGATGGCTTGACCGTACCTTTTGCACTAGCAGCAGGTTTGGCGGCTCTAGGTCAAAGTCATGTGATATTAATTGGCGGCTTAGCCGAGTTAGCCGCTGGCGGTATTTCCATGGGTCTAGGTGGTTATCTGGCGGCCAAAAGTGAGTGGGATCTCTATGACACTCAGCTTCAGAGTGAGCAACAGTCAATTCGGATGTGTCCCAAGGCAGAGGTAGAAGAAGTGCGTCAGATTTTGGCAGCCTACGGACTACAGCAAGCAGTCCTCGAAGGCGCTGTCAGCGGCTTGGTCTCAAACCGAGAAGGCTGGGCTCGCTTCATGATGAGAGAAGAGCTTGGACTAGAGTTACCTTCTACTCACCAAGCTCTTAAAACCGCTTTATTGATAGGTGGGTCATATATTCTCGGTGGCATGGTGCCCCTTTTACCCTATGCTCTAGGCTTGCCGATTACCACTGCTTTTTATGGCAGTATCGGTGTTACCTCTTTGGCCTTACTGGTCTTCGGAGCTATAAAAGGCAAATTTACGGGTGTGTCCCTCCTAAGAAGTGCTTTAGAAACTTTTGTGGTTGGTAGTATTGCAGCGGCAGCGGCCTATGCTTTAGCTCGCTTGCTCACAGGACACTAAACAATCATGGATTCACAACTTGCTAGGTTTTGGAGCTTACCGCCAGACCAAGTTCTGACTTTGTTACACTCAACGCCAGTAGGCTTGAGCGGTGAACAAGTTCAACAAAACCTACGCATCTATGGCACTAATAGCCTCAAAAAAAACCATACATCTAATCCTTGGATGCTGTTATTAAATCAATTTAAAAGTCCAATTATCTTGATCCTGATTTTGGCGGCGGTACTATCGATCTTTTTAAAAGATGCCGCAGATGCCATCATTATCTTGATCATTGTGCTCGTTAGCGGTTTGCTAGGATTTTGGCAAGAGCGCGGGGCGACAGATGCTGTAGAGAAGTTATTGGCTTTAGTACAGGTTACTGTCACAGTTTTGCGCGATGGGCAGTCTCAAGAAATCCCTGCCGAAAAAGTAGTTCCTGGCGATATCGTGGTGCTTTCAGCGGGGGGCAATATTCCTGGGGACTGCTTAGTTTTAGTATCAAAAGACCTGTCTGTCAATGAATCAGCCCTCACAGGTGAGACCTACCCAGCGGATAAATTGGGAGGGGTATTACCAGCTCCAACTGGACTCAGTCAGCGCACCAATACCCTCTACATGGGCACGAATGTTATCAGCGGTACAGGTCAAGCCGTAGTAGTCCATACAGGGCAGCAAACTGAGTTTGGCAAAGTATCCGAACGCCTCAAACTCACACCGCCAGAAACTGAATTTGAAGTAGGCTTACGTAAGTTTGGTTATTTTTTGATGGAAGTAACCCTGATCTTGGTAGCGTTGATTTTTGTGGGGAATGTATATCTTAAACGCCCAGTACTTGAATCTTTTCTATTTTCTCTCGCCCTCGCCGTTGGTCTAACGCCACAATTATTACCGGCAATTGTGAGTATTAATTTGGCACGCGGAGCCAAGCAAATGGCGAAAAAGAAGGTGATTGTCAAACGCTTAGCTGCCATCGAAAACTTTGGCAGTATGAATGTATTCTGTACGGATAAGACGGGTACACTCACCGAAGGAACAGTTCAAATTCGCTCAGCACTCGACTTCGACGGTAATCCGAACGACCGGGTTTTATTGTATGCCTACCTTAATGCCGTATCAGAAACTGGCTATCTCAATCCGATTGACCAAGCGATTCGTCAGCACAAAACCTTCGATATCGCGGGCTACCAAAAACTTGATGAAGTGCCCTATGATTTTAACCGTAAGCGCTTGAGTATCCTTTTTAAAAAAGAGCAGCAGTTTCTAATCATTACTAAAGGCTCTCTTAAAACTATATTAGATGCCTGCACAACCGTCGAGCTGCCAACTCAGAAGATTATAAATTTGAGCGAAGTCCGCCAGCAGATTGAGCAACAAGCTCAAAAATTTGGAAGTCAAGGATTTCGGGTATTGGGTGTGGCTTATCGCAATTTCGAGCATGAACGTTTTAGCAAAGATGATGAAGTTGCCATGACATTTTTGGGCTATTTGACGCTTTATGATCCACCTAAAGCTGGTATTGCCACGACTCTTAAGGCTTTGGTAGCTTTAGGTGTGACCCCGAAGATGATCACAGGCGATAGTCAGGCCGTAGCTATTAGCATTATTGAACAAATGGGCCTGCCCTCACCCCAGGTTTTGACGGGTACACAACTCCAGCAACTCAGTGATGAAGCCCTTATATTTCGGGTTCAAGCGACCAATGTCTTTGCTGAAGTAGAGCCTAATCAAAAAGAGCGTATCATTATCGCCCTCAAAAAAGTTGGTAATGTGGTTGGCTATCTTGGTGATGGGATTAATGATGCTTCGGCACTTCATGCAGCGGATGTGGGGATCTCCGTCGAAAGTGCGGTCGATGTAGCTAAAGAGGCAGCAGATATCATACTCCTAGAAAAAGATCTTGATGTTTTAGTTGCAGGGGTCAAAGAAGGACGTGTCACCTTTGCTAATACGCTCAAATACATATTTATGGCAACAGGAGCTAATTTTGGTAATATGTTTAGCATGGCAGGAGCATCTTTGTTTTTACCATTTTTACCGCTTTTACCTAGTCAGATTTTGCTAATTAACCTATTGACTGATTTCCCAGAAATAACTATTGCGACTGATTGTGTGGATGATGAGCTAGTTAATAGCCCACGCCGCATGGATATCCAGTTTATCCGTAACTTTATGATTGTCTTTGGCCTATTGAGTTCAGTATTTGATTACCTTACATTTGGTGCGCTACTTTTATTACTGCACGTGCAGCCGCAACAATTTAGAACAGGCTGGTTTTTAGAATCAGTAATCTCGGCATCCCTAATTGTCTTAGTCGTGCGTACCCGCCAATCTATTCTCAAAAGCAAACCAGGAAATTATTTGTTAGCCGCAACAGTAGCAGTGGTTATGATCACACTTATTATTCCAGTTACGCCGTTAGCTACTGTCCTAGGCTTTCAGCAACTACCCTTGGGGTTTGTGTTAGTACTGATGATGATTGTAGCACTTTATGTGATGGCTGCCGAAGTGGTTAAGCGCATCTTTTATGCCCAGGTAAAATTTTAAGTGGGACTATTTTTAATACCAAGGGTTGTCAACACAAAAGCATATTCAAAAGCTGTCTCTTTAATTGCATCGTAACGTCCTGAGGGTCCGCCGTGGCCTGCCCCGAGATTAGTCTTGAGCAAAAGTAGATTGTGGTCAGTTTTGAGTTTACGCAGTTTGGCTGTCCATTTTGTCGGTTCCCAGTAGGCAACCCGAGGATCATTAAGACCCGCAGTGATCAGTATATTAGGGTAGTTTTGAGCGATAACATTATCGTAGGGTGAATAGGATTTCATGTAGTCGTAATACTCTTTGTCATTAGGGTTGCCCCATTGCGTATATTCCTCAACTGTAAGCGGAATAGTGGGATCGAGCATAGTATTGATCACATCAACAAAGGGCACTTTCGCCACCACAGTTTTATACAAGTCTGGACGCAAATTAGTAACAGCTCCCATCAGCAAACCACCTGCACTAGCACCACTGATTGCCAATTTGGCAGAGTTAGTATAGTTTTGGGCAATTAAGTATTCAGCACAGGCAATAAAATCGGTGAAAGTATTTTTTTTGTTAAGTAGCTTCCCTTGGTCATACCAAGAGCGACCCATCTCTTGACCACCGCGAATATGAGCAATAGCATAGACAAATCCCCGGTCTAACAAACTGACCCGCGCTGCTGAAAATATCGGATCGGTACTAAATCCATAGGAGCCATAGGCATAGAGATAGGTAGGGTTTTTGCCATTCTTGACTAATCCCTTCTTATAAACCAAAGAAATGGGCACTTTGGTACCATCACTAGCTGTGGCATAAATCCGTTCACTCTGATAACGCTGTGCAGTGTAACCTCGAATCTCGTCTTTCTTTTTGAGTACCCGCTCACGAGAATCCATGTTGTAGTCATAAACTGAACGCGGTGTGGCTAGAGAAGTATAGATAAAGCGCAGCGTTTGGGTATTAAATTCGGGATTACTAGCGTTAATGAAAGTGTAAACTACTTCAGGAAAATCTACTTGGTGGTCTACATTACGAACTAAGTCATAGATATGAATTCTCCTTACCGCCTCAGTTCTTTGATAAACCACAAGATAATTTTTGAATAGGTCAATCCCCTCAATGAGAACCGTAGCTTGATGAGCAACTCTCTGAGTCCAATTAACTTTTTCAGGAGCAACAACTAATGCTTCCATTACTTTAAAATTAAGAGCATCTTCATTAGTTAAGATATAAAATTTATCTCCCCGATGGTCTACAGAATAAAGCACGTCCTCAATGCGCGGCGCAAAACTTTTGAAATCGACCTTAGGGGTATTGGCATCCAGATAATAGACTTCTGAGCTTTTAAACCCAGAGGAACTAATGAGAATATATTCTTCACTACGTGTAGCCGTTATATCCACATTATAAAGTTCATTTTTCTCCTCAAGAACGAGGGTGTCCTTATTTTCACCTAGGTGATGGCGATAAACTTGATTAGACCGTTGGGCTGCATCCAGCGTTACATAAAAGAGGGTTTGACTATCTTTAGCCCAAGCCAGAGTATAGCCAGCAGTATTATTCATACGGTCAGAAAGAGTCTGTCCTGTGCTCAAGTTTTTGATCTGTATTTCATATTTTTCTGCGCCATTAGTATCTACGGTATAGGCGAGCAGTTTTTGGTCGGGGCTGACGATTGAGATACCAACCCGGAAATAGTCCTTACCTTTAGCGAGAGCATTTTGATCAAGCATGATTTCTTCGGAGGCAGCAAGACTCCCCTTTTTGCGGCAGTCAATCGGGTATTGTTGGCCTTCGATAGTCCGTGTGTAGTAATAATAATCTTTTGATTTTTCGGGTACGGAAAGGTCAGTTTGTTTGAAACGACCCAAGATTTCTTGGTAAAGCTGTTTTTGAAGTTTGACCGTCGGTGCCATGATTGCGGCAGTATAGGTATTTTCAGCTTTGAGATAGCTGATGACCTTGGGATTTGTTTTTTCGCGCAACCAAAAATAATCGTCAATACGGGTATCACCATGGATACTATTAGTTTTGAGGATAACTTCGGCTATAGGTGGCTTAAGCGTTTTAGCAGATAGAGGTAAGGTTTGGGCAAGCGTAAGCGCCGACCCTGACACCAGCAGACTACGACGTGACAGCATTATATTTCCTAATAAATTTATCTGGAAGCTAGTCTAGCATCTGCGTTTGAGCTGCACAATTAAGACTTGGTAATTGGCTTGTAAATAATCGTCTTGTGGACATACGGTAACAAAGCTCACTCTTTGGATAGAATACGAGACTGGCACTCATTCGCTAATATGCATAATGAATCTGTGAAAAACCTACTCTTGATCGAGGTACGACTCATGCCTGATATTCTAGATACTGCCATCAATGCGGGTAATTTCAACACCTTAGTGACCGCCATAACCGTCGCTGGCTTAGATACAACGCTCAAAGGTCACGGGCCTTTTACAGTTTTTGCGCCAACTGATGAGGCTTTCTCCAAGTTGCCATCAGGCGCTGTTGAGGCGCTACTTGAAGATGTCATTCAACTTAGAAAAGTTTTGGAATATCACATCGTTTTAGGAAAATTTGTGGCAGCAAAAGTAGCCAAGCTCGACTCCGTAATGACTACATCTGGGTTAACTGCCAAAATTGATAGCACGAACGGGGTCAAAATTAATGACGCTACCGTAGTTATGGCAGATATCGAAGCAGAAAATGGTGTTATCCATGTTATCGATACGCTGCTAATGCCTCAATAATCACTTAGTAGTTGGTTTGCAAGGCATGGCAATTGCTTTAGGGCACAGGACTAGCGGGCTGTTAAGATAACAGATACCTGGTAGGGGAATCACAATGTCGTTGTTGGATTGGTTTGAGACCCGTAAAAAAGAAGCCCCATCCCCTGCACCCCAATTACAACAACAGCGTGAGATTGCCGAAGGTCTCTGGACAAAGTGTCGTAGTTGTAACACGCTGCATTACACCAAGGACTGGGAACAAAATTACCAAGTCTGTGGCAACTGTGATTATCACGCGCTGATGACAGCACCCCAACGGCTTGCCCAGATCCTTGATCCTGACACCTGGGAAGCACTCAACGATGGTGTGCAGTCGGTTGATCCTTTACATTTTACGGATCTGCGCCCCTACAGTGAACGTATTACCAAGTCTCTCAAGGCAACCAATTTACCCGAAGCAATTTTGACAGGTACCGGAAAAATTCAGGGTAACGCCGTAGCTGTAGGTGTCATGGATTTTAACTTCATGGGCGGCAGCATGGGTTCAGTGGTTGGTGAAAAGATTACTCGCTTAGCCGAGTGGGCAACCAAACATCACGTACCGTTAATTATTTTTACTTCTTCGGGCGGGGCTCGGATGCAAGAGGGCATGCTGAGCCTGATGCAAATGGCCAAAACCTCAGCTGCCTTGGAGCGTCATCGCAGCGCGCATCAGCTCTATATTGCGGTCTTAACCCATCCTACGACCGGAGGCGTGACCGCTAGTTTTGCCATGCTCGGTGATATTACCCTAGCTGAACCAGGAGCCATGATTGGCTTTACGGGGCCTCGGGTCATTGAGCAGACCCTCAAACAAAAGCTACCTGAAGGATTCCAAACTGCTGAATATTTAGTCGAGCATGGTTTTGTAGATATGGTGGTGCCCCGTGCTAAGTTACCAGCAACTCTAGCTCGGGTGATTGGCTTTCATACCCATTGAACTTGAGCTACGGTTTGGATGCTGCGGATGGCTTCCATGATGTGCGACCTCTTTAATGGATTGCTGTGTTTTCTGAAAGTATAGGCGAATCTTGCGGGCGGGGCTTTGAGCATGTCGAGTTTTTGGGTTTGGGTGGCGGTCAGTTTGTCAGGAGAAGAAGGGATGGGGTATGGCTGTTATCCTCCGGCACGGTGATACGCACAAAACAGGAAACAGGCTGAAATCCTCTCCCAGCTTACTTTCTGACCACCCAACACAGAACAGACTCTTAGCAAGGATTTCTCCTTATCCTATATTTCTGTTCTGTGACAACGGAGCCACTCTTGCCCACGGTAGAGTAAAGTTACACATCCGATCCTTAAGTGCATTTACTGTTCCATTGCTCCCCAAATCCTTACACCAAGATTCAGTTACCTTCTAAAGTAGATAACTCCACAGGTTGCGTATTGCGTTTACCAAGCACAATATAACTGCGACCTGCACTAGAGATACCATTGGGGTCAGCCCCAACAGCCCCAACAATCACATCGTCTAGTCCATCACCGTTGATGTCTCCTGCATTGCTGACAGATCCACCTGAGTAATCAAATGCGTTACTCCCATTGATGACGAAACCTGCTTGACTGGTGCCGCTCTCAATAGTTGCTAGCTCAACTGGTATACCATCACGTTTACCAAACACCACGTAGCTGCGTCCAGCCTGAAAGCGACCAGTCGGGTCGGCATAAAAAGCCCCAACAATCACATCGGCTAAGCCATCTCCATTGACATCTCCCGCTTTACTGACAGAAAAACCGGATAAATCACCTGCCTTGCTGCCATTGATGACGAAACCATCTGGGCTAGTACCATTCTCAATAGTTGCTAGCTCAACTGGTGTACCATCACGTTTACCAAATACAACATAACTGCGTCCAGGCGAAGCAAAATAAAAGAAATCACCAGGAGCCCCGACAATCAGATCAGTAAGTCCATCGCCGTTGATATCGCCTGCACTACTGACAGAAGTACCGGATCGATCAGATGCTTGGCTACCATTGATGACGAAACCAGCTTGGCTAGTGCCACTTTCGAGACTACCTAATTCGACAGGTCTAGCATTGCGTTTACCAAATACAACATAACTGCGTCCGGCACTTATCTTCCCATTAGGGTCGGCACTTCTAGCTCCAACAATCAAATCCGGAATGCCATCGCCATTGACATCGCCTGCATTACTGACAAAGAGACCTGAGTAATCATTTACTTGGCTACCATTAATGACGAAACCCGTACTCTTGGGTGCAGCTTGAATGCTAGGAGAGACTACGGCAATAGCCGCGCAGCCCCATACTCTTAGGGAAATGCTCAACCAACGTTGCCAGCCAGACTTTAACTGTGGGCGTACTGAATGCTTTAAGGACTTCAGCGATAACATCATGCTTTGGGCAATAGTCATAGCACTTTTAGGTGAGCAATTATGACTAATATTCTTTCCGTTTAATTAGTAGGTCTTTGTTCTGGGCCACCAGTGGTAGAACAAGTATCTCTTGAGCAACTCGGTCTGCTTTGATAAACTACGACATCGTTGCTCTAATCGCTCTTCCACTTCTTCAATCGTCACCCAA
>JBBRQP010000032.1:0-30722 GCA_038226175.1 Gloeobacterales cyanobacterium
GCCATTGAGATATTTGGATTCGACCACCGGATTGCGGAAAGTCGCTAATAACAAATCTGTGCCGAAGATTTGGGTGTAAGCGGCTTTGATAAGAGCTTGACCACTGAGAGCCGGACTGCCAGCACCGCCTAAGGGTCTTTGGCGAATCGAGAAATTACGCAAGGGATTAAGAATTTCTGTTCCCTTAGCCCAGCTGCGATCCGCAGGCTTAGTCAAGTTTTTTAGTTCGGCTTGGGCATCAGCAGATAGTCGGGTGTTAATCGGCACTGGCACCGAACGGAGTTGTTCCGTCAAAGAATAGGTACTAGAACGTGATGAAGGAACATCCAACGCTAGATTTTTATATTTCTGCAAGTAGGAATCAACAGGTAAGGCCGCTTGTCCATTATTGGCAATGCTAGAGCCAGTTGATTCAGGTTGCGCGTAATTACCTTCGTTAAATCCATAATCACAGAGGGTAAATGACGCTGCTTTGGCTTGGACATAGGAGCTAGTGGTCGGATTACCAATTAACTGCAAGGCAGTAAGTAAACCCGGATCGCTGATCCCCCGTGGGCTAAATCCTTGGATAGCGGCATCCTCATGCATTTTGCGCATGTAGGGCAGCGTATCTTCCCCAAACACTTCTTGATATTCAGGTGAGTCAATCATCGCATCCAGGGTCGCAGCGAAGCCCTTACGGCTGGCAATGCTGGAGTAATCAAACATTTCGCGTTGGCTAAAAGGCGCACGACCTAACAAGTGCTTGAAACTCAATTCGACAAAACGGTTATTCGAGCAGGTGTGATAAAAAGTTTCCCGGTAATAGTCACATTTAGCCAGTGCCCGGACAAATTCCCGAATCGATAGCTCGCCGTTTAATAATTTTGATTCGAGGACAGGGTTACGAAAAGTATCTAACAGTAACTTAGTCCCAAACACTTGTGTGTAGGCCGCCTTGATCAGGACTTGTCCTGTCAAAGCTGGACTACCGGGCATTCCTAAACTGCGTTGACGAATCGAAAATGGACGCAGCGGTTTGAGAGCCTCGGTGCCTTTAGCCCAAGCCCGGTCAGCAGGTAGCAGCCAAAAGTTTAATTCGGGATTAGCCGTTCCTTCGGGGAAAAGAATGCGTACCGCCTGCAAACTGGGCAGGTCTTCCGCCATGGTCATGTATTTTTTTAGCGAAAAACTCAAGGCTGAAGCTACACTCACGACGACTAACCTCGCTGCTGCGTTATTTAATGAACAAATCTGAACTTGCTTTCATGCTACCGCAAAGGTGAACCGAACGTGTACATAAATCGTACTAATTTACTTACAATTCGTAACATTACAAACGCACTCTGGCGGACTATTTATTGTAATTATTTTGTGTGTAACTCAGCGATTTTAATCTGTACTAAAGGTTCGGGATCATCGACCAAATGATCTAGGATTGGCTGCCTCTGCACCACAGAAAAATGTCCCAAGGCCATGACCACACAATAACGTAATCCCCAGTCCGGGGATTGGGCTGCCTGTTCTAACGCGGCTAAAGCCCGGGGGTCAGCCAAATAGCCCAAACCCTTGCAGGCTGTGCGCCGAACTGAGGGCGCAAAGTCCTTGAGTAAGAGGATATGCAGGGTATCAAAAGCTCTAGGATCACGGATTTCGGCGAGACAGCGCGCCACATGATGACGGGCTCCATAATCAAAATCATCTAAAAGACGGATCAGCGGCTCGACAGCCGGAGTGCCTATTTTGATCACGGCTGCTACTGCTGCATCACAGATGACCGGGTTGTAATAGCCAAACATTTTAATTAAGGCTTCAATACTATCTAAGTTAGGATTTGTAGCTAGATCGGTAACTTCAAGTAGGAGTTTGGTTTGTTCTTGTACTTCGTTCATAGTTGACTATCACGCAAATTAAGTTCGGCGGCTAAACGGTTAACTTCCTCTGGCGAAAGCCGACGGATTTCCGAACAAAAGGTCATGGTCGTGACCCCATTACGAACCCGCACCAAACTCACACGCACCCGACAATTGGGCGTGACAAACCAAACTTTTTCTTCGGCTTCTGTGCCCTCATAGGGGGTAATAACTGTGAGCACATCTTCATCACTAAGATGGTACGTACCAATAGCAGGGATTTCTTGGGCGTAGCCTTTATCGCGCAAGATTTGCCCCCGGCTGCAATCCATTGGATCAGGAATCGCAACGAGTGTTGTTTCGCCCACATGATTTTTGGTATCAAACTCGACCGTACCACCCCAACTAAAGTGCGCACCACCCATGGCTTGGGCACGAGTAAAACCATGCATCTGGCAGACAGTCTCAACCTGTGCCTCAGCCGATACTAGAGACTGGATAATCACCTCAGACTCGCCAGCCTCAGACATTTTGAACGCCAAGTGGTGGGTCGTCCGCTGGACTGCCCACCTACCAGTACTTTTTTCAAAGAAATCGAGAATCGTCACTTAGACCGCCGGAAACATCGCTTTGGTCGGACTAGCACCGGGAATATCTGACCCAGCGTAGCCAGGAAAGAGTTTGACACTGCGCATGTAGTTGGCATTGACCTGACCTTTTTGGGTCAAGAAACTGCGGTTGTAGGGCGCAATGTTAGGCCCGAAGGTTTCTTGGTATTCGCTGTTATCCAAGTAGCTATCAATCTCTGCATCATAACCCGAGGTGGCATAGAGCTTGATGTGATGAGAAACTTCAGCCTGCGAGTACGGCGCACGTCCGAGTAAATGCTTGAAGTTAAGTTCTACAAAGCGATTTTGAGCCACAGGCGTGAAGAAGCGCGATTTGTAGGCATCAGATTTGGCGACAGCCCGCACAAAGTCACGCACGCAAATCGAATCATTGCGCAACATCGACTCCGCACTAACTAAGCGTTCGGACTCCATAACATGACCATTGCCCAAGACCTGACGGTAGACGGCACGGATCACGCCTTGGAGTTCATCTTCGGTGGCAAACGGCACCAATTCCACTGGGCTGCTGCTGACGACCGAGGTGTAATTGGGACGACGCGCTACATCCAATTTAGAAATGGAAGCAACTTTACCGCCACTGCGTTTGAGTGAGCGCAAAAGCGTCTGCAACCCAGCGTAGTCGGTGGTGTACGCTTCACAGCTTTTTTTGATATTGGGGAAACCCATCAATCCTTCGACAACAACACTAAAACGGTCAGCCATGAAATCCTCCCGGATCATTAAGTTAGAGCGCGGCAAATAAAGCACTCCGGGAACTTGCTCCCGGAATATCCGATCCCGCAAACCCGTTATAGAGTTTGAGAGAACGCACAAAGTTGGCATTAACTTGACCTTTTTGGGTCAGAAAACCCCGATTAAAGGGAACCACATTGACGCCAAATACTTCTTGGTATTCCGTCGAATCCAAGTAGCTGTCAATTTCTGCGTCATAACCTGCTGCTGCATAACGTTGGATATGTTCAGAAATTTCAGCTTGGGAATAGGGCGCACGACCTAAGAAATGTTTGAAATTCAGCTCAACAAAACGAGTCTGCGAAACAGCTGCGAAAAAACGTGATTTGTAAAGGTCAGATTTGGCAATCAAACGCACAAATTCACGCACCGTAATATCACTATTGCGCAACTGAGACTCAGCGTAAGACAGTTCTTCAGACTCCATCACATAGCCATTACCCAGAATTTGCCGATACACCGCCCGTATCACAACTTGCAGGTCATCTTCGGTCGAGACAGAGCGATATTCTGTGGGGGCTGTTGGCAAAACGCCAGCGTAGCTAAGTTGACGGCTACTACCAGCTTTGGTGATACTGACAACTTTTCCACCATTGCGTTTCAGAACCTTGAGCAAATTTTGTAGACCTTTGTAATCAATTGAATAGCTTTCGTTGCTACGCTTGAGATTAGCAACGCTATTCAAACCCTCGACAACAACATTAAAACGATCAACCATGATCATAACCTCCTTAAGTCAACTTAAACCAACGCAGGAAAGAGAGCTTTACGGGTGCTAGCTCCGGGGATATCTGATCCAGCAAATCCAGGATACAAACTCAAGGAACGGGTATAGTTCGCATTAGTTTGACCACGTTGTGTCAGAAAGCCTCGGCTATAGGGAACCGTGTTAGCCCCGTAGTATTCCTGGTACTCAGCTGAATCAATGTAGCTATCAATTTCGGCGTCATAACCCGCTGCTGCATAGCATTGGATATGTTCAGAAATTTCAGCTTGGGAATAAGGCGCGCGTCCTAAGAAATGTTTGAAATTCAACTCAACAAACCGTGTTTGCGAAACAACCGCGAAAAAACGTGATTTATATAGATCAGATTTGGCGACTACCCGCACAAATTCAGCCACATTGATGTTACCTTGACGCAACTGAGATTCGGCACTAGTCAAGCGTTCCGCATCTAAAATATAGGCATTGCCGAGCACTTGTTTATAAACTGCCCGAATGACTTGTTGCAGTTCAGCTTCGGTATGATCAGGCCAAAGTTCGACCACGGTATTATCAACTACTGGGGTGATGCTAGGCAAAGTATCGACTTTATTGATTGCCACAACCCGACCACCATTACGCTTGACTTTTTGTAAGAGCGTTTGCAGCCCGACATAATCTACATTGTAAGAAGTGCAACTTTTACGGACTTGGGGACGGACTAGACCCGTCACTTCAACGTTAAAACGATCAGCCATGAGAACCTCCTAAGCAACATCAAGTCAAGCCATCAGCCAATGACATCAAAGCGCAGGAAACTGAGGAACGGTCACGAGACGGTCACTCCCGGCAAAGCCAAGATAAAGTTGACTACTGTTAGGGTAGTTCACGTTATATTGACCCTTCTGAGTTTTGAAGCCCCGTAAATAGGGGACTGTATCATCTCCGAAGGCTTCGTTATACTCGTCGCTGTCGAGGTAGCTATCGATTTCGGTGTCATATCCGTGCTTATGAAAGGTTTGGACATGTTGCGAGATTTCGACTTGATTGAAGGGCGCGCGACCGAGTAAATGCTTAAAGTTCAACTCTACAAAGCGTACTTGGTAAACTGGCGTGAAGAAGCGGGCTTTGTAGGCTTCAGATTTAGCAACAGCACGTACAAATTCGCGCACTGTAATTTCACCATTTTTTAACTTGGACTCAGCGACAGATGAGCGGTCAGCTTCGTAGTAGTAGGCATTACCAAATAAATGACGGTAGGCTGTGCGAAATAACAATTCCCACTCGGTAGCCGTATTATCGATGTTGGCTTTTACCGGAGCTGTTTCGATCACGGCGTTATAGTTAGTCTTTTCAACGGTATTAAGTTTTTCGATTTTGAAAATCTTGGCACCGCTACGGGTAATCGATTGCAGTTTGTTTTGTAACTCGGCATAACTTACGGTCACGGTTTGGCGTGCCCGAAGTGAAGAATTACCTACTGAGGTGCGGGAGCGGATAAAGCGTTCAGCGGTGATGACATAGCGATCCATGGTCAGGTCTCCTGGTCAAGATTTGGGTGCGAGAAATTGATAATTACAGAGGGTGAAACTTTTAGCTTTTGCCTGGACGTAAGAACTAGTGGTGGGATTTCCAATTAGATCCAAGGCAGTCAACAAACCAGGGTCAGTGATCCCAACTGAGTCAAATCCTTGGACATTCGGTCCTTCGTGCATCTTACGCATATAGGGCAGGGTGCTCTCACCAAAAGTTTCTTGATATTCGACACCATCAACAAGCGCATCAATGGTCGCGGCAAAGCCCTTACGGCTAGCAATGCTAGAGTAGTCAAACATTTCGCGTTGGCTAAAAGGGGCACGACCTAACAGATGTTTGAAACTCAATTCGACAAACCGATTATTAGAACAACTAAGATAAAAAGTCTCTCGATAATAGTCCGTCTTAGCTAAAGCCCGAACAAATTCCCGAATCGATAATTCGCTATTGAGCAGCTTGGACTCCAAAACTTTATTGCGGAAGGTGTCAAGAAATAAGTCGGTACCGAAAACTTGCAAGTAAGCTGCGCGGACTAACTCCTGACCACTAAGCGAGGGACTACCTGTTGTGCCTAGCGCACGTTGACGAATCGAAAATGGACGCAGGGGCCTGAGTGCTTCGGTACCCTTTGACCAAGAAAGATAGACAAAACTTGAGGTCGCATCCCGCCCCATTTGCATATATTTGCCCAAGACTTCAGCTTGGGTAGGTGAGGCTTTGGGCGGCTGCACGGGCGGTGATAGAACCTGCATCGGGCGCGGCTGCTCCGTAAAGAGGGCTTGGACATAAGAGCTGGTAGTGGGATTACCAATGGTTTTGGTTAAGGCACCGAGTAACCCTAGATCCGTAATACCAGTTCGGCTAAACCCTTGACCAGAGGCATCTTCATGCATTTTGCGGGCATAGGGCAGCGTATCTTCGCCAAAGATTTCTTGATATTCGGGTGAGTCCACAAGAGCGTTGATCGTGGCCTCAAAGCCTTTGCGACTGGCGATGCTCGAATAATCAAAGGTTTCACGCTGGGTATAAGGCGGACGACCCAATAAATGTTTAAAACTCAATTCGACAAAACGATTATTAGAACAACTGAGATAAAAAGTTTCACGATAATACTCGGACTTAGCCAAAGCCCGAACAAATTCACGAATCGATAGGTCGCCATTTAATAGTTTTGATTCGAGGACACGGTTACGAAAACTATCGAGCAGTAAATTAGTCCCCAAAATTTGCGTGTAGGCCGCCCGAATTAATTCTTGACCACTAAGTGGGCTACCGGGCATCCCCAAACTGCGTTGACGGGTCGAAAAATCACGTAGAGGATTGAGCTTAGGATTAGTCCAGCCCGTAGCCACAGCTGGTTGGGTTAGAGCTTTAAACTGGGCATCGGCATCAGACCGTCCAATGGTTTGGCGCAACTGTTGGGCTTGCACAAACTCATTGGCTAAAGCCATGTATTTCTTGAGGAACAAATCGGTTGTGGGACGCTCGTTGAGTTGGGTGACCATGGTTTACAAAAGCTCCTCAATGGTTTGACGTAAAAGAACCGTTGCTGTCAGAGGTTGGGTGCAGTGGCGATCAAAAATTTGTTTTAAGGCGAATAATTTCAAATTCGCTGGCATGGCACTAGCTCCAATCGCCGATCCCGTGGTTAGATCGCCGACTGCTCCTAAATCCAAAAGCGCGCAGCGGCGTAAATGCATATTTTCGCTAGCGAGATTATCGAGCAAAATTTGCAACACGGCTGGTTCAGCTGAAAACTGAAATACAACCCGAGCAGCGGCACACTTGACCCGCTCTGAGGGGTTTTGCAAAAAAGGACGTATCTGTGGCAAAGCTGTTTCAGACCCCAAAATACCCAAGGTTTCGATCAGATATTCGTAGGGCTGGTCAGGCAGAACGAGTAGAGCCAGCAGAGCCGATGCTATGGATTGACGAAGAAGACCCGACGTCAGGCATGGGGCTAACTTGCCGAGTGCCCAAGCGGCTTCCGAGCGCACCCAAATATCCTCACAAATCAAGGCTTGCAGCAGGGCGGGGACGGCCTGTTCATAGACTTGAGCATCCCAACTCGAACCACTCAAAAGCTTACCGAGTGCTTCGGCAGCTTTGCGCCGAAGCGGATAACCGCCCAAAGCTGTACGATTTTTTTCATCGCCTAGGGCTTCGAGTAAGTACGGAAGGGCTTCTTTGACGTGATATTTCCCAGAATGCCAAACCGCGTAATAGCGGTCTTGATCGTCTCCCGACATGAGGTCGAGGACTTGTTGCGTCCCCAAACCCCCGGTCAGCAGCGTGCTAGTCATGCCTCGGTACTCGCCTCGGGGCTTACTTCAGCAACGGCTTCTTTGGGGATCACAGGCACAATCTGTGTAATTACTCCGCCCTGTTGTTTGATGCGTTGCAGCTCAGCGGTCATGCGGTCGTAAGAAACACAAACTTTGTAGGTACTCTTGCGAATACGTGCCCGACCACCCAAATCACTGAATTGTCCAAGACTGGTCGCATGAATTTCAAATAACTGGCTATTATCAGGCGTTTCGGCCTGACCATAAGCAGGAAGGCTGGTCCACTGCATATTTTTCGTGCTCCCAAAAATTCTGAAAACGCCCCCCAAAGCTGGGGGGCATCAGGCAACTAGCTCATCGCATTGACGAGGTAATCCATGTATAAGATAGCTTCGGTCTTGGCTTGAGCAGACAAGGAGGAAGCCGAAACTTTACCTTTGATCGTGCTCAGGCAGTCGATGTAGGCACTCGCAGGCAAGTTGAAGGCGCGGTTGATTTCGCGCAGGCCGCTGATTGCATAATCATCCAGAGGACCGGTATCACCGGCAACCAGGCAGTAGCTTACAAAACGCAAATAGTAATCTACGTCACGGGCACATTTGGCTTGGTTGGTAGCACCATTAAACAAACCACCGGGTTGGGTCAGGTAGGTCATTTTACCTGCCATCGCCGAAACGGCTTCTTTGGTCAAGGACTCATGGTTATCGGTGATGAAGCTAGCTGCTTCTAGGCAAGAAGCAGCGCGTTGCAGACGACCTTGTACGGCTTGCAGATCGCCGCCCGTTAGGAAACGAGCTTGGCTATCGGCTCCGGCGATCACATTAGTGATGACAGTTTTCATTGAAGATTCTCCACAGGAACGGTGACTTAGGAAACAGCAGCGGCGACTTTGTCGAAGTAGGTACCCAATTCGCTGGCCAAAGAGGCGCAATGATCAGGAGTCTGAATCACTTTGGCGTCTTTGGTTACAAAAGCTACGGCAGCGGCTTTCATGATGCGGATACCGCGAGCGGTTGAAGAAGTAGGTACGCCGAGAGCAACATAGGTTTCTTTGAGGCCGTTGATGCAACGATCTTCAAGAACGCTGGAATCACCTGCGAGCAAAGAATAGGTCACATAGCGCAAGATGATTTCCATATCGCGGATGCAGGCTGCCATACGACGGTTGGTATAAGCATTGCCACCCGGACGGATCAAATCGGGTTGTTCGCAAAAAATACCAGCAGCGGCATCGGTGACGATACAGCTAGCGTTGGCAGTGATGCTGTTGACGGCATCCAAGCGGCGGTTGCCTTCTTTAACAAACTGGGACAAAGCGGACATATCACCAGAAGAAAGGTAAGAGCCTTTGACGTCAGCGTCTGAGACTACCTTGGTAAATGCATCATTCATCAGAGAGAACCTCGCTAAGCGAATTCAATTAGAATCGTAAAACACATTTTTCAATAAGGATCATGAATAAATATTACAAACTCACCGCAAGCTAAGGTTTTCTTACTTTTGCTAGTTATTGCTAGTATCGTTGCTAATTATTACTAAAATGTCACTGTCAAATGGCAGGTTAAAGACTGTTTTGGCTGTCACTGACGGTGGCAGGGTGCCGTAGCAATTACAAAAGTGCATTTTGAGCCTAATATTTTGAGCTAAGATATTAAGTTGATTCCGAATGACAAGTGTACCCTGTGTTGCTCGAAGAACTGTTACCTTTACTCGAAGATCCTGATGTCGCCACCCGTCGGCGCACGGCGCAAGCTATTGGCGATTTGGGTGTCACGGCAATTCCCGCCCTTGTCGAGCGCCTGAGTTATCCTAATGAAACCTTGCGAGCCACCAGTGCTAAAGCCTTAGCGGCGATTGGTCGCCGTTATCCCGGCTCACTTGAAGATGAGGGGGTTTTGAGCGCGCTGGCCTGCGCACTTGGCGACGACGACCCGATTGTGCGCCTTTCCGCTGTCGGAGCCTTGGGGATAATCGGTGGAAAAGCCGTGCCTTGGCTTGAACAAGGCTTGAGCAGTGAGGATTTTGCGCTCAAATTTACCCTTGCCTCCACACTTGGCAGTATTGGCGGCGCAACGGTGATCCCAGCCTTAAATATTTTGCTTGCTGACAGTGATCCTAGCGTGGCTGGCGTAGCGCGCAGTGCCTTAGCAGTAATTGCAGCCGGAGGAGCACATCATCATGTTACTTGAACAGCTTAAAGACCCAGATATCTCAATCCGCTGTGCGGCTGCGAGGGCATTAGGTGAGGCAGGTGATATTGCGGCTTTACCCGCCATGATCGAAGCCTGTACCGATCCCCATGGCTATATGCGCCTAGCTTTGGTTGAATCAATGCCCAAATTAGGCGTTGCCGCCGTTGAACCCTTGATGCAAGCACTGCAAGGACATCCCGATCCAATGGTACGCCGCTCAGTAGGCAAGAGTTTAGCGATATTTGCTGATCCCAGAGCCGTGCCTCTATTAGTTGAAACCCTTAAACATGACCCGGATTTAGTTACGCGCAATGCCGCAGCTGGGGCATTGTGTCGCACCGGAGAACCAGCGATCCCCGCTCTAATTGCACTACTCACTGATCACGATGAATATGTCAGTGGTGCAGCTATTTGGGCGCTGGGTTCTATTGGTTTACCTGCGCTTGGGCAACTACTACCTTATGTTACCCATACCAACAAACAAATTCGCAGTGCTGTAATCAGTGCTTTGGGAAGTATTCCTGACCCCTCAGTTGTTGAGCCTTTGGTCGCGGCTTTATGTGATCCCGAAGCGCAAGTGCGCGGTAGTGCCGCCCGTGCTTTAGGTCTAGGTAAACATGCCCAAGCCATGACGGCCTTGAAGGGTTTACTTCAAGATACTGACCTTGAAGTGCGTCGAGATACGGCTATCGCTCTAGGTGAAATTGGCGGTCTTCATGCGGTTCCCGTCTTACTTGAGACGCTCAATGACCCTGATCCAGAAATGCGCAAAGCTACGGTCATGGCTCTCAAACGCTTGCCCTGCAAAGAAACCATTCAGGCTCTTGAGACTATAGCTGCGACCGATACTCAAGAAAATGTCCGCGCTTTAGCCACCATGACCCTCAAATTTCTTAAGGTATGACCATGGCCGAAATCACCAATCAAGATGTTATGACGATGGTGCAATGGATGGCAGGTTATTTTACTAACCAAACCCAAGCCTTTGATCGACCCCGTGAGTTTGCCCAGATCCGGCTTTGGCAGCGTCCCTTACCTTGGGAATTATTTTCTGGGTACGCCATCTATGTAGAGCAGGCCAATGAATTAGCTCCCACCGAACCTTACCGTCGGGTGGTTTTGCACTATCAACCCCAAGGTTCAACAATTTTTGTGGCAAATTATCTTGTGCAAGACGACGGGTATTTCAAGGGTGCCGCCCAAGAACCTGAGCGGTTACAGGCATTAACCCAAGCTCATTTGGCGCCGATGACGGGCTGCGGCATGATCTTTGAGCGTTTTGATGACTATTTTCGGGGGGTGGTAGAGCCAGGTAAACTCTGTCGCTTTGAGAAACGGGGACATCAAACTTATCTCAACAGCATTAGCGAGGTGCGCGCCGATAGTTTTATGAGTTTGGACCGCGGTTTTGACCTCGAGAGTAATGAACAAATTTGGGGATCGTTTGCGGGACCCTTTAAGTTTGTTAAAGTAGCGTGTCTTGCCCATCAAGTTCCTCAACTAATTCTCACCTAGGAAAACCCATGTACCAACCTTTTTTACAGCACCTCAAACAAGAATTAGACGCTAGATTTCAACTACAGTCTTTAGCGATCCCTGAGGGTTTGGCTTACAACAAAATGCACAAAGGTGATAAACAGGCCACGATCCAAAGTTGGGCTTTTGAGAGTGAGGATTTTCGGAAGATTCGCTATACCTATATTGATGCTGGGGAACAAGCTCAGGTGTTTAATGGAGTTTTATATCCTCGCTACAACTACGATCTGCCCCTATTAGGCATTGACTTGTTAGCTTTTGGCAATAAAAAGTTTTTGGTCGTCATTGATATTCAACCGCTATATCGTGAAGCGGGTTATTTGACTAAATATATCGAACCGATGCGCCCGATTTATGACTCTTATCAAGACCTAATTCAAAAGTTAGAGATGCGTTTTTATGACTCTAATGTCTATTTCTCAAAGTATTTGATTTTTGCGCGAACTGAACCAGAAATGATCCAAACTCGGGTCTTTGGCGCTTATCAAGATTACTTAAACCTCTATCTCAACATGCTCCAAAACGCTAAGCAGACTAAGGATTTTGCCGATCCTGTTAAAATTGCCCAAGCCCATCAAGATTATGACCAATATAGTGCTGAACGTGACCCGGCAGTCGGCTTATTCACGACCTACTTTGGCAAAGAATGGGCAGAGCGGTTTGTCTACGAATTTCTCTTTGATTTGGCTACAGTTCCTACTCCTGTTTGAGGTGATCATGAGTTTATATCAGCCTTTCTTGGACTTTGCACTAGCTGAATTTAAGCAACATTTTACCTTGGAGTCGTATCCGATACCGGAGGGTTACCAACAGAAACAAGGCTTAATGCGTAAAGATGAAGTTTTGACGACAAGTTACGCTTTCAAAACCAACAAACTTCGCCAAGCTCGGGCAGCCCATGTGCAGGGGGGAGCCTCATTACAGGTGCTAAATTTTGTTGTTTTTCCTGATTTGAAGTACGACTTACCATTTTTTGGGGCTGACTTGGTTACGTTACCCGGTGGTCACTTGATTGCCTTAGATTTACAGCCGCTATTTCATGATGATATTTATGTAAACCATTATTATCAACCGTTAGAATCTAGGTTCAAACAACACCAAGTAGATTTACCTTGGGGAGGCGATTTTCCTGAGGAAGCCAAACAATTCTTTTCTCCTTGTTTTTTGTGGACACGTCCCGCTACCGAGCTTGTAGAAAATCAAGTTTTTGCTGCATTCAAAGATTATCTTACCTACTATCTTGATCTTGTCGCACAGGCAGAGCCCATAACTGATAGCAAACGCCTAGCTGAAATTCGTCAGGCTCATCAGCGGTATGTTGCTTACCGTGGTGAAAAAGACCCTGCACGGGGCATGTTCCGCCGACTCTATGGGGAGGAATGGACGGAACATTATATTCATCATTTTCTGTTTGATAGCCAGGCACTAAATTGAACTAGACCGCGCTTCAAAAACGGATTCAGAATCTTTGGATAGGACAATAGCCTGCCAATTAATTGCACTCAAAAAAGCCTGGGCATCATGGGTTTCCACAACATCAACACCCCAGTCACCAACTTCCAAGCTCGAAAAAGCCGAGGGTAACAATTTTTTGCCACCTAAGGCTAGGACTTCGACTGTAGGTACATAGTCCTCTCTCTTAGCAGCTAAATAATCGGTAATAGCTTGACCAATGTGCGTAAAAGCAAAGCTATCGGCTTGTAATTCTAATAACCAATGGGCGTGATTGAGTGGCTTGCTTGTTCCTGGAAAATCTCTCACTGCTTCGCTGAGAAATTTATGAAATTCTTCGTGACTCCAAGCAGCACCGGACTTGGCATGGTTGTAGGAAAAAAGCATTTTTGCCATGATTAAGGCTCCATTTTCTTCTCTGATCATACGTTCGTGCCGATTTAAGGGAGGTAAATTTTCTGTTACACTAGATCAGCATCAACATGTTTGAGCTTGCAATGGATAGATCAGGGTTAGATACTGCTACGAGATTAGCAACTTATTTGACAGGCAGTTTCTCCAATGCCGAACAGTACAAACTTAACGAAGATCAAGATACCCAATCCAACTCTCTCAATTCAGTATCTGATATTCATGCTCTAGTGCGCTTAGATATTTTACCTTTAGCTACAATTGCTGGCCTCAGTCCTTTTACCTTCTTTTTTAGACAAGAAATTCATATCAATAAAATTCACATGAAACGTTTGCGTGTCCTTGAGCTTGTCGATATTTCACACAAAGCGACCCGACTGCGGATGCATTTGATTCCTAAGCAACAAACAGAATTTCTCTTAACTTTGAGTATCCAAGAACTGCCGCAACAAATTGTTGATGCCACCATGTTGAGTACAGAAGAATGCTGTAACGTGACGTATTATTGGTATCCCGAAAAAAATGTATTTATTGGTGAATTATTGCCCCGTCAGTGTTTGACCCGTTTAAATGGTTCTGCTTACCTCACTGTTTTTGAACAGATTGCTGAGGGGCGTATTGAGATTGCCGAAAAGTTTTTTGATGATCAGGATCAACAAGTTTTTGGTATCCGCGAGATTCCTTATATTTATTTATCCATTGCCACTCAAATTTAAGGAACTATCTAAGACAAACGCCAGCTACTAATATATTAAACATCTCTAATCAGGTGAAGCTAAACTAATAGGTATGGTGCCATTGTCAAGGAAACACATGCCTATTTTACATTCTGAGATTGAGTTACCCCAGTTTCTTGATCATACTTGTTTAGCCCCTTTGACAACACCCACAACTGTTGAGCAGTACTGCTGGGAGGCAGATCGTTATAACTTAGTCTCAGTCTGTATACCACCCTTACATCTCCCTTTAGCCGTTCACATTCTGCACAAAAAACCCATCGAAATCTGGAGTGTAGTTGGCTTCCCACTAGGTATTGAGACCACTGAGGTCAAACTTTATGCAGCACAACAGTTAGCCGACTTAGGGGTTCAGGGTCTAGAAATTGTTCCGCAACTAGTCTGGTTTAAGCTCGGCGAACCTAATCGGGTTTACCAGGAACTCGCCAATATTGCGCAAGCTACCCGTTTACCGATTCGTGCTGTTTTAGAGATTAGCTTACTTACAACCGATGAATTGAAAACTGCTCTGCAAGTATGTCTGGATGCAGGCGTAACGAGCATCAAAACTGGCTCGGGTCTCGGCGGGGATGTTATACCTGATCAGGTACGCGAGATCATTAGCCTAAGTCGTGGTCGGCTAACAGTCAAAGCTGCTGGCGGGGTCAAAACCCTAGACCATGCCTTAGAACTGATCAAAGCAGGTGCTACACGTCTAGGAACCTCACGCAGTATAGAGTTACTCCAACAACAAGCCCGACAACCGGCTTCCTAAGGCTTTGTTAAGGTTTGAATGACCTGAGCGCGATATAATAGTGATAATGCACTTCTTGAAGGTACTTGAGCACCATGGCGCTTCGCAGCATGTTAATTGGCATTAGATCAGAAAAAGATATCGAGAAAATGCGCCGCGCTGGTCGGATCGTGGCAACGGTTCTCAAAGAAATTATGGATATGGCCAAGCCTGGGTTGACGACAGCTGACCTTGATGCCCACGCTGAGCAACGCTGTCGTGATTTCAACGTTATCCCAGCCTTCAAAGGGTATCATGGTTTCCCGGCCTGCTTGTGTACGAGTGTCAATAACGAAGTCGTTCACGGTATTCCTAGTCCAACCAAAGTTTTACAACCCGGTGATGTACTCAAAGTAGACTTTGGGGCAATTTATCAAGGTTGGCATGGTGATTCTTGCGTTACGATTGGCATCCCGCCTTTGACACCCCAAAATGAACACTTGATTGATGTGGCCGAAAAGGGTTTGTATGCAGGAATCGCTTTGGTCAAACATGGGGTCTTGCTACAGGATATTTCTGGGGCAATCCAAGACTATGTCGAAAGCCATGGCTTCTCTGTGGTGCGGCAATTTGTGGGACATGGTGTGGGACGTAAACTTCATGAAGACCCGCAGGTGCCCAATTACCGTACCCGTGACTTACCAAATCCCCGTCTCAAAGCAGGCATGACCTTAGCCATCGAACCGATGGTTAATGTTGGTTCCTATGCTACGCGCATGTTACCTGACAAATGGACGGTTGTTACTGTAGATGGCAAATACTCAGCTCAGTTTGAACATACGGTTTTAATCACCCGTGATGGTTACGAATTGATGACGGATCGCAGTACTTTATAAATTTCATGAGGTGTGTTTGTGTCAAAAGAAGATTTAATTGAGATGGAAGGAACTGTTACTGACTCTTTACCTAATGCCATGTTTCGCGTCAAGTTAGATAATGACTTTGAGGTGTTAACCCACTTAGCAGGAAAACTCAAAAAAAATTATATCAAAGTTCTCCCCGGAGACCGGGTTAAAGTTGAACTAACGCCCTATGATTTGACTAAAGGCCGCATCACCTTCCGGCTCAAAAAGTAAAATCTGCAGACCTAGTTACTGTAACTAACTGACTTGAAATCATGTTAGCTATATTGAGTATTTTAAAGCTGGAAAAAATATTTGGTTAGTAACAGCTATCGTGACTGCAAATATAGCTATCTACTATAAAGAACCTACCTTTTTAATGTTAGGAGTTCTTGTTACTTGTCATCTTAGCTCCTCTTGGCGAGACCTAAATACCAAAGCCAAGTTGTTTGATATGGGTCTCATCATGAGTTCAGCAACTTACATTATTTTGTATTACTTTATTATCTACCTTCACAAAGGTAAGGTGGACTATGCATCAATGTTTCCTGCTTCCAGTGTAACTGACTTAATATCTAGTTATTTAGACTCAGATCCATTCCTTATCGTATTTTTAATTCCTATTTTGGTATGGCGAGCCTTTAAAATAATCATCCAAAAACAAAATTTTGATCCAATCTATGACTCTATGACACTTGCTGCAATTACCTATATTTTAGTTTATATAAAACTTGATTTGCATGGAGTTTATTATCTTCAGCCTGCTTACCTTTTTACTCTAATTCCAACTGTTTTCTTTCTTAGTAAAGCTGGATCTCTATCAACATCAGTACTAAAAGTTAGCTATATTTTTACTTGCTTTTTTATAGCTTACACAAGAGCCTACAATCGCCCTTCACTACCCTTATCTTTCGACGCTTTTGATAAGCATAAATATGTAGCAATGAACTATGACAGTACGCTAGATTTTCTTACTAAAGATATAGCTAATCAGCCTTTAAATAAACGAGCAAATATTTTTCTAGGTTTAAACCGTAACAGTGGTTATGAAGCCTATCTGAGCTTCGGTAAGTTTCTTGAATATAAGGGTCTCACTTCACAACGGTTCGATTTGAAATCAGATACTCTCAATGACAAAACCTATAACTTCCAGATTACCAATTCCTCTTCTCCATATACTGTCTTTAAATCTACCTCCTCTTCCATAATTCAGAAAGGAGACTATATTGTTATTCTACCTGCTTCATATTTTGGACAGACTACAGAAAATCATATTCGTGTAAACTCTGATCATACATGGAAGGGTGCTTACCAAAACTGTACAGATCTTAACCATTTAGACTCTAAATATCATCTGATATTTAGAACCAAAAACCAATTTACTATCCCATTAAGCCTCTCTGAAAAAAATCCATCTACGAGTATTCTTTGCCGTGATGAACCTAATTTTTATGTATTTAAATATCAGTAGCCTAGGGCTTCTTTTCCCTAATTTTCTGCTGCTTCCATTCTTGGACAATACGATCACTACTGAGACCACCAAGATTACCTGCACTTGCTCGAAACCCATCCTTTAGTGATACTCCTCTTGCTAAAATAGGCTGATATAGATAAGGCGTACATGGTAACGGAGCATTCCAACAGAGCTGACCTCTGAGGGGGCGGTGGATATGAATACCATTCATTATTACGGTAAATAGTTTGGGATGAGGATAATCATCCTGGTAAAGCCATGCATCTAACGGCTTCTGGCGATGTCTAAATAATGATAATTGACGAGGATAAAAATCGGAAACAACAATGCCAGTCCCTAATGCGTAACCAGGTAAAGCCTGAGGACAAGTATTAAAGGTAATTACTATAATTAGGATTGACATCAAGGATTGGAGGTAGGGAATTGTAGGTAAAAATTTTATAGCTAAAGATAATTCTAGACAGGCGGGAATGGTCAGTAGAAGAACTGCTGCTATCAAAAATCCATATCCAAATCTCAGAGATGGAGCTGCCCAAAACCAATAAACTATACCCAACAACGTCGTTAAATAAACCATGCGATAGCACCGAATTAAGGGTAATAAATTACTAAGCCTTCCTATAGCTGTCAAGATCAACATCAATAGTGCTATCCCTAAACCTATACTCAATGGTGTACTTCGGACATGCTCAAACCAACTGGGGAACCAAGCCATGAGTCCGCCAGTCAGTAGTTCGCCTGGTTTGTCAAATGTGATTCTAGACATAGTTTCAATGTATTTTTTTTCACTAACTACAACACCCACAGGCATTTTCCAATCAAAATTAAATAGGTCAAGATTGGGAAGAGGATAAATTAAGTACCCGGACAAGAAAATACTTCTTATGAGCTTAGGTAATAAAATAATCGGGAAAAGTGAAAGGCTGACAATCATCATAGATTTATTTAATTGAGCTGCTTGTTTATAAATAATATAAATTGGAATCAATAACAAAGGTAATACACTCCATTTAATTACCACAGTAAATAAAGCTAGGATAATCAGAATAAATTGTAAAAACTCTGTGCTATTGCCCTCTTCTTCTTGCTCAACATACAAACAAGCTAAAGCTAGGGTAACTAGGGTAAATATAGCAGCAGGCTCATCGCCTGAGGCTGACACAATATAATTACTTAGCTCTAATAGTGGTAACAGTAGCAAAATACGAAATAACGTACTAAAGCGCCAAGGTTTTTGACTTAACTCTTTTAAGCCACCTAAGGCATACCAAAAAGCAAAAAATACTGTCCAGCCCGATAAAGCATGAAGCGGCTGTTTCAAAAAGAACGAGAAACTAAATAATGCTTGTGGCTGAAACCAAAGATAATCAACCGCTAAAGGTGGTAATAAGTTACCCAAACCAGGTACAAGGCCATACTGTTCAATCCAACGAATAGAGGGCGCGTGATAATAGGCCGTATCTGAATGAAACATCGCAGTTTCAGTACCATAAGTAGTAATGGCTACGGCACTCTTCAAGACCAATATTAAAAATAAGACAGTTAAAGTAATTAAGTCAAATCTATGCTCTTGCCATAAACTAGATAACTTGAATAAATCGCTGCGATTAAACCAAGTCATAACTAATGCTCCTAGTATGACAATTAAATTAGCGGTTAAAGCAATTCCCATTACTAAAGATAAATAGCCTGTCAAAACCGAAATTTCTGCTAAACCAAGCAGGGGAATAAGTGGGAAAGCTATGCGAACCGATGATTCTTCCAAAGATACACGTTTCATAAAACAGAGTGTGTTCCAACCATATAAAAAACTTAATAACGTGATATAAAGCCAAGAGAGTAAAACAGACAACATCAGTAGACTCGCGAAAAAAAGAACTCTGCTTAATATAGCTGATCCGAAGCTTAATTTAGCCGCTAGAACGCCAGCTTAATTTTAAATTAATCCAAAAATTCCAAACTGTCACAATTGCAATTGCCAAAAGATTGGCTAGATAACGGTTGAGGTGGAAAGTATTAAAAAAGAAATTGAGTAACAATACATTAAAACCCAAGCCAATTGCACAAACTGCATTAAATTTCAAAAATCTGAGTCCACGTTGGGTTGCTTTATTTTGCTCTGCTGCCAAATCTCCAAATGTCCAGCGGTCATTCCACCAAAAATTATTGATAATCGCTAATTCTGCCGCGATAATTTTACTGCGGGTCAAGCCCCAGCCCAAGGTATGCGGGTCACTCAATAAGTATAGAAAGAAATTATCGATTACTACTCCGCTTAAACCTACTAGCCCAAATGTTAAAAAGCGGCGAACAGGTAAACGATCAAGCCGCAGCTGCAAAAGATGACCCAAATACTCCCAATACTGACGCGGTGTGACTTTACTGGTTCCCTGCTGACGTTCTTGGAATACATAGCCCACTTCTTGAACCCGCTCAACCATGCCACGCCCTAAAACTTCTAATAAAATCTTGTACCCTAAGGGATTGAGTTTAATGTCAGCAATCGCCTTGCGTTGTACAAAAAAATAGCCACTCATCGGATCAGAAACCCGCCCGACTACTTCGGGTAACAAGACTAAGCCAATTAGTTGCGCTCCTCTAGACGTAATGCGCCTTGCCAAACTCCATCTACTGACGCCGCCGCCTTCCACATGACGGCTAGCCACTGCTAAATCTGCGCCAGTGATACAGGCTTGGAGTAGTCCTTCTAGCACTTCAGGCGGATGTTGTAAGTCTGCATCCATCACACCCAAGACCTGTCCTTGACCTACCTGCCAGCCCCGGATCACCGCGGTGGCTAAGCCCCGTTCATCGACCCGGCGCATCACCTGTAACTGCGGATAGTACTGGCTCAGCTGCTGAGCTACAAGCCAGGTTTGGTCAGGGCTATTATCATCAACAATGATGAGTTCGTAGGCACCGGGTAAAACCTTATCCAGTACAGAACATACTTGATCAATAAGTTCTTTGATATTTTGACTTTCTTGATAAGTAGGAAAAATCAAAGATAGCTGTAGAGGGATGCCGTCTGCCTTATATGATGGGACTGTCGAGACGACCAGTGGCCCGTTAGGTGGAGAAATAAGTGGATTCATGAAAATAGCGTTGGATTTCTTCTTATCCTACCAAAATCAGACACTGTTTATACAAGGAGAATCACACCTGCAATGCTATCCATTCTTTTATCCTGGTGCTATGTTCTTATCGTCTCTTTTGTCTATGGATGCGTGACCCTCAATTGGGCAAAGTATTGGCTGAAGATCGAAGCTGAACAACTACCGCCTCTGGCCGTCGTCGCGGTAATCGGATTGGAAATCATCTCCGTTTTGACAGCTTATCTATCTCTGATTATGGGGATTGGACTCTGGGCTAATAGCCTGATTTTGAGCCTAGCTGTATTACTAAGTATTTTAGAGTACAGGTTACTAACGCAAGAAATACAGCGTATGTGGCAGAATCTACAGAAGAATGAACCGACGTATAGTTTATTTCTCGCCGTACTAATAACAGTAGTCGCACTACGAACAAGTCTAGGAGAAGGACTCCTACACTACGATACAGGGCTTTACCATGCATCCTCAGTGCGCTGGATTGAGCAATATGGCGTGGTACCCGGTTTGGGAAATTTATTTGCACCCTTGGCAGTGGACTCACTTTGGTTTCAACCCCAAGCACTATTTAGTTTTTCTTTTATCCTCAACCATCCCTTACATGCTCTCAATGGCTGGATTATTTGTTTAGGAATAATTTTTGCTATTAGCGGTATTAAATATTTATTGTCTTCTCCTCATAATCTTAGATTTAGTTATTGTGCACAAGGATTGATGCTTTTAGCCTTAATAGAACCTATTAATCAAGCCTCTTCCGCCTCAACTGATGAGCCTACTGCAATTTTAATTATGATGATAGTAGTTTTGTTTTTGCGCTATCTCGAGCAGAGCAATGAAAACCAATCTACGAAATTATTGGCTTTTATCCTAATATTCCTCTCACTATTCGCTTTTCTAGTTAAGTTAAGTGCCTTTCCTATATTATTACTACCAATTTATATTAACTATGACCAAATCAAGTCTAGAGATAAGATGTTCTTACCTTTGACTATCGCAACTTCTATATTATTGATCCTTCCTAAATTAATTCGTACTGTTATTTTGTCAGGGTATCTCATTTACCCTTTGCCCAATCTTGATTTATTTAGTTTTGACTGGAAAATGCCTTTAGATGTCGTAATTGCAGAAAAGCAAGCCATTGAAGGCTGGGCAAGGATTCCTTTCAGGCCGCCAAACCAAGTCCTTGAGGGCAATATCAGCACTTGGTTCCCAACTTGGTTCGGCGTATTTCAGCATACTGCTATGGCAGTTTGGCTGGTTATTGCCCTAGGTCTATTCTTATTAGGAGTAATTTTATATTTTAATGAGCAATATGCACTTATCCAAAGGTATTTCCTTGCTTACAGCCTCGTAATTGTTGGTAGTGTATTTTGGTTTCTACAAGCGCCATTTATCCGTTTTGGCTATGGTTTTTTGTGGTCATGGGTTATCTTAAGTATCGCGCCTCTGGTGCATTGGTTGCTCAGAAAATATTATGTTTACTTGACCACTGCAAAAAATTATAAATTTAGTTTAACGGTAGCGGCTACGTTATTACTGATAGTTATTGAAGTACAAATTCCCCATGGTTCCCTAGGTATGGGTATTGAGTTAGGAGGGTCTTATATTCGTGAACGTCAAAAAGCTCATTTATTGTGGCAACAAGACTACCCTACTGTCGATGTTGTAGCAATATTGCCAGATCCACACTACCAGGGAAAGCTGAGGATTTACCAACCGCGTGCTACTCAGCTTTGTTGGTCAACTACCTTACCTTGCTCACCATACATGCAGCATCGGGCGCAGTTACGCGCCTCAGACTTACAAGCGGGCTTTAGACCTATCACAGATAGTGCTACTGGTTTTCAACTCAAGCCTACAGTCGATATCTTTAAAACTAGGTCAAAATCATGATCAACGTAAATGCTATGGTGTACACAACAGACTTGGTTTAGCCGCGATGTGTTTGTGTGTCAATTGCGCCTATATTGACCGTTGTGAGACTTACCACGAGGTAGAAACGTATCATGAACAGCCGCATCTGAGTGCAAACCCTGACTTCATCCCCGTACATCCTCTGATCAATGTCAATATTCGACAATTTGGACGTGAGATGGAATGGGATGTGGTGGGCTGCGAGAGTTTTAAACTAGCCATGGGACATTGGGTGCAATTGCGTCCTGGTTTAGCCGTCCCCTCCTGAGGTGAAATGAAATTAAGCATTGAAAATTTGCGCAAGAGCTACGGCAAACGTCCCATCGTCAAAGATGTTTCTCTATATCTCGAACAAGGCGAAGTGATTGGCCTACTGGGCGGCAATGGAGCGGGTAAAACCACGACGTTTTATATGATCTGTGGTTTAGAGCGTCCTGAGCAAGGACAAGTGTGGCTCGATCAACGGGATATTTCGGTACTGCCCATGTATCAACGGGCGCGCCTTGGCATTGCCTACCTAGCCCAAGAGCACAGTATTTTTCGCAAGCTGTCGGTCGAAGATAATTTGCTGTTGGTTATGGAACAAACCCATGTTCCACAGGTACTCTGGCAAGTAAGAGTGCAGTCTTTACTTAAAGAATTTAATCTACAAAGCGTGCGCCAGAGTCTTGGAATCCAGCTCTCAGGGGGCGAAAAACGGCGTGTCGAGATCGCTCGGGCTTTAGCCGCTGGTGCAGAATCACCACGTTTTTTATTATTAGATGAACCCTTTGCTGGCGTAGACCCGATCACAGTCAGTGATATTCAGCAGATGATTGCCCGGCTCAAAGAACGCGGGATGGGTATATTAATCACTGATCACAATGTAGCTGCCACATTAGCCATTACCGACCGCGCTTATATCCTGCACGAGGGCTATATCTTAGCCGAAGGTTCACCGGCACAGTTGGCGAATGATCTGCAAGTACGGCAGTATTATTTGGGTGAACAATTTCGTTTGTGAAGAAGAATGCTCGGGCGCAAGGATTCGAACCTCGGAATGGCTGGACCAAAACCAGCTGCCTTACCGCTTGGCGACGCCCGACTATTGATGTTTTCACACCTTCGATATCATAACGAATCCAGGCATTAAAGACAAGGTCAATGCCTGTGCTTTTAGAGGTAGTTTGCTCAGACTAGCTTGCTCACCGCTAGCGGAGCAGTGAGACTGCGCTGCTGTTCTTGCTCAATCGCCGTAAACAAGGCACGAAAATTTGCTTCGCCAAACCCCTGCCGTTGACCACATCGCTGAATCAATTCAAAGAAAAAAGTCGGTTCCCCAAAAATCGGTTGTGTAAAAATTTGCAATAGATATTGCTCTGGGTACTGAGGATGACGATCGATGAGGATGCCTGCATCTAAATCACTTTCAGCGGTCGCCATCAAAAACTTCACACCCCGTTCGCGTAAACGGCGCACATCATCGGTAATAGCACCACTGCCCAAGGCCACATGCTGCACCCCAGCGCCTCGATTATGTTCCAAAAATTCCTGCACCTGAGAGTGCGGTGAAGCTGATTCGTTAAGGGGAATCTGGACGGTACCTGTGGCATTAACCAAAACACAACTGCGTAGGGCGGTATGCTCACCACTAATTTGATAGTGCGCTTGGATTGACCAACCAAAGTTTTTTTGATACCACGCACTGAGCTCTGTCATAGTGCCAGTTGGAACATTAAAGACCACGTGATCTAAGCCCATAAAACCAGCGGTCTGGGCTGAAAATTGTGGAGTTTGTACGAAGGTATGGGTCACATCTGCGATCGCTCGAATCGTAATCTGCTCAGCAGTTTGGCTGAGGATCTGTACTTCTGGCAAATCCCGTACTGCCGCTAGGTCTTTGACTACAAAACACAGATCGCCCACGCCAGCCGGATGGTGAGACAAATATTCTGGCTGATCCACAATTACAAAGGTCACATTACCCGACTGCACGGCTTGCATCCCAACGCGCACAAACCCCCAGACCTTACAAAACCAATCGCGCCAAAATTCCGGCTTACTTACATAAAACGTCAAATGATCAAGCGCTAGGATCTCAGCGGTCATAAGCGAGTAGCCTGAAACACTCCGTAGCGAATCAATCCGGTCGCATAGCCCTTACGCATCAGATTCATCGAGAGCGCCGCCCGAATTAATGGCCAACCCAATGCCCGAATTGCTGAAGTAACCGAAGGCAACTGGGCTGAGTCAATCACCAAGTCCCAAAACTGCGCAACTTGTGCAGACCAATCAGCGGTTTCAATTTTTTGGTAGCCCAGATCCGTCAAGACCGTAGCATAGGCCGAGAGACTAAGAATGTAGGGCAAGTAGTAAACTTTATAAATTTTTGCCAACTCTTTTTGATCCGTCGCGCTTAATTGTCCTTCTTGGCAACACCAAGTTGCGAGCAGCAGTCGCCCACCTGGCTTAAGTACCCGATAACATTCACTGAGAAATCGGCTTTTGTCCGCCATGTGTTCGCCACTCTCTAGTGACCACACCAGATCAAATGTCCCATCAGCGTAGGGTAAAGCCAGCGCGTCTGCTACTGCAAATTGGACTTGCTTCGTCATATCAGCAGTTTGTGCCCGTTCGGTAGCGCGTGCGGCCTGTACCGGACTCAGGGTAATCCCGGTCACCTGCGCCTGAAATTTTTGGGCGAGATAGAGGCTGCTACCGCCAATTCCACAGCCTACATCAAGGATATTAGTTGCAGTTGTAATATTTGCCCAAGCTAATAATTCGACTAATAAGTCTTCTTGAGCCTGATGACGGTCTTTGACAGTGCTAGGTGTTTCCCAATAGCCATGGTGCATATGCTCACCCCAGACTTCTTCCCAAAGACCGGAGGAGCAGTCATAAAACTGTTGAATACCTTGGCGCAGGGGCATCGGGGTAGCCGTTGTCATTAGAAGTTACCTACAGAACTACTTGTTATGATAACAAGCCACTTAGCCGACTGTCGTCATCCCCCCGGCTCTCGCCATTTCGTCAGGCTGGATCATAGGTATACGGGCTAAGTACACACTAAAACTTGATTGAGCTTACCTGAGCGAAACCCTTCCAAGTCGAGAGTGACATAGCGATAGCCCAAAGCCTGAAACGCAGTAACCAAACTCGGCAGATCTAAAGTTTGAATAAATTCGGTGATGCGCTCAGGCGGTACTTCGATGCGAGCGGTATCTTGATCGGAGCGCACCCGAAACTGTCGCCAGCCGCGTTGGCGTAAATAACGTTCGGCTTGGGCAAGACGGTCTAATTTGACCTGGGTAATCGCCTCACCATAGGGAAAGCGCGAGGCCAGACAGGGCATAGCTGGTTTTTCCCACCAAGGCAAGCCCAAGTGGTGCGAGAGCTGACGGACTTCGAGTTTAGTGATTTCACAGGAGATCAAGGGCGAAAGAATCCCTTTTTCGCGAGCAGCAGCAAGTCCCGGTCGGTAATCGCCCAAATCATCTAGGTTAGCTCCATCCACCACTAAGCCATAGCCACGCTCGGCAGCCCAAGGGACTAAGGTGCCATGTAATTCACTTTTACAAAAATAACAACGGTTAACAGGATTAGCACTGTAATTTGGGTTAGCTAATTCGTGGGTTTCAATAATTTCATGGCGAATACCGATGAACTGCGCTTGGGTGATTGCCTCGTCAAGGTCTTCTTGCATCAAAGAAGGCGAGGCAGCGGTCACAGCTAGCACCCGGTCACCCAGCACATCAAAGGCAATCTTTGCGACAAGTGTGCTGTCTACCCCGCCTGAGTAGGCCACGACACAGCGTTCGAGACTCTCTAATAAGCTTTGTAAGCGAATTAACTTAGCACGCAACACAAACTTACCACTACCACTACTTTCCTATTGTAAGCCTGTCCTTCAGCAATGTCAGATCGCGGGTGGTTCGGGGTTTTCGGGTTGGATGCGGTCAGGGATGGGATTACGGACGGGCTGCCATTTGGGGAGCATATCGGGTAGCGAGAGATTTTCTAAGGGATTACGAGATTCGCGCTCTTTGTGGAACATCGAACGTGCCATCATCAGAGTCCGCTCGGTTACGGCAGCACCGAGCGTCGTGAAGTAGGCCTCGCGCTCTGGTTGATAATCAGCTGAGGCAATTTCTAAACCTTGCTCTGGATAATGACTGCTAATACGGGCTAAGGTATGCATCAATGGTGCATAAAGCCAGGTATAGGCCGGGTGAACCCAAAGTTGGGCATGGTGAGGATAATTAGCCTCTGTGTTGCGGTGTAGCTGCAAGTCAAAGGCACCAATGGCAACCCGACGTTGTGCTTCGTAGACATAACTAAAAACGCGCTCCTGTTGGCTCAAATGTAAGCCCAGTTCGGCAGCAGCGCGTTGCAAATAGTTATAACGAAAATCTTCAAGATGACGGTTATAAAAATTACGCACAATCGGGGGCATCGTTGCCGTGTCGAGTTCACACATCAAAGCGGCATCAGCATTACTGACCGGACGAAACTCAACGGGTGCGACGGGTTGCTGAGCTGCTTGCTGAAGGACTTCATGACTAAAGTGCCAGTAACTTTGCTGAGCCAGAGACTGAAAGCCCCGTTCGCGATAATTGGCTAAGGCAGCTGTATCGCTGATATTAGTTTCCAAAATCCAAGCCCGGACATTACGATAAGATTCGATAACCCAGCCGATGAGTAGGGAACCGATTTCTTGACTAGCAAATTCTGGGTTAACCACCAAACGATCAATGCGCCAAGTCGTCTGCGTGGCATTGACCGGAGACACCTGAATCATACCCACAACTTTGCCTTCTACCTGCGCTACATAGACATCAAATAAGTGCTGATAGGCATTGGGGAAAAAACTCAGTAGACGAACCGGGCCATACCAAAACCGCACTTGCTCTGCGGTTAGCCCTGCGCCGTGGTTTTGAGAAACGCTATTTTTGCATAGGCCAGTGATGGCATCTATATCTAAAAATTGGGCGCGGCGGATGAGGAGCATGGCCTTAAAGAAAGTTTCTCCTCCATTATGGCAATATCCTTTACCTGTCAAGGCTTTTTTGGTTAATTTATCGGCTGTGACGTGATGCGCCCTAGGCTAGTAATTTTTGCCCTTAAGCGAACCTTACCCGTAGGTGCAACGGCTTACCATGTCAAGGAAGTCTAATTGTGATGGATTGTGGATCTAACACGTCGGCTGAGTGGGCTAGCGTTATCTTCGCTGTTAGCCCAAGCTGTAACTGCCGCTTGTCCTGTACGCTGGTCTGCCTCTTCCAACACGGCTTATATTGAGTCCGCCGTGAGCTGCACGCTCAGTGATATCTATACTGCAACCTCTCAATATCCTGTTTTACAAGTGATCCCGCCGCCAAATGGCGCAACAAGTAAAATTTGGCTACTAAAGGCAAATTTACAACTTAGCAATGGCGCAACCCTGACGATTAAAGGTTCGTCCTTGGGTGGTGATGCTGATGAGGTGCGTTTATTAAGTAATAATTCTTCAGTTGCTAATAGTTATGTTTATATCAAAGCCGACTGGGGTAGATTGATTTTTAATAAAACTAAAGTTACTTCTTGGAACCAATCTGCTAATGCCCCAGATACAGAATATTCAACTTATAAACGTGCTTTTATTAGTGTTCGTTCTAACCTAGCTGCTGACGGCATCACCCCCCTTGAGTCGCGCATGGATATTACCGATAGCGATATGGGCTATCTGGGATACTATAATGCGGAGTCCTATGGTTTGAGTTGGAAAGTTAGCAGTCCAATTAGTACTTTCAATACTGTTGATGTTTTGGGCGATGTCACGAATAGCAAGCTACATAATAATTATTTTGGCTTCTATAGCTATGGTGGTCAAAACATGAATATTACAGGCAATGAAGTCTATGATAATGCTAAGTATGGACTTGATCCCCATGACGATTCTGATTATTTAGTAATTAGTAATAACTACGTTCATGATAACGGTGATCATGGCATTATCTGCGCCGAACGTTGTGATAATCTGACAATTACAGGTAATAACTCGGTCAATAATTTAGGCCACGGCATCATGCTCTACAGCAATATCACTGATTCGCTAGTTTCTGGTAATACTGCCACAGGCAACGAAGAAGCTGGCATAGCTCTTCAGGAAAGTTTTAATAATACTGTGCAAAATAATACACTAGCTAGCAATAACTATGGCATTCTCCTACAGCTTGGCTCGGCTAATAATATCATTCAAAATAATATTATTAAATCTTCTATCAATGAGGGTATCTATGTCTATAAAAGTACCGATACTATTATGACAACAGGCGATGATGGCAGACCCAAAAATAATATTTTCACAGGCAATACTATTTCTAGCAGTGGTGGCGACGCAATTAAACTTCAGGACTCTGATACCAATGTATTTAATAACAATACGCTATCTAACGAACTAACTATTCGTACAGAATATGGGGTTGGCAATTCTTTTTCCGCTAACTTATTACCCAGTAATATTACCGTTAAAGTGACAGGTTTATCATCAACTGCGTTGGCAACAGCTCAACTCTCAACTTTGGGCAAAGTTAACCTTAATTTATCTAATGCGACAGCAACATTTACCGATAGTGGTGGCGCAATCTATGACCCGGATGAGTCAGCCCTCACTAATACTGTAACCAATACTGGCTCCTCACTATTTCTCAACACAGCAGCTATTGGCAGCTCTAGCCTAGTCCAACGACGCACCCTCAATGTTCTGGTTCCCACAGGCACAACGGCTATCATCAATCCTACGAGTTGGAGTACCTCCGTGACGGGCACCAAACAATGGACAGCTAACGTGACCCCAACTACCCAAACAGTTACGTATAAAGTGAGTAGTTTAACGGCAAATAAAAGTTATAAAGTAACCCGTAGTGGCACCACAATTGGTACTTACACAGCAGATAATTCCGGAACCGTTACCTTTAGTAGTGCAGCTGGCACAGGGACGGTTACCTACGTTTTGAGTCCATCTTGAGAGACCTCTTACTGTAACCAACCTGCGGCATCTTTGGCATGATAAGTCAAAATAAAGTCTGAACCCGCCCGACGTAACGCAGTCAAGGTTTCTAAAACAATCGCTTGCTCATTGACCCAACCATTACGGGCAGCGGCTTTGACCATGCTGTACTCGCCGGAGACGTTATAGGCAGCGACGGGCAGATGGGTCGCTTCTTTAACCCGCCAGATGATGTCCATATAGGCCAGAGCAGGCTTGACCATCAGCATATCGGCGCCTTCAAATTCATCTAGGGCAATTTCCTTGAGGGCTTCACGACCATTAGCCGGGTCCATTTGATAAGTACGGCGGTCGCCAAACTGTGGGGTAGACTCCGCTGCATCACGAAAAGGCCCATAGTAAGCGGAGGCATATTTAGCGGCATAAGAAAGAATCGGTATGTCTGTGAAACCTGCCTCATCGAGTCCAGTACGAATTGCTTGCACCATGCCATCCATCATGCCGGAGGGTGCGATGATATCCGCGCCACTCTCAGCTTGTGCAACGGCTGTTTTTTGTAAAATTTTAAGAGTGGGGTCATTGAGTACCCGTCCCGATTGGTCATTTTCTTGTAAGGCACCACAGTGACCATGACTGGTGTATTCACATAAACAAGTGTCTGCCATCACGAGTAGATCGGGTACGGCGGCTTTAATGGCAGTTGTCCCCTGTTGGACAATGCCATGATCATGCCAAGCACCCGTGGCAGCAAGGTCTTTGTCTGCGGGAATGCCAAATAAAATTACCCCGCCCAAACCTAAATCCTGCACGCGCTTACATTCTTCGACAGCTTTATCTACGGAGAGTTGATACACACCGGGCATGGAGGTTACTTCTTTGGCAATGCCCGTTCCTGGTACCAGAAACAACGGATAAATTAACTGTGAAGGGGCTAGGACGGTTTCGCGTACCAGCCGACGCAGAGCCGGAGAGGTGCGCAGACGACGGGGACGGTGACTAGGAAACATCGTACATAACCAAAAGAGTCTTTCTTTACGATAACAGGGAGCTTGACAGACCAAAATGAAGAATTTAATAAAAATTTTCTAACTATTTAGCTAGACATCCTACGGAAATAGGCTTAGGGTGCTTCAATTCTGTCTTACCCTTAACTAAATGACCATGCCAGCTTATGAGCACATTATGCTACCTCTGCTAACCACAGTCCGTGATAACCAAGAGCAAATCAGGCAGGAGTTAATTAACAGTTTGGCAAAACAATTTAGCCTAACTGATGCAGAGCGTAATGAACTATTACCGAGTGGTAAACAACGCAAATTTGATAATCGTGTTGGCTGGGCGGCAACTCATTTAGTCAAGGCAAAACTTCTAATTAGTACCGGACGCGGTAGATTAAAACTTACTGACCGGGGCTTGGCAGAGTTAAACCTTAATCCAGTGTTAATTAATAGTATAGCAAACCTATTTGAGATATAGAATGATTATAAGTTCATCTTGACCCCCATGGAAGACCTGATCACTCTCATCAACAGCAATCCCGATCCGCGAGTGCTCAAACGTGCGCTTGCCGTAAAAATGAGCTTGCAGAAGTA
>JBBRQP010000033.1:0-29582 GCA_038226175.1 Gloeobacterales cyanobacterium
ACCAAATAATTTGCAGGTGGGTGCGTTCCACCCCGTCCGTTGCTTGGCGGTAGCGCTTTTCTAATTCTTCCACACTCAGGTGGTTCACAAGACTAAGGTTCTTTACCATACCTTATTCTATAAGCGGAAAGTGTATAAGAATAAAGCTCTGAGAGCCACCTTGCGGTCAGTGCCAACCCAAAAAGTTAAACCCTCCTGCAAGTGAGCTGTAAAGACTGCCTCCCGACTAAGTTTATGTAAAGCTGGTTTAGAAGATTGAGACTCAGTCTTCTTACTTTTCTTCACCAAGTCTCAAACCCTTATGTAGTTCGTCGATTGAATTCACAAGACACTCCTATGTACAGGCTTACTGTACGTTTTAAGATTAACAAATCAGCCCATTTCCGTTAAGAACACAGCCTTAGGGCAGGGGTTGGGAGCCGATTATTCAAACGGAAACCGTGCTAGACGGCATAACTCGCCTTGATCCACATCAGCAATACCTATCACAAGCACAGCTCGCTATAAGAAGAGAGCGGGCTGTTGACCGATTTTTTGTAACGACAGGTAGACTAATCAACGGCATGAGCATAACGGTTATACAAAAAATCGAGCGCATGGTTACGCAACTGATAGTACGCAGGGTCTTCCATGATCCGGGTACGGTCTCGGGGACGTGCAAAGGGAATAGTCAAGACTTCTCCGATTTGAGCCGCGGGTCCATTGGTCATCATTACCAGTCGGTCTGCCAAAAAGAGGGCTTCATCAATATCATGGGTAATCATCAACACCGTACTGCGGACATCCTGCCAGATCTTAAGTAACTCCTCTTGTAATTCCTGTTTCGTGATCGCATCAAGTGCGCCAAAGGGTTCGTCAAGAATGAGTACCTCTGGACGAATGGCTAAGGCGCGCGCAATAGAGACCCGTTGTTTCATCCCGCCAGACAGCTGGCCTGGTTTTTTATGACCCGCATCAGCCAGACCTACTAGAGCGAGGTTTTCTTGAGCAATAGCGGTTTTTTGGGCATGAGTTTTAGTGGTATGAACCGAGTCTACCGCTAAATAAATATTTTCGAGCGCCGTCAGCCAAGGCAAGAGCGCGTAGCCCTGAAATACCACCATCCGGTCAGGGCCTGGTTCGGTGATAGTCTGGTTGCGTAGACGGACTGTGCCCTCAGTGGGGGTCTGAAATCCCGCAATCATATTAAGCAAGGTCGTCTTACCACAACCAGAGTGGCCGATCAGACAGATAAATTCACCCTCTTGGACACTCAAGTTGACATCCTGAAGTACCGTATAGGAACCTTGGGCGGTGGGATAAACTTTAGAGACGCCTTCGATAGCCAAAAAAGGTGTGGTGATAGCATTCACAGACGATTGGGCAGTAGTGGTCATGGTTAAGACTCCGAGCGGTAGATTAGGCATTGACTAAGGATTGGACTGTGGGATTGGGAAGTACCACATCGGCGATATAAATTTCATGCTTCACCGGTAGGCTATTGAGGTAAGCAATCGGGTCATCGCTATTGAAAGCCACGCCATCAAAAAGTTGGATGGAGCTACGTCGATAGCTGACATCTAGCCCTAATTCACGCGCCGCTGTACTGTAATCATTGACTCGGCAAACCCGCTCTAATACTTCTACCCAATTGCGAGGAAAAGGTACGTTTCCCCAACGCGCCATCTGGGTCATGATCCAAAGTTGCTCGGTGCGACTCGGACGGTTGAGCCCGGGCCCATAAAATTGATGATGGGCGTACTGATGGGCTTGGCTACCCAAAGCACTAAGCGCAGGATCATTCTCTGAGAACTGGATGTAGTGCGGATCAGTAGCCAAATAAGCACTTTGGCAGAGAATTTGGCGGATCTCCTCGGCATGATCAGGCTCAGCGCAGTATTGACAGGCTTCCAAAAGAGCCTTGATCAAAGCAAGATGGGTATTGGGATAGGCCAAAGCCCAGGCTTCACTAACCCCGAGTACTTTGCCAGGATGCCCCAGCCAGATATCGAGATCCGTCGCCATGGTATAACCGCTACCTTCTAAATTGGCACGGATATTCCAAGGCTCACCGACGCAGTAGCCGTCGATATTCCCGGACTGGAGGTTAGAAACCATTTGCGCTGGGGGAATCACGGTCAAATTCACATCGTGATCCGGGTCAATGCCTCCGGCGGCGAGCCAATAGCGCAATAGCAAATTGTGCATTGAGGCCGGATGCACCATGCCGAGGGTATGGCGTTGATTAGGTGTAGCTTGCAGATAGTCCCGAAAATCCTGCAAGGTATGAACGCCCTGTTCCTGAAAGCGTTTGGCTAGGGTGATGGCATTACCATTACGCGAGAGGGTCAGCGAAGTGACCACGGGTAGGGGTTTATTATCAACGCCGCCTAGGGTAAACCAAAGGGGCATCCCCGCTGGCATCTGGGCTGCATCTAGGAAGCCTCCTACCATACCATCGGTCACTGCCCGCCAATTAGGCTCACGCACGAGGGTTACCTCATCGAGGCCATGCTTCGCAAAAAAACCTTTTTCCTGAGCAATAACCAAGGGCGCACAGGCCGTCAAAGGTAAATAGCCAATATCAAGATTGACTTTCTCTAAACCATGACGAGCAATGGCACCCTGCTGACGCGCCCGCATTTTTTTGACGCGCTTTTGTTGATCAAGAAAGTAGAGAATCTCACTACGCAAACTGTAATAACTGGGATGATTAACCACTTCGAGGCGTTTACGAGGGCGCGGGATTGGCACTTCTAGGATTTGCCCGATTTTGGACGCGGGGCCGTTGGTAAGCATCACCACCCGGTCAGACAGCAAAAGAGCTTCATCGACATCATGGGTAACCATCAGGCACGTGGCCTGGGTTTGCTCACAAATTTGCATCAGTTGTTCTTGTAAATTGCCCCGCGTCAGGGCATCTAATGCCCCAAAAGGCTCGTCGAGTAGGAGCAACTTAGGCCGAATCGCCAAAGCCCGAGCAATAGCTACCCGCTGTTTCATACCACCAGAAAGCTGATCTGGGCGTTTGTCAGCAGCGGCCTTAAGGCCGACAAGGGTAATATGTTCGAGAATCACCTGTTGACGCTCTTCTTTAGATAGCGTAACCAAAACCTCGTCGACGGCGAGGGCAATATTTTCATAGACCGTCAGCCAAGGTAGTAGCGAATAATTTTGGAACACAACCATGCGGTCGGGTCCCGGTTGGGTGATCGTCTGTCCTGAGAGCACCGCCACACCCTGGGTTGGATTATCTAGTCCGGCAACGATATTAAGCAGGGTTGATTTACCACAGCCGGAGTGACCGACCAGGGAGATAAATTCACCTTTCTGAATCGTGAGACCGATGTTTTTGAGGGCAACATAGGTACTGCCATCGGGGAGAAAGAAAACTTTATCCACACCTTCAATTTCAACAAAAGCCGTCATGATCAATTCCTCTCATTAGGGGCAGGCATTTTTTAGGAACGCCCCCTCACACAAGGCGCAGGAGAGGGCAGCTTGGGCCAGATTGGATTTAGGTAAAAAGTGTGACTTCACCGCTATCTAAGTCATAGCGACCCCCGACAACTTTGACCTTTGAGGCTTCCACCAATTTGCCGATAATCGGCTGAGAAAGTTTGAGCCGCTCGACCTGACGCAGGACATTGGCCTTGATCGCATTCTCCACGAGATCGCCTGGTTGGTCTTTGACCTGTTCAACAGCAGGACGAATAGCTTCGACAAAATCAGCTAAGTGACCCGGAAAAGCCTTGCCGTCTTTGACTGCCGCTACAGCGGCTTGAACTGCACCACAGCGTTCGTGACCCAGTACAAAAATGAGAGGAGCTCCTAGACCCTGCGTCGCAAACTCAATGCTGCCTAAGAGGTTGTCATCAATGAAGTTGCCCGCGACACGGGTCACAAAAAGGTCACCAAAGCCTTGGTCAAAAATCAACTCACCAGGCACCCGGGAATCAGCACAACTCAGTAAAACCGCAAAGGGATTTTGACCCTTTGCCACTTCTTGAATCCGAGTCAGCGTCCGGTCTACACCGATAGCTTTTCCGCTGATAAACCGCTTATTACCTTCCATCAGGCGCGTGAGCGCTTGATCGGCGGTTAGGGTAGTGGCGGCAGTGGTGGCTGGGGCATGTCCCAAATAGCTACCACCTATCAGTCCCAAACCAGTAAACTTCAACAGATTGCGACGGGAAAAATAACTTGATGGTGTTTTAGGCATCAGATTCTCCTAATGTGTGGTGAATTAAAACTCTACATCGGGCCGATGATCAATTTGCCAACCCAACTCACTAAGCGATCTAGGGCTAAACCCACTAGGCCGACATAGAAGAGAGCAAGCACAATATCGCTAATCTTGGCGGCATTGTAGGCATCCCAGATAAAAAAACCGATACCCACACCGCCAATCAGCATTTCAGCAGCAACAATCGCCAGCCAAGATAGCCCAACCCCGATCCGTAAGCCCGTAAAAATATAAGGCAGTGCGGAAGGTAAGAGAATCTTGAAGAAATACTTGACCTTAGATAAGCGCAACACCCGAGCGACGTTGTTGTAGTCAGCGGGGATCTGCTGAACACCGACAGCAGTATTGATTACGATCGGCCAAATCGCGGTGATAAAGATCACGAACAGAGCAGCAGGTTCAGATTTTTGAATCGCAGCGAGCGCAATCGGTAGCCAAGCTAGGGGCGGAATCGTCCGCAAAATCTGGAACAGGGGATCAAAGGCGGCATAGATCAAAGGACTTGCACCAATGGCAATACCCAGCGCGATACCGACAATAGCTGCTAATGAAAAGCCGATGGCAACCCGCTTGAGGCTCGCTGTAATCTGCCAAAACAGCCCTTGGTCAGTGCCAGTTCCCTGATAAAACGGGTCAATAATCAGACCCCAGGTATCGGTCACCACCTTGATTGGACCGGGCATAATCGATTCGGGACTAGCCGTTAGGATTTGCCAAACCCCGAGGAAAAGTGCGATGCCCACGACAGGAGCAAATATTTTTGGTAAATCTTTGGTTGCAGGCAAGGTAAAGCGCATCGTGGGTAAAGATTTCTTAGGTAAGCTGACAGTCATGGTAGGTAGTTCCTAAGAGGTGGATTAGACAGAAACGCGCTTGATCTCGAGGTTCTTGAGGTAGGCCACAGGATTATTCATGTTAAATTTGAGGCCATCAAAAAACACTTCATCGCGGACAATCTTTTTGGGAATATCGCTTGCGGGAATACTGGCGAGCTTGGCGGCAGCGCGCCAAATATCTTGGCGATTAACCTCAGTGACGACTTTACGGATCGCATCAAAGTTAGGTGGCAAGAAACCCCAGCGGATATTCTCGGTCAAAAACCAAAGGTCAGCATTTTCAAAGGGATAGGAAGCATTAGCTTTCCAGAAGCGCATGATGTAGGGACTATTTTTGACTACAGGACGACCATCACCGTAGTCCACCAGTCCGGTCAGGCGGATCATGTCCGTTGCTGGGACGTTGGCATAGGCGCGCTGGGAGAGGATGGTCATCAAATCGTCACGGTTCTCAGGCTGGTCACACCAACGCTGAGCATCTTGAATGGCAGCAACCACAGCCTGAGCCGTCTTAGGATTTTTGCTGACCCAATCTGCTCGCATCGTGAGGGCTTTCTCAGGATGGTCTTTCCAGAGTTCACCACTGACAAAGGCGGTATAGCCAATCTTTTCGGTGATGGCGCGATTATGCCAAGGGTCTCCGACACAGAAGCCTGAGAGATTACCTACTTTCATGTTGGCGACCAGTTGTGGCCCAGGTACGATCAGGCTTTCTATGTCCTTGTCGGGATCAATGCCGCCAGCCGCCAGCCAGTAACGCATCATCAGGTCACTAGTACCGCCCTTGAAGGTGCTAGCAAACTTATACTTTTCGCCTTTGGCCTTAGCTTTTAGGACTTTGGCTTTAATTACGGAGCTATCAAGGCGCGGGTCTTCAGCCCGAAATTCATTAGAGACGGTAATGCCCTGACCATTGATGTTGAGCTGCAACGGCACGACCATCGGAATTTTTTTGTTGCCTTTGGTCACAGCCCCTAAGGCCATCAAAAATGGCATCGGTCGAAGCACCATCGCAATATCCAGTCCACCGCCATTAGATCCAAGCTCAAGGTTGTCACGGGTCACGCCCCAGGAAGGCTGCTTGGCAATTTCAGCATCCTTGAGGCCATATTTTGCAAAAAATCCTTTTTCTTTGGCAATAATAATGGGGGAGGCATCGGTCTGACCCACAAAACCAATTTTGACCGCTGTGGTCTCGGGGGTGTCAGCTGCGCCGACATAACCGGGCTGTAGTAAAGAACCCGCCGTCAAGGCAGCGGCTGTTGAGAAGATAAATCCTCGACGCGATAAGCCTGGACTATTGTGACAAGTAGGCGATTCAAGCGGTTTATCAGACATGCAAAGACCTCCGTAGCTGCTTGCCCTGATGATATACGCGAAAATTGATAGATAAAAGTAGATGTTTTTAATAAAAATTATAGATTTTTATCTATCCTAGAGCCACCATATCCGAGATGCCAGCCCTGTTCCGAGCAAAAGCGGCTAGACCAACACTTATCCGTGGAATAGCCTGTTCAGCTAACTTTCTGGTGGCACTCATACTGCTTAGGTTAAATCAGCAGATAACTTGTACAATTCCTGCTAATTGGTTGTCCTCTTCCTCAAGAAAGATGAAATACCTAATACAGACAGATACATTAGGGTTACTTCCTCGGAGTATTATTATGGCTCGCCACACCACCAAGAAAATCAACACCAACATCAATCCTCCTGCTGATGCTACCGAGGATTCGGGAGACTACATCACGCTACCCGAACATGCCACTACTGCTGATGCCCATTACACTGGTTATCTCAATCCTTTCAGCTCTAAACCTGATGAAGATGAAGAAGAGAAACCAGCCCAATAGCAGTAGATGGTCATCGCAAAAAAAAACATGAGCGTAGTTTGAGCCGGGATAACCGAAATCAGTACAGTGCGCTTTGGAAACTATGCCAAAGCGCGGTTGTGGTAGTAAAAGTTTGTTGCAGTGTAAAGCAAAGTCAGCAATTGAGAAAGTACTCTTATGTCCTTTAAAAAATCAGAATCTTCGCTCTAAACAAGAATTTCACATGTTGATGAAGCAATCTTCAGTGCGGCTCAAAGCTGCCAGATTATTAAGTAGGAAACTACTTAACGCAAATGTTATCCTCAACACAAAGTTATTAGGGCAGTGCGCTTACAGTAGTGCAAATTCCACGGAATATTTATGGCAAACTTACCCGCATTTCTGTTTAAAACCTTCCAAAATCCAGAGGAAGCGGCTCAGGGTCGTAACGTGACCTACACACCGACTGCCAACATCGCCGACTGGTTACTTGCAGCCAGTGGCGACGCTCACTGTGCTGAACTCGTTTATAGTGCTTGTCTTCAAGCCTACTTCTATCGTTGCGAAGACCCCCAAGACCGGGCAGTGCAAGAAGAATTCGGTTTGGTGCTACAGCCGAGTCGCGCCCGCTACTAAAATGCACCTACCACAGGGTAGGTGCATCGTGCTCAAAGAACCTATTAGCCCTTGGGCAATAGAACCTTGTTGATCACGTGAATAACGCCGTTGTCAGCTGCAATGTCAGCTTGGGTAACACTAGCGTCATTGATGCGCACTTGGTTGCCTTCGGTCTTAATCGAAATCGACTTGCCTTCTACCGTAGGTACATCACCGGGCTTGATGTCTTTGGACATCACTTTACCGGAGACGACGTGGTACTTGAGAATGTTGACCAATTTAGCCTTATTCTCGGGCTTGAGCAGGTCGGTCAAAGTACCAGCGGGAAGACTATTGAAAGCCTCATCGGTGGGCGCGAAAACCGTGAAAGGACCTTTACCTTGCAAGGTTTCTACTAAGCCGGCAGCAGTCAGCGCTTTAGCTAGAGTCTTGAAGGTGCCCGCTTGCACAGCTGTATCAACAATGTTTGCCATGTCAGTAGCCTTTTGTATTCAACACTACCAAATTAGTCCGTTATGGTAGGAGCTTAAATCTTTCGTGGGAGAGATTTGTCATCATCAATCAGAGTCTAGCTATCTAGGTAATTCTTAAATTTGCCAAGTCCCCATCCGTGTCAGATAAGGCGAATACTCCGGTTCTGAGCTGCATAGGAACACTTGGCCTGTCAATCGGCGGCCTTCAGTTAATCGAAACCGTACTAATCTTTCGGCACCGACGAAGGCTCTAAGTAGTTCACCTTCCCAAACGATTTCGGCTTCCCCTGTCAGATATAAGAGGTCTCCATCAATAAAGTCGATAAATAATAAACCTGTTTTTGGGTTGAGCAATAAATTTCCCAGGGTATTAAAGTGAAAATTACCCACAAAATCAGGAATAAGGAGGGTGCCCTCATCTTCGATTTTGACAAATCCCGGCTTGCCCCCACGATGAGAAACATCGACACCCTGAGCGCGCTTGGCGGTCTCTGATTGATAAGCTGTGGCGATAAAAAATGTATCAGCTGCTGTGATCAGGGCGCGGGCTGCTTGTCCTAGAGTGTAGAAAATATCGGGTGCAGGCGGTGTAGCGAGTTGCGTTGCAAATTCGATAGTACGCGCTTGAATATACATCGGACAATTACCAAAACTCTGGCTAACCCGGAGTGTTATGCCTGTATGGTCGTGAGCGGTGATCAGGCCATTCAAGCGATTGCGGCGGCGGGTAGGCAGCTCAATGCCCAACAAACTAATATCGCTGCCGACTGCTAGGGAGTCACCCATCAGCGGTTGGCTTGCAATGTGTAGGGTCTGCGGGTCAGGTGAGCTAACAAAGCCCGGTTTACCGACAATAATCGAAGCCCAGGGACGACTCTGGGTATCGACGCTCCCGACTAAGAGAAAGGGAAGTTGGGCAAAAAATAAACGGTGTTGCTGGGTCAAATAATCTCGGACAACCCGGCGGGCCTGTGTTTCCATCGCTTCGCGCACACCCAAACGCGCTTGAATAGCCATTTCTCCTGGGTGAAAAGGAGATTCAGGATGTGACCAGCCGGGATTTGACATTTGGATTATGCCGATAGACCAACAGGAGTTTTGACCATTGGGATAAAGCCAGGGAGCTGTTCGATGCGCCCTAACCACTGCCGAATTTGAGGGTAGGGTTCGAGGGAGATATCCCCTTCTGGAGCATGGGCAATATAGGTATAGCCTGCGATATCGGCAATGGTTGGACTATTACCCACCAGAAACTGCCGTGCGCTGAGATGGGCTTCGATGATTCTGAAAGTATCATGGGCTATAGTTTGCGCTCGGGCTTGATCAAGATTGACGCCTAAGATGTTGACGACCCGCGCCGTTGAAGGGCCATAGGCGATTTGACCCGCCGAGACTGAGAGCCATAGTTGGACGGCAGCCGCTCCTTCGGGATCGGTAGGTAACCAACTTGTATCACCGTATTTGAGGGCAAGATAAACGAGCATGGCATGAGAATCTGTCAAGATTAAGCCATCATCATCAAGTACCGGAATTTGACCAAAAGGATTAAGTTTAAGAAAATCGGGCTGCTTATGGGCACCTACAAGTAGGTCAACTTTAATGATTTCGTAGGGCAAGTTGAGTATGGACAAAAATAACTGAATGCGATGACCATGACCAGATTGCGGAAAGCTGTAGAGGCGAATGGGGCGAGCAGGCTGAGACATGGGAGGGTTCCTTGAGGACTGTTTATCGACAGCTAATAAGCTGTACCGAACTTTCAGTACAATAGCATAAAATTAAAAGTTGTGGCAAGCACCGCTCTCTTAATGCCATCAACCTAAACGGGCTAGACTAGACTGATCGTTCAGTTTATTTGTATCCATGCCCACTGCACTCCTTTCACGTGAAGAAGTTATTGACCGTCTAATTACGGTATTTCGTCAGCGCGGGTATACAGGGGCGTCCCTTAGTGACCTATCACAAGCCACGGGTTTAGGGCGCTCTAGTCTTTACCATTATTTTCCGGGGGGTAAAGAAGAGATGCTCACTACCTGCCTAGAGCGCGTCGGTCAATGGCTGCAAGAAAATATTGTCACACCTTTGTGTGGGGATGGTTTACCCCAAGAACGCTTGCAAACCATGCTGATTACGCTCGATAAGTTTTATGAATCAGGGCGCAAACCTTGTCTTTTGGGCGCCTTAGTCACCGGGGAAAGTTGTCAGATTTTTCATCAGCAACTACGCGCCGCTTTTTTGATTTGGATTGAAGCCTTAGCGGTTGTACTGCGTGAGGCAGGGATACCCGCTGATCTCGCCCAAGAACGCTCAGAAGATGCCGTGATCCGTATTCAAGGTTCGCTTGTGATCGCAGCAGGTATGGGTAATCCAGCCCCCTTTCAACGTATGCTTCAGCAATTGCCCTCGATGCTGTTCGCGCCAGTGTAGCTATAAACGTTTTTTGGCTTTCCAGGTGCCGCCATAGCGGTAATGCGGATTAGCGATTTTCACCGCAGGCCAGCAAGCTGCACAGATTAGTAGCCAGGTGTCGTCTGGTTTGATCCTGACGCGATAGAGAAGTTCACTGAGATTTGTGCAGAGGGCGCAGGGTTTGGGCAGGAGTTGCCGGAGGTGTTTTGCCATATTTCTCGAATTTTGTAAGCCAGAATCCCGCGTGCGTCAGCATTTTGGGAAGCAGTGTCAGGCTTACCAATTAGATAGTCAGCCCCCCCGCCCCATAAATGGGGAGCTAAAACCAGCATTGGGGTTGGGGATTGACTATTCAATGGGAAAGCATGCTGGCTCAACGCGCTACTTTGGTAATCTTGACACTTTTTTTATGGGGAATGGCTTTTCAATAGCATTAAGACGGCTGCGTAGAGGAATTGAGACCATGACCATGCAAGCTAATAAGGCACGACCTTTATTTGAAGCGGCAATTGTGCAACGGGCGATTGCCGATGCCTTTCGTAAACTTGACCCCCGCATTCAAGTCCGCAATCCCGTGATGTTTGTAGTGTTAGTTGGAAGTGTCCTCACCACTGGGCTATTTTTTCAGGCTCTGGTTAGTAAGGAAGCGGCACCGAAAGGGTTTATTTTGGCTATTTCCCTGTGGTTATGGTTTACAGTATTGTTTGCTAATTTTGCTGAAGCCATCGCCGAAGGACGCGGTAAAGCCCAAGCCGATACCCTCCGCCGTTCGCGCCGTGAAGTAACCGCCAAAAAATTACCGCCTACCCGCACGGGGAGTTCTTGGCGCACGATGGCAGTGAGCATGATTGATGCGCCAGATTTACGCAAGGGCGATGTGGTCTTAGTGGAAGCTGGCGATACAATCCCGAGTGATGGTGAAATCATCGAAGGGGCGGCCTCAGTCGATGAAAGTGCGATTACCGGAGAAAGTGCGCCCGTTATTCGTGAGAGCGGCGGTGATCGCAGTTCGGTCACAGGTGGCACACGGGTGCTCTCAGACTGGCTAGTCGTCACGATTACCACCAATCCTGGTGAAACTTTTTTAGACCGCATGATCGCCATGGTTGAGGGTGCCAAACGGCAAAAAACGCCCAATGAGATTGCACTAAGTATCTTGCTGTCGGCTTTGACCTTGATTTTTTTGTTGGCTACGGTGACGCTCTTGCCCTTTTCGCTCTATAGCGTGCGCAGTGCTGGTCAGGGTACGCCGATTACGGTCACAGTTTTGGTGGCACTGTTGGTCTGTTTGATTCCGACGACGATTGGTGGGTTGCTGTCCTCGATTGGCATTGCTGGGATGGATCGGATGATTCAGGCCAATGTGATTGCAGTTTCTGGGCGCGCGGTCGAAGCAGCGGGTGATGTGGATATGTTGTTGCTTGATAAAACTGGAACCATTACCCTTGGCAACCGTCAAGCAACAGAGTTTTTCTGTGCTGAAGGCGTCTCGATCAAAGACTTAGCCGATGCTGCGCAGTTGGCATCGCTCGCTGATGAGACCCCCGAAGGCCGCAGTATCGTCGTCTTAGCCAAAGAAAAATACGGGCTACAAGAGCGTGATGTCCAGAGTCTCAATGCGACATTTGTGCCATTTACGGCTCAAACCCGGATGAGCGGCGTTAATCTCAAGGATGTAGCGGTGCGCAAAGGGGCGGCTGATTCGGTGGAGACCTATGTCAAAAGCCTGGGTGGGACGTTTCCCTCAGACGTGCGTATGCAGGTAGAAACTATTGCTAAGCAAGGCGCTACCCCCCTGGTTGTCGCCCACAATGCGCGGGTACTAGGCGTGATTCAGCTTAAGGATATTGTCAAAGGTGGCATCAAAGAACGGTTTGCTGAACTACGGCGTATGGGGATCAAAACGGTCATGATCACAGGCGATAATCCGCTAACCGCTGCTGCTATTGCTGCTGAGGCTGGGGTAGATGATTTTCTGGCGCAGGCAACTCCTGAAGATAAGCTCAAGTTAATTCGTGATTCTCAAGCTGGCGGTCGCTTAGTTGCCATGACCGGAGATGGTACTAATGATGCCCCGGCTCTGGCCCAAGCTGATGTGGCAGTAGCCATGAATAGCGGTACTCAAGCTGCTAAAGAAGCGGGTAACATGGTCGATCTCGATTCTAATCCCACGAAATTACTAGAGATTGTTGAGATTGGGAAACAGTTATTGATGACCCGTGGTGCTTTGACGACCTTCAGCATTGCCAATGATGTAGCCAAATATTTTGCGATCATCCCAGCGGCCTTTGCTACTACGTATCCGGTGCTCAATAAACTCAACATCATGGGGCTAGCAACGCCAGAAAGTGCGATTCTCTCGGCGGTGATTTTCAATGCTCTGATCATCATTTTTCTGATCCCACTAGCGCTCAGAGGTGTCAAATATCGTCCGGTCGGGGCAGAAACGCTACTGCGCGATAATTTGCTGATTTATGGTTTGGGGGGTTTGATTGTGCCGTTTATCGGGATCAAAGCCATTGATTTGTTATTGGTTGTCTTGCATCTCACGTAAGGAGTTGGGTTATGTTGTTACGTCAAGTGCGTTCTTCTGTGTTGATGTTGTTGGTATTGACTGTGATTACGGGCGTTTTTTATCCCCTGTTTGTGACGGCGATTGCACAGCTATTTTTTTCTAATCAGGCTAATGGTAGTCTGATCATCCAAAATGGTAAACCCGTAGGTTCGGCTCTGATTGGACAGCCCTTTGACCGCCCAGAATATTTCTGGAGTCGTCCTTCAGCCACGGGGCCTTTTGCTTATAATGCTGCGGCTTCTTCTGGCTCTAATCTTGGGCCAACCAATAAAGCACTTTTGGGTGCAGTCAAGGGTCGAGTAGCGGCTTTACAGCAAGCTGATCCCACTAATAAATTGCCAGTTCCGGTTGATTTGGTAACGGCTTCAGCAAGTGGTCTTGACCCTGAGATTAGTCCGGCTGCAGCTTATTATCAGGTACCTCGGATCGCGCGTGTCCGTAAGTTGGCGGTGGCGCAAGTTGAGAGTTTGGTCAAAAGCCATACCCAAGACCGCTTCCTTGGTCTAATTGGTGAACAGCGCGTGAATGTTCTGCAATTAAATCTAGCTTTAGATAAGTAAATGTTTAGCTCTGAGTCGTAAGCCCTGCGCTCTCCCAACAACATGTCATTCTCGGCTCAACTTCGGGAGAGTTTCACATGATGTATTGGTCTGTGCTGAAAGTACTACTTTATGTATGAGTGTCTTCGTTCCTTACATTTGAGGCTCAGGTGCGGTTTTATTAAAGTCTAAACATGAGATTGCCTAAAAATTAGGTAGTAGGTCAGTTTGAGAGAAAAATCAGTAAGATTTAAACTGACTCACTACCCATTACTGCCCATTTTTCTTTTGGAGAAAATAACATGGTGTTGCTCAGGCTTGCCTAGTCGAATTGATGTCTATCTTCCATACTCTTGCCATACTTAGCAAAAATTTCTGGGAATTCATCAAAAAAGATATACCAATGCCAGGGCTGCGAAGTTGATCGGAAGCCTTCTATACGTGACAAAACAGCTCTATTCAAAAAGCCACCAAGGCATTCAGAATGACTGATTGGAATCACGACTTTCTCTCTTTTGAAGAGCTTCTATCATAATCTTAGGAGCTAGGCGCAAATAACCTTGACACTTTCTTGAGGTAGCTCAGAGATAGATTAGAGGGATGAACGGACAACGCCCTGACCCCGATCAACTGCTGGCACGTGTGCAAGCTGAAGAAACCCGCGCCCAACAAGGCAAACTCAAAATTTTCTTCGGAGCAGCAGCAGGTGTCGGTAAAACTTACACCATGTTAGAAGCGGCACGAGCCCAGCAAGCCGCTGGCGTAAGAGTTCTCGTGGGCTATGTAGAATTACACGGACGCCAAGAAACCGAAGCTCTCCTCGATGGTCTAGAACAATTACCCCTGCGCCAAATGGCCTATCAAGACCGCTCCTTCAAAGAATTTGACCTAGAACAAGCCCTAGCCTTACATCCTGAGTTGATTTTGGTAGATGAATTTGCTCATACCAATGCCCCCGGCTCGCGCCATCCCAAACGCTGGCAAGACATCGAAGAACTGCTGCAAGCGGGGATCAATGTCTACACCACTGTCAATGTCCAGCACTTAGAAAGTCTCAATGATGTGGTGGCTCAGATTACGGGTGTGGTCGTGCGTGAGACCATTCCCGATACGTTATTTGCGCTGGCTGACGAAGTAGAACTAGTTGACTTACCGCCTGATAACCTCCTGCAACGGCTCAAGGATGGCAAAATTTATCTGCCGGCTCAAGCCCAAAATGCTCTCACTAACTTCTTTCGCAAGGGAAACTTGATTGCCTTACGGGAGTTGGCTTTGCGGCGTACTGCCGAACGGGTCGAAGCTCAAATGCAAGACTATCGGCGCGATAACGCCATTACCCAAACTTGGCCCGCTGGCGAAAAAATATTGGTATGTGTTGGGCCTAGTCCGCTTTCGGCGCGCTTAATTCGGACGACCTGCCGGATGGCCTCACGCTTACCTGCGGACTGGATTGCCGTCTATGTAGAAACGCCCCAATCGGCTAATTTGCCCGCCCCAGACCGCCAGCGTGTGACCCAAAATCTCCGCTTAGCCGAGCAGCTCGGCGCACAAACCATGACCTTGACCGGGCAAAAGATTAGCGAAGAACTACTGCTCTATGCCCGTCGTACCAATGCCTCCAAGATTGTAATTGGTAAACCTGCCGGGTCTTCGCGCTGGAAAGAACTGCTATTTGGGTCACTTGTCGATGACTTGGTGCGCAGCAGTGGTGAGATTGATCTCTATGTAATTAATGGAGATACCAGTACTGAGCGCGAAGCTATCCCTACACCCAAAGCAGCTCCCATTGATTGGGCAGCCTATGGCTGGAGTGTTTTGGTTGTAGCCGGGTGTACTGCTGTTGCCCGCTTGATATTTCCCTATTTTGATGCAGCGAATCTGGTGATGCTCTATTTACTAGGGGTAGTAGGTGTTGCTAGTCGCTTTGGACGCGGGGCTTCGATACTCGCCTCGGTGCTTAGTGTAATTGCCTTTGATTTCTTTTGTGTACCCCCTTATTACAGTTTTGCCGTAGCTGATACCCAATATTTGGTGACCTTTGGCGTATTACTGGTGGTGGCATTAGTGATCAGTCGCTTGACCGTGCGCACCCGTCAACAGGCTGAGGCCGCCCGTCAACGCGAGCGACGCACAGCAAGTCTTTATGCGATGAGTCGAGATTTGGCGAGTGCGCGGGGTAGAGAGGATTTGGTTGCAATTACCCTACGTCAGATTAAAGAAGTTTTTGGGGGTGATCCGGTGATTTTGTTGCCGGATGCCCAGGGTAGTCTGACAGCCGCTAGTACACTCTCACAACCGGATCATAACGAAATCGGTGTGGCACAGTGGGTTCTCGATCGTGGTGCGATGGCAGGCCAAGGCACCAACACCTTACCCGGCGCTAAGGGCTTATATTTGCCCCTCCAGGTTTCACAAAAAACACTCGGGGTCGTGGGTATCTTTATGGATGAACCGCTTGCGCCCGAACCCTTACATTTACTCGAAACCTTTGTGAGTCAAACAGCGATTGCCCTAGAGCGCGACCAGCTCGCAAACCAAGCCCAACAAGCCCAGGTACAAGTCCAAACCGAACAGTTACGTAATACGCTACTCAGCTCGGTTTCCCATGATTTGCGTACGCCCCTAGCGGTGATCACGGGTGCTAGTAGTAGTTTACTTGCAACCGAACCCACCACATCCAGCCGTTATGAGTTGTTAGAAACCATTTATGAAGAATCTGATCATCTCAATCGCTTGGTGCGTAATCTCCTGGATATGACCCGACTCGAAGGCGGCACTATTATACTCAATCGCGAATGGCAACCCCTCGAAGAAGTTATTGGTGCTGCACTCTCAAGGCTAGAGAAATCCTTACACCAACATATCCTTACAACCCAGTTGCCCCCTGATTTACCTTTGGTCTGTATCGATAGTTTGTTGATTACCCAAGTTCTGATCAATTTATTAGAAAATGCTCTCAAATATACCCCAGCCCAAAGTGCGATTGAGATTAGTGCGCTGTTTGATCATAATGCGATCACCGTGACGCTTCAAGATAATGGACCGGGCTTAATCGCTGGTCACGAAGAACAAATTTTTGAAAAGTTTTACCGTGCTCAGCCGGCAGGTCTCGCCACGGGCGTGGGGCTAGGACTGACAATTTGTCGGGCAATTATCGAGGCACATGGTGGTAAAATCTGGGCAGAAAATAATGTATTAGGCGGAGCTAGGTTTTGTTTTACCTTGCCGATTACCGAACCCCCGCCTCTACCACAAGCGGAAGAAGCTATCCCAAGGGACACGCCACTATGAATGCTTTAGCACCATTAATTTTGATTGTGGAAGATGAACCCCAAATCCGCCGTTTTTTGAGGGCTTCGCTACCGAGTTATGGCTACCGTTTGCTCGAGGCGACGACCGCACAGCAGGGATTATTACAGGCAGTAAGCCAGCGGCCTGACTTGATTTTGCTGGATCTAGGGTTGCCAGATTTGGATGGGTTGCAGGTGATTCACCAACTACGAGAATGGACGGCGCTACCGATTATTGTGCTTTCTGCACGAGGTCAAGAGCAAGATAAAATCACCGCTCTCGAAGCAGGAGCAGATGACTATTTGACCAAACCCTTCGGTGTTGGTGAATTGGTGGCACGGGTACGCGTCGCGCTGCGTCATGGGGCGGCACATTCACAACCAGAAGAACCCCTTTTTACTCTAGATACCCTGCGAGTAGACTTAGCTAAACGGCAGGTCTTTGTGGCAGAAGTAGAATGCCATCTCACACCGCTCGAGTACAAACTGCTGATTACACTGATTCGTCATGCTGGTAAGGTGCTGACCCATCGCCATTTACTCAAGGAAGTTTGGGGCGCGGCCTATGTGGATGAAAATCACTATTTGCGGGTCTACATGGGACAACTGCGCCATAAGTTGGAAGCTGATCCGACCCGTCCGCGCTATTTGATTACAGAACCCGGTGTTGGCTATCGCTTACGCGTAGAGAGTTGAGTTGGTGTAACCAAGACTGTTGCAAAATCTGAGCAACCCCTTCATAATCAGCGTATCTAATTTTTTAGTAGGAGATAATACCCATGAGTAGCCCACATTCTATCGCTGAGCTAGACCTTACGCCTTTACCTGGTAAAACTTACTGGAATACCGAACGTGAACCCCAAGAGGACTTTATTTATTTTTTGTTAGTAGACCGATTTCATGATGATCAGGTTCGTACATCTGCTGATACGACAAGCCGTTCGGTAAGTAATGCTAGCTCTGCCCAACTCAAACAATTTTGTGGTGGCACGCTCAAGGGTATCCTCAAGCATTTAGATTACATTGATAATCTTGGCTGCACGGCACTTTGGTTGAGTCCAGTTTTTGAAAATAATCCAGACCCTGATAAATATCATGGTTATGCGATACAAAATTATCTCAGTATTGACCCCCGCTTTGGCACAAAACAGGATCTTATGGATCTCGTCCAAGCCGCCCATGACCGTCACATGCGCGTCTATTTGGATGCTGTAGTTAATCATGCGGGGGATATTTTTGCCTATCCCGGCGATTTTCCCTATTTTTATGCACCCGGTCAAGATGGGCAAGGCACCGAATTTATGTTTGGCTCTTGGCGTAAAACTGACCGCCCGGTGCCCTTAGAACTTAAAAATCCTAACTATTATTTCCGCATGGGACAAATTCGGGAGGGTCATTGGGATGATTACCCGGAGACCCAAAATGGTGATTTTTTCTCGCTCAAAGGCTTCAAAAATGATGAAAGTGCCGATGGCTTGGCTTTACAAGAAATTCTCATCCAAGCTCATTGTTACTGGATTCGTGAGGCCGATATTGATGGGTTGCGTATGGATGCTGTCAAACACATGGGAGAACTGGCGGTTGCCCGCTTCTGTTCACAAATTCGTGAATATGCCTACCGCTTGGGTAAACGCTCGTTTTTTCTATTTGGTGAACTCGTAGCAGGCGATGACGGTATTGACCGCTATATCGGGCCTAATACCTCGACTAAAGTCGATCAAAAAACAGTTTATTTTGGGATCAACTCGGTACTTGATTTTCCGCTCAATGGCGTATTACCCGGTGTCATCAAAGGCTTTGGCTCACCCCTAGCCCTGTTTGAGCGCTACGAACGCCAACGCAACCGTGCCCTCAGTCGCGGGGAACTGGGTCGCTATTTAGTGACATTTTTGGATAATCATGATCAAATCGGGTCAGACCCTAAACGACGTTTTGCCGCAGAGGCTCCGGATCAGCAGGTGATTGCGGGGATTGGTTATTTACTCTGTGCTTTGGGTACGCCTTGCATTTATTACGGAACCGAGCAGGGCTTAGGAGGTAAGGGCAATGGCGATGAATTTATCCGTGAACCGCTGTTTGACCTGGCTGACCCGACGCGCAATTTTTTAAATCCTGCGTGTACTATTTACCAAAAGATCGCTGAGTTAACCGCCATATATCGCCAGCAGCCAGCTTTACGTTTCGGACGGATGTATTTCCGCGAGATTTCCGGCAATGGTTTCGATTTTGGGCTACCCCAAGGTCAACCTTGTACCTTAGCGTTTTCTCGATTGCTGGGTGGTGAAGAAATTTTGGTTGCTTACAACACGTCGTCTATAGAAAAACGTCAGGATTATGTGATCATCGATAGCAATATCCATCAAAAAAATGGCAAATTGACGTACCTCTACGGCAAAACGGGTACGGTTTCTGTGCTAGAGCATCGCGATCCCGGAAATGCGGCTCTTTTTGTGCAACTGGAGCTTGAGCCGTTAGATTTTGTGATTTTGATATAAATTTAGTTGACGGGTGTTGTAGCAGTTGTAGGCGAACTATCCAAATCAGCCGCAGCGATATTTTTGGCATATACATAGAGTTCGCGGGTCAGAGGTTTACATTGTAGTGTGGTGCTCTCTGGCGTGCATAACTGCGCTTGCCGGCGCAACTCTAAGGGACGCAGACCGTTAACAATTAAAAGACCGCCATGATTATCGTCAGCGGCAACAAAAACCAAACCACTCTGACCGGGATCTCGCGTATCTAAAGGCTGAACATAGGGACTGATGAGTTGGAGGCGTGTCGGGTTGATGTTGAGTTCACCCTTAGCTGGCAGATCCTGTAATCGCTTAAATGGCGGAGATTGCCAGCGATATAACGCCCCGCGCAATGCCCCATAACGCTTCTGGAAATCTGGGTCAGTATAGGGAAACCCTTTAGGTAAGGCACCAAGTAGATAGAGAACAATGGTGTATTGACCTGCTTGGGGCACAACGAGGGCCAAAGTCACTGTGCCTGGTAGATTTTTTATGTCTATAAATTCATCTACGGGCAGTAAGGCATTAGCTTCTTCGATATCCAAACTCACCCAACGCAGGGTTAGTTCTACTTCCGTTTGTAGACGTTCTGTACCCTGTTCCTGGGCAGCCCGGCTGGTAAATAGCAAAAGACCACTAATCAAAGCCAAGACCACAATCGCCGAGAGAATCGCCGAGAGCAGTAACTCAATGAGGGTAAAACCCTTAGCTGGGCGCATCAGGTCGCTCCTGAGGTAATGTCCAAACCGTGCCACTGATACTGGCTACGTACAGGGCATAAGGAGCTAAGTTGAGTTGACGATGACCGACCACCACCCGTTTTAGGACATCGCCATTATCGACAACTTTACCTTGCTCATCAAAGGCAATCTCGTCATCTAAGAGGGGTTGACCCGTGAGATCACGTTTAGCTGAGTTGACAAAATCCGTATCAACAAAATAAATATTTTGCGGTAGCGGCGCTAGGGCGATACGCTCAGCTGGAGCACAGTTGCCCTTGGGTGCATCACATAACCAGTAGGCATTATTCGCCAGATCAAATTCTAAATGAACGACCCGACTACGACTCAGTGCCCGCTCTTGCGCTTGCCGAAAGCCTTCTTCAACTAAGGCCACGCCCTGATTTAAGTCTTGCTTCGCCTTTAGTGGAGCCAAGCTCGGAAAAATTACCACCGCTAAAATGCCAAATATTACAACGGCAATCATGAGTTCGAGTAGGGTAAAGCCGCGAGCTAATCTAGGTTTGACGTGCCAAAAAGATTCGCTCATAAAGGTGACTCGGGCCGACTGATATCGGCAACTAAGACCACCAAAGGTGCGGTTAATCCTTGTGCTACAAAAGCTTCATTGCTGCCATAAATCAAGGGACGCAGGGCAACCACAGGCGTTTGGTCTAAGTCCTCAATCAGGGTTTGTTTCTCAAAAATACGCACTACTAACCGTTTCAATTCACCAGGAGGCGCACCGGGTGCATCACCGACAAATACTTGGGCTAAATAATCAGCCGTACCGTCGGCATCAGTATCCACCGGAATAATGCGTAAAGATGGCGGAATACGTCGAGAATTGGGAGCAATGGCACTGGGATCGGTGAGAGTTTGCTGATTATTAGTGGTATTCACATGATCAAAATATTCATCACTCCAGGCAAACACCATCGCTTGATGATCAAAATAACTGATGCCCTGGCTATCAAAGGTCTGCCAAAATTCGCTTACTTCGTTGATTTGTGATTGGGCAAGTTGGGCGGCCTGATTGAGCCGCTGGCTTTGTAAGCGTTTGATGCTGGAGATCGCAAAAAAAGCCGCTAAACTGGTCAATAATAAAGTCGCGATCACTACGGAGATCAAAACCTCGATCAGCGTAAATCCTTGAGTAGACCGTCTCATGAGCTTATTTTAACGTGAGCATCAGCAGCTCTGATACTTGGAGTTTTTCCTTTAACTATAGAAGTACCGTTTGAGGGGTTGTTCCACTGGCGTTAAAAGTTTAAGTCTGTTGGCATAATATTTGCTGCCAAAAAAACTGGAGTGACTGGATCATAGGGTGCTTGTAAACGGTCTAGGCATACCAGCTGTGTAGTCTCAGACCAAAGCGGTTCACCAGCGTCCGCAGGGGTAGCACGTATGAGCGAACTAACCTGACCCTTATAAAAAAGTAGGAGGTCTTCTTCCCCGTCACTCAGGACTTCGACCTGCAAAATCTCTTTGGGATGTTGGGTGCTGTAATCACAAAACAAGTCGTAAGTTGCCATGGCGCTATTCATGTTGCTATTTTGTCATAATTACTTACATTTCTTTACCACAATCCCCTTGGAAGTACAACCCTGCACCCGCTATGATTCTGTCAGCAATCGTGCTGTTTTTTGTCCCTCAACCGTTTAGCTCGTGGGAAATTGCAATGAAAGGACGCATCTTTTTTAGTGGGTTACTAGGGGCAACCCTGGCCTTTAGCCCGAGCCTCTTGGCCGAAGATATTGGCTACACCAAAGCCTGCCCTGATGTTCAAGCCTATACAGACTTGAAGAAAACCCGCTTAGATGACTTTGACACCAGAATCAAAGACACCAAAGCCAAATTTGGCGAAAATAACGACCAATACAAATCTTTGGTCGACAAAAAAGCTGAATGGCAATATCGCTATAACTTGATCGATAAAAACGCCAATTGTGATGTCAAAACTGGCTTGCCGCATTTGATTGCTGACGGACGGTGGAGCCATGCTGGTGATTTCATTATCCCAAGTTTGCTCTGGATTTATCTGACCGGTGCCTTGGCATGGGCGGGGCGGCTCTATCTAGCCAAAACCCGTAATCCCATGGATGAAGTCCTAATTGATCTCAGTAAAGCAATCCCGGCCTTGCTTAGTGGTTTGTTGTGGCCTGTGCAAGCCATACCAGAACTACTCAGTGGCAGTATCCGTGATAGCAAAGTTAAACCCTAACGGAGTCCTCCCATGGCTGACAATTCTTCCAACAACCCACTTTCGATTATTCGCCTAGCTCCGATTGCTGGCTTACTTTTCATTGTTAGTTCATTAGCGCTCTTGATTTTGGCAAATGTCTTGGCTAAATACCCGTTATTTCATGCCCTAACTCTGTAAGCTCATCTCAACTCTCTAACCGCGTCTTTTTGAATGTTGAAGTAATTCAGCTCACAGAGACGCGGTTTTGTTTCAGGAATTAGTTTATCTAATTATTAGGGAGACGGTCATGGCAGATAATGATTCTAAAAAAAGCCCCCTAGCCATGATCAGCTTGGCTCCTGTAGCGGGCTTACTTTTCATTGTTGGTAGTCTTACATTATTGATTTTTGCGAATATTTGGGCAAAATATCCACTCTTTCATCCTTTGGTCGGAACTGATGGCGCGATGCTGCTGATTATCCTTACATCACGACCCTTTACTATGTTTATGGCCCGAAAGTTGCTGAAGCCGCTAAAGCCTTCTTGAACTTTGGCACAAGCTCGGATGGTAAAACGATTGCCGATAGTTTGTAGTGCTCACACCGAAAAGCTCCTAGTCTGAATACTTAGACGAGGAGCTTTTTACTCAAGCACGCATTATTACCTAGCTAGTCATCTTAAAACCAACCAAAACAAGTGGACATAAACTTTAATCATCAAAAACATAAACTGACAGCAATAACATTAACAAATATTACGAATAAATACAACTTATCACGCTATACATTAACTTTAATGATGTTTCTGATGTGAAAAAATCATCATTATAAATATTGCCATGGGTAACAATTCACTTTATTCTTAGAATCAGAGAGACTAAGGCTTTGGGGGACAGATTCTGTCGTGATCCCCGGCGCGGTTTTGAACGTTGTTACAGTGCAAATTGTGCCTTAGGCACGGGAGTCTATTCATGGGTGTTGCGATTGGAATGATTGAGACCAAAGGCTTTCCTGCGGTAGTTGAGGCTGCCGATGCAATGGTCAAAGCCGCTCGGGTTACCCTAGTCGGTTACGAAAAAATTGGCAGTGCGCGGGTAACCGTAATCGTTCGCGGAGATGTATCGGAAGTACAAGCCTCCGTTGCCGCTGGCGTCGAATCCGTCAAACGGGTCAATGGTGGTGAAGTGCTCTCGACGCATATCATTGCCCGTCCTCACGAAAATCTGGAATACGTTTTACCGATTCGTTATACCGAAGCCGTAGATCAATTCCGCGTTTAAGTTTGATTTTTTCTTTGGAGTAAAACAATGGCGATTGCAGTTGGCATGGTTGAAACGTTAGGCTTCCCCGCCGTGGTGGAATGTGCCGATGCGATGGTGAAAGCCGCTCGTGTCACCCTAACTGGTTACGAAAAAGTGGGTAGTGGTCGCGTAACCGTGATTATTCGCGGTGATGTCTCCGAAGTCCAAGCCTCAGTGGCAGCCGGCATCGAGTCGGTCAAACGGGTTAATGGCGGTCAGGTTCTTTCTTGGCACATCATCGCGCGTCCCCACGAAAACTTGGAATACGTGTTACCCATCCGTTACACCGAAGCTGTCGAGCAATTCCGCGAAGGCACCAATGCGATCCGTCCAATCGGTCGTCCTTAATATCACCCTTTACTGGAGCATCAGACAATGGCAATTGCAGTAGGCATGATTGAGACTTTGGGTTTCCCCGCCGTGGTGGAAGCTGCCGATGCGATGGTGAAAGCCGCTCGTGTCACTTTAGTGGGTTACGAAAAAATTAGTAGCGGTCGCGTGACTGTGATCGTGCGCGGTGATGTTTCCGAAGTCCAAGCCTCGGTTTCCGCTGGTATCGAATCAATCAAGCGCGTCAATGGCGGTCAATTACTCTCCCACCACATCATTGCGCGTCCCCACGAAAACTTGGAATATGTCTTGCCGATCCGGTATACCGAAGCCGTCGAAGGCTTCCGCGATAGCGTCAACGCAATTCGTCCTTACGGTCGCCCCTAATGCAACTCGCCCGGGTGCGCGGTACGGTAGTCAGTACCCAAAAAGACCCGACGCTCATGGGTGTGAAGTTCCTCCTAGTCCAACTCATTGACGAAGAGGGACAATTTTTACCCACCTACGAAGTCGCTGCTGATAACGTAGGCGCCGGGATTGATGAATGGGTACTGGTCAGTCGAGGGAGTGCTGCCCGTCAAGTGCAAGGTAGTGACAAACGCCCTGTAGATGCAGCAATTGTCGCCATCATTGACACCGTAAACGTGGATAATCGCTCTCTCTACAGCAAGTACCGTACAGGCTAAACAAACTTTGAGGTAAATGATCATGGCTGTGCGTACCGTAAGTTATGCCGCTCCTCCCACACCCTGGTCTAAGGACTTGGAGGAACCACAAATTGACCCTTCAGCCTACATTCATGTATTTTCCAATGTAATTGGTGATGTGTTTGTCGGTGAGAATGTCATGGTGGCTCCCGGAGTCTCGATTCGTGCCGATGAGGGCAGTCCCTTTCACATCGGGGCGAGTACCAATCTCCAAGATGGTGTGGTCATTCATGGGTTGGAGGAGGGGCGCGTAACTGGCGACAACGGTCAAAGTTATTCGGTCTGGATTGGCAATCGCGCCTCCATTACCCATATGGCCTTGATTCATGGACCGGCCTATGTGGGCGATGAATGCTTTATTGGGTTTAGGTCTACGGTTTTTAATGCCCGGGTTGGCAAAGGTTGCATCGTCATGATGCACGCATTAATCCAAGATGTAGAAATTCCCGAAGGCCGATTTGTACCCTCTGGAGCCGTCATTACCACCCAACAGGAAGCTGATCGTCTCCCTGCTGTGAGCGATGTAGATGTCAAATTTGCCTCCCATGTGGTACACATCAACGATGCTCTGCGTCAAGGTTACCGATGTGCCGATAATATTGCCTGCATCAGACCTATTCGCAATGAAAATAAAGACCCAGTTCCGATGTCTAACGGGAGTGCAACTGCTCCTAATCACGCCGTTCACGTAGGTAAAGCGATGAGTACAGCCGTTTCTGACCAGGTACAACAGTTATTGAACCAAGGTTATCGTGTGGGTTTGGAATACGCTGATGAACGCCGTTTCCGTACCAGTTCTTGGTATAGCGTGCCGATGACCGGCAGTCGTGCTGGCGAAATCCTCGGCACGATTGAAGCAACTTTGACCGAACATGCTAACGATTTTGTGCGGTTGATTGGGGTAGATACCAAAGATAAACGCCGTGTATTTGAAGAAATTATCCAGCGTCCGGGTAGTCCAGCCAAGTTGACGGGTACGACGTCGAAATTTCAGGCGACATCGAGTAGTTCGACGGGGTCTAGGAGCTACGCTCCCACGGGTAAGCTCGGTTCTGGGCTAGCGGATATGGTACGCCGTCTGTTGGGTCAGGGCTATCGCATTGGCACCGAACATGCCGATGAACGCCGCTTTCGGACAACGTCTTGGCATAGTTGTGCTGCGATTACGAGTCAGCGGGAATCAGAAGTGATGGCAGCCCTTGAGGCGTGTTTGGTTGAGCATAGTGGTGAATATGTCCGCCTAATCGGTATTGATCCCAAGGACAAACGCCGGGTTCTCGAAGAAATGATTCAGCGTCCTGATGGGCCGGTACAAACCAATGGTAGTAAGGGTAATTCACATACTGCTATCGGGCACGGGTCTAATTCAGCCCTAGCGGAGCAGGTTCAGCAAATTTTGGCCCAAGGGCAACGGGTCGGTTTGGAATATGCCGATGAGCGACGCTTTCGTACTAGTTCTTGGTATAGCGTACCGATCACTGGCACCCGCGCGGGTGAAGTTATAGCAACGATTGAGGCAACTTTGGCAGATCATGCCAAAGATTTTGTACGGCTGATCGGCATTGATCCCCAAAACAAACGCCGCACAGTCGAGACGATTATTCATCGTCCGGGTGGGGCCGTTGCACCTACTTCTACCTCGACTACTTCAAAATCAAGTCCCATTAGCAGTAGTTATAGTTCATCCAAACTCGCCGCTGACCTAGTCGAGCAGGTACGTGGTTTGTTGAGTCAAGGTAATCGCGTAGGCTTAGAACATGCTGATGAACGCCGTTTCCGTACTAGTTCTTGGTATAGCACGCCGATCTCCGGTCAACGGGAGCCGGAAGTCTTAGCGGCTATCGAGACCGCTCTCGCCGAATACCCAGGTGAATTTGTGCGCCTGATCGGTATCGATACCAAAGACAAACGCCGCGTCCTCGAAACGATCATCCAACGTCCCTAGAGGTCTCTGACTGTGCATCCGTTTACCCTTCAGCCGCCTCTTGAGAGCCAAACGCGCATCAGCGGTGACGTAACGGTGCATCCGACCGCAGTTCTCGCACCGGGAACCTTACTGCAAGCCGATGCTAATAGTTATCTAGTTATTGGCGCGGGGGTTTGTGTGGGAATGGGGGCTGTGCTGCATGCCTCTGGTGGCACGCTACATATCGATACGGGGGTCAATCTCGGGGCAGGCGTTCTGATTATTGGTCAAGGTCAAATTGGTGCCCAAAGCTGTATCGGTTCGGCAAGTACTCTTATCAATCCGCAACTGGTAGCAGGTCAGATGGTGGCACCGGGGAGTTTACTCAGTGCTGATCTGGTTACAGAACCTGCCACTCAACCTACTACGGCAGCTCCAGCACAAGTTGCGCCTCCAGCACCGGAGTACACCTATGCTCCAGCTACACCAATGGCTACAGCAACTGTAGAAACAGGCTTTGAGGAAACCTCAATCCCCAAACCTCCGCCTGGTCACGTTATTGGTCAGGTTTTCTTGAGTCAGTTACGGATGACGTTGTTTCCCTATAACCAGCAGCTAAACCCTGAAAAAATTGATCCTCTGCCGCCGGATGACTAGTCGCTTACCCCAAAGGGCTTGACACAAGAACGCCCTTTTAGTCATACTTAGACTTATGCGGGTGTAGCTCAGTGGTAGAGCGCAACCTTGCCAAGGTTGATGTCGCGCGTTCGACCCGCGTCACCCGCTCCAGATTAAACCCGCTCTAGTAGCGGGTTTTGGCTTATATAGGTAGATTACTTTTGAGTCAGGTAAACCCCTTGATGACAGCGCATTAAAGCATAAGTTTTACGTCAATTAGGTCGCGTTCGGCGCGTTGAGTTTTTAGAATGCGAGGCAAAATACTACCTCAGTCTGCATTGTGTTTGAGACGGGTGCGTCCGCGTTGTTTAATCTGCTCCATATCAAGTTCTCCTGTCAAGCCACTCTCTAGTCCTTCACGGATATCCTGCCGCAAGTGTTCTAGCTTGAGTGCTCGTAGCTGGTCGCGTTCTTCCATGAGCCTCAAAGCCTCGCGGATAACCTCGCTTGCGCTGTTATAGAGACCGCCTGATACCTTCAGACGCACCATTTCTTCTAGGTGAGGAGTCAAATTAATATTCAGTGTCATGAGTAGCTTACCCTATGAACAATGCTCAATTGATAGCAAAATTGTCAATGATTGCCAGTATGAGACAACTTGATTTTTCGTCTTCTAAACCAGAAGTTTTGCAGGTTGGTCTCGCTTGTTCGACCCACTCCAGCTCTACGCAAGATGTTCTAGATAATCTTCAGCCGATTCTGGATCTAGCTCAAACCGCTTATGATCTCGCTCCTCCAAAACCTCCAACTCATCTAATTCTTCACCGTCAGTCATCGGCAAGCCCATCGCTTCCCCGATTTGGTCAACATTGTTTTTATCAGCGATGGCGATGTTATGTTCCACATCTTCATCGTCTACCATTACTTTGTCTATCTTTTTCATGACCACGACTCCTGTTAGGCGTAGGTTGGGATCGGAAATTTATCATTCAACCACTGGTTGACCGCGATGCGGTGTTTACAAGTGGGGTTGTATTTCCCCGATATCTTTTGCCACTCAAAATCTTTGCACTCGCACTGCAACCCTAAATCCTCTGAGCACCAGAGACGATAGACAGTTGCCTTACTTGTATTATAGGCGATGTAGCTAAAGGCACCGACGGGCGTTACTCTAATATCGGTACTGCGATCGGTTCGTGACTCCAGATAATCGAGGCGATAACAAACTTTGCTGATAAATGTCGGGCGGCGTCCGGCAATATGAACCCAGACGGCATTAGCAAAGATACGGATCTCTTTGACTAGGGCAACGGCAATATCCAGAATGCGTGCGGTCGCAGCCTTGCTATAAACCGTGAAATGATGGGATGTCAGCATCAGACAACTCCAGTGCAAGAGGTGAGATGACCTAGTACGGGGGCAGGTTTTATGAAGCCTAAGGCGAATTGCAAATGGGTGTGGATTGGTCGTAATGAGCGGTTGCGTACTGCTTTTTGTGGTGTCTTGACTCTACTATTTTAACGCATTATTAGCGGGTTGAGTGGGAAAATTTGTCAGAGGGACAGACTATTTACTAGGGTCATGCTAGGGTAAAAGAATCATAATTCATTCTGTTTCTCATGATAAAACATCCGTCTTGCGCAGCATCTTTTGAAGAGCCATTACCGAAGCGTCGCCGTGGTAATCCCAACTTCACAGCGGGTAATAAAATAGGGATCTTACTACGCGAGCCGCTGATTGCTGGAGAAAAGACCGTGCGCCTAGATGTACGCATTCCCGTTAGTCTCAAAGCAAAGCTCAGTGAATTGCCGGGCAATTTATCAGAAAATGTACGTAAGGGTTTGGAGCTATTACTCTCCCAGCCAAGGCCATAATGCACCATCATCGGGGCACAAAAACCCTAATCGCCTGAGGCACCACTACCTGCAGAAATTCATTACTGAGAGAAAAAGCAACTTAAATGGTTCCACTATTGACCAAACCGATAACTGCTTCTTGACCTCCATCTTCGTTGCGAAATAAAAAGAGTGCTTCGGAAAGAACTGACTCGCAGGTCAATAATGGCGACTCAAGAGTATCCCAAGTTGATATGACCCAATCATGAAGCTGGTCTCGCCGCTTGAGAAAAGCAACTAGGGAACCTGTACCTAGCAGGATAGGGCGTTTCATTAAGCCCCATACCCCTCTAAATATTTAGAATTAGTAGACAGGTCTGCTGGGCCGTTGTCAAGACAGCCCATCCATGCGCGACTAGTCTCTAAAGCTGATCTTGCCGTAGAGGGTTGATCTGAAACCGAGCTAGGAGTTTTTGTGGGTATGTCAAGAAGATTGTGTCAGTGTAGAAATCTCACATTGGTAACCTCCCTTCAAACTCAATGGCAAACCGATTTAAGGCTCCTTTCCAATCTCGGATCGGCATCGTCCATTTCTTGGAGAGATTATGAATCGCCAAGTAAATCACTTTGAGCGCCGATTCATCGGTGGGGAATGCCCGATGGTTGCGCAGTACTTTGCGCAAGGTCATATTTACC
>JBBRQP010000034.1:0-28273 GCA_038226175.1 Gloeobacterales cyanobacterium
GGCAATTATTCGTTGTGAGCCTTCTTTATTGAAGTAGGCAGCTAAAATCCGTTGGCGCAGATCCACTGAATATGGTTTTCCCATCACCCTCTCCATTTAGTCCAATTAATATAGCTCTTTCACTTGAAAATTGCTGTAAAAGTAAAAAGTAATGCCAAAGCCACAACCTTCTTTATCGAATTAGCCCAAGCTCACAGCTGAAGAACCCTCAAATCCCCCCAGGCATTCCTCAACATTGCCGAATGCTCAGGGGCAATTTACGGCACCAATCTTTTGCCAAAGCAAGGCCACCCGCGCTAAATCTTTATCACCAGCCGCTCGTTCGACACCACTCGACAGGTCAAGCGCATCAGGTGCAAGCATCCCTAGAGCCATATCAATATTTTCGGGCGTTAGACCACCCGCTAGGATCCAGGGTTTGGGGGGACAAAAATTTTGTAACGCGGTCCAATCTAAGACTTGACCAGTGCCGCCGAGGAGATTGGGCTGGTAAGCATCGAGTAGTACCGCCGTCACATAAGGCCAATAATCAGCTAGGTCGGTCAATTGCTGAGGATCACGTAAGCGGATAGCTTTAATCAATTCATGAGCGGGTAAGGCTACGCGTAGAGCCGCACATAGAGCCGGAGATTCATTGCCATGAAGCTGAATGCCGCTCAGATTAGCCCGCTGTACTGTGGCTACGATTTCGGCTAGCGGAGTGTCAGCAAAGACCCCGATCCGCGCCACAAAGGGCGGTAGTCCAGCGGTAAGTTGGCGCAGGTGCTCTACTGTGACAAACCTTTTGGAGGCTGGTACACAGATAAATCCTAAGGCATGAACGCCAAGGCGCGCTAGGGCAAGGCATTGATCGGGTTTGGTCAGGCCACAGATTTTGAGACGCATGACCTTAGGTAGGGAGAGGCTCTTCAAGCATGAGTTTGGAGCGCCCGATCCCGGCTGGAATTGCAATGGGATACTGACCTGTAAAGCAAGCTGAACAGTAGGTGTGGGCTTCATGACGGGTAGCGTCCATCATGCCCTGCCAACTCAAATAATGAAGCGAATCGACTTCGAGATGGGCTTCGATTTGCGCTACTGTCCGCCGTGCGGCAATCAGTTGATCCTGGGTATCCGTATCAATGCCATAAAAACAAGGATGGGTCACAGGCGGTGAACAAATGCGCATATGCACTTCGGCAGCACCAGCATCCCGTAAGGCTTTGACGATTTTGCGACTCGTGGTACCACGCACGATCGAGTCATCAATCAAGACAATTTTTTTCCCTTGCAAGACATCAGGTAAGGGGTTAAGTTTCATCTTTAACCCCTCTTCGCGCATTTTTTGGGTTGGTTGGATAAAGGTTCGCGCGACATAACGATTTTTGATCAGGCCATGGGTGTAGGTCAAATTTAAGGCCCGCGCATACCCAATCGCCGCCGGAATACCCGAATCAGGTACCCCGATCACCTCGTCAGCATCGATGACAGGGGCTTCTTTCGCCAACACCTGCCCGAGGCGTACCCGATAGCTGTAGAGACTTTCACCATCAAACTGAGAGTCAGGACGTGCAAAATAAATCATCTCAAAAACGCACAGCTTGCGTTCAGCCTCAGCCCAACGCTGTGAGGTCAAGCCCCGATCATCAATCCAGACGACTTCGCCCGGAGCGACATCACGGATAAATTGCGCCCCGATGATATCGAGAGCACAGGTTTCACTGGCTAATACATAACTCCCGTCATCTAATTGCCCAATCACCAAAGGCCGGATACCGTTGGCATCGCGCAGCCCAATCAAACCATCAGGCGTACCGATCACCAGTGAAAATGCGCCTTTACAGCGTTTGACAGCAAGGATCGCAGCTTCGACCCAACCAGACCCTGTGTCCACAGCGGCGGCCATCGCTTGAGCAATTTCTTCGGAGTCGCTAGAACCCAAAAAAGTGCGCTCTTCGGTAAGTAATTCTTCGCGAAGTGTATCAGCATTCACCAAATTGCCATTGTGCGCGAGGGCAATGGAGCCAAGTCTGGTGTCGGCGATCACAGGTTGGGCGTTGCAGCCACGGTTGGAGCCAGTGGTGGAGTAGCGGTTATGACCCACGGCCATATGCCCGGTCAAACTCTGAATCATCTCTTCGGTAAAAACTTGTGCCACCAATCCGATGCCCCGGTGTTGGTGTAAAACGATTCCCTCGGGCGTTTTTTCGTAGGTGGCAATGCCTGCCGACTCCTGTCCGCGATGCTGCAAGGCAAATAGGCCAAAATAAGCCAATCGCGCTACGGTTGCTGAGTAGCTATAAACTCCGAAGACCCCACAGGCTTCCCTGGGTTTTTCTGGCATTTCGCCCATGGATAATCCCCTAGGTGTGTTGCAGAACACGTTCCCTTGATCCTATCGGATTGCAGTAAGTCTTGGGAAGAAAGTTTGTTGTAAACTCCTTGAGAAATTCAAGATAATTTGCCCTCATGCATCAAACACCAGCGGAATTGAAATAGCCTTACCGACCCGAGGCCGTTCTTTGGTTTTATTTAAATAATCACGCACCTGGTCTGCAACAGCCCACTCGTCAAGGATGTAAGCCGTGCGTTGTAAATGGGCTGTGTACTGAGCTTCGCTCAGAGCAAAAGACGCTTGGCCGAGATAGCGCCACATCACTTGAAAATAACGCCGTTCGCCGCGCCGCTGAAACTGCACGTCGTAGGCCTGTCCTAGCTTGCCCTCGAGTAATTCACGCAGATCCGGTCCGGTCATAGCCTAAACTTTGTACTTCTTTACAATTTTAGGAGTTGAGGGACTCCACTTTATCGTTAAGATGTGTATGTAACTTTTCTCAACACTTCTCATATTTGGGAACCACCATGTCCGAAGCCCTCGAACCGATCCCGCAGAGTCGTCGCCAATTTCTCACATTACTGACCACAGGTGCCATTGGTGGCGCGGTGGTTGGTGCTTTGTATCCTGTGGTTGCTTATTTTATCCCCCCCGGAACCGGAGCCGCGAGTAGCGGGGTAGAAGCCCGTGATAAAGATGGCAAAGTAATTAAAGTTTCAGAACTACTCGCAAGCACCGCCGCCGGGACACGGATTATTGTCCAAGGACTGTCGGTCAAAGCGGGACCTGCTACGTACATTGTCGTTGACGAAAACAAAAAAGTTGCTAATTTTGCTCTCAATGCCGTGTGCCCCCACCTAGGCTGTGTCGTTCCTTGGGATACGGGTCTCAATCAGTTTAAGTGTCCCTGTCACGGCTCCGGTTATGACAAAGACGGTGGACTAATCCATGGCCCATCGCCTTACCCGATGCCGCTCGAAAAAGCTGAAGTCAAGGGTGATACCGTCGTTCTGACAGCTTGGACAGAAAAAGATTTTCGTAAAACCGCTTTATACAACAACCCCGACCCTTGGTGGGTATAAGACCTCTAAAGGAATCAAACATGAAAAAACATCTTTTGTCGGTAATGGGACTCTTGTGGCTGACCAGTGCCACCGCGAGTTACGCCTTCCCCCAGTATGCCGCTGCTTACAAAGAACCCCGTCAATCTTCGGGGCGCATCGCCTGCGCTAACTGTCATCTAGCCGAACAGGGTCTGAATGTCGAGATGCCCCAGTCAGTTTTGCCCGGTCAAACCTTTGAAGTCAAAGTTAACATCCCCTACGATGTTAAAGCCCAAGAAGTCGTCTCTTATCCCAACGACAAGGGTGAATATCGCGGCAGTATCCAAGCTGGCGCCTATGTGCAGTTACCGGAAGGTTTCCGCGTAGCTGACCCAGTTAAGGACAAAGCCCGTCTTACGCCTGAGCAAGTCAAAAAGCTGGAATCCGGTGAATGGCCTCAGGCTGCTGCTCTTGATACCTTGGCTGACCCGCCCCGTAGTCCAACCCGCGAAAATATCGTGGTCGTCGGTCCCATTGACGCGGAGACCGTCAAAAAACTTGGTAACACCGTGACGATCCCGGTGATTGCTCCTGATCCCAATGCCGACAAAAATTTGCACTTTGGGAAATACAGCGTTTATGTGGGTGCCAATCGCGGACGCGGTCAAGTTTATCCCAACGGTGTCCAGAGCAATAACGCCCAGTACACTGCTCCTGCTGCGGGCGAAGTCCTCAAAATCACCACTAACGTCCCGATCACAATGAGTGACAACACCTACGACACGAAAGGTTCTATTGTCACCCTCAAAACTAACAAAGGTAGCGAGGAATTAAAAGTTCCACCAGGGCCTAATTTGACGGTCAAAGTGGGGGATCAACTCAAAGCTGGCGACCCGATTACTGATAATCCCAATAACGTTGGTGGTGGCTTTGGGCATACCGAAAAAGACGTTGTGCTCCAAGACCCCCAACGTGTAACTTGGCTATTTGTGACCCTCGCTGTAGCTTTTGCTGGACAAGTTCTCTTGGTACTCAAGAAAAAACAAGTCGAAAAAATCCAGGCCTACGACGCTCAACAACAGGGTTTGCTCTAAAACAGGCTTTGCCAAAAAGCCCTGCTTCTGGCTCCAGAAGCAGGGCTTTTCTAAGCTGTGGCTAGATTAGTTTAAGGCCGCCATCGCTTCAACGGAATCAGTCAAAGCAGCTGTTCCTTCTTCACCTGTACGCACTCGGATCACGCGACTGAGTGGGGTAACAAAAATTTTGCCATCACCCACAGCGCCAGTACGGGCAACATTGATCAGTGCATCCACGACAGTATTCGTCATTTCTTCGGTAACTGCAACTTCTATTTTAACTTTTTTCAGGAAATGAACTTCATAGTGGGCGCCCCGGTAGGAGTACTGATTACCCCGTTGCCGACCAAAACCTTTAACTTCACTGACTGTCATGCCGCTAACACCGCGTGCTAGCAACACATTACGCACATCTTCCAATTTTTCGGGACGGATAACAGCTTCAACCTTGTTCATGATTCGCCTCATAACGGTCTATGGGGAACTTCAACCCCTCTCTAACTATAGCATTTAGTATCATTTGCTACATAACGCTAGGGGTAAATTTTTATTGCTGCCAAACCCATTGCTTTTGGTCTTGGCTATAGCCTAGAGCTGGCAAGATGACTTGTTCAAGGAGCGGTTGGGGCGTACCCACATACCAATAGTCGAGTACGGCTCTCATCTGCTCTGGGCTTCCCTGGGGCGGTAACAAGGTGAGCGGTAATTGATCACGCCAAAATTCGGCTGTAGCAGCGGCTGAGGACGGGGTAAGACCAAATTCTATAGATAAAGTTGGATCATTATTAAGCCTTGCCCTAAGATCTATGAGCACCTCATCCCAGGACTGCTGCGAGCTAGGCACTACAAATTTAGCCAAGTCAGTTAGGTAGTGTTCTAATAGTTTTTCTGCCCTAGGAACTATAGAGGCATCCTCAGAGGCATCCTCAAAAAAAGAGGTTACTTCTACAAACTCTATCGCCAAGAGAGTATCGGTCAGGACCTTGTGGGTCTGATCTGGTAGTGTGAAGCAAACTTGTTGATCTAGAGATAAAAATTTTTTGGTAATTACAAAACGCGGATCACCTGTCCAAAAAATATACTGTTTTGGATTATCTTTAGCTTGCCAATATTCTTGTAAATCCAATTCTGGCATAGGTTCGGCTGCTAGGAGTTCGGCTAAATCTTGATTAAGGAATTGCTGACCCTTGAGATACCATGTGCCATCCTCAAGCTCATAAAAACGCTCATCTTGATGTAAAAAGAAGTTTTCGGCTCCATTTAGATAGCGTAGAGCCGTGGTAGTCAGCGTTTGACCCTGTTGTAAAGCTGCGGCTAGAGGATCATAGCTACGAAATTGAGTCTCAGCCCTACGCCAAGTTTCCTGAAGCACTAAGGTGTAATCAGCCTTTTGAAGTGCTGTTTGTTGTTCGCTCAGAGTAGCTGCTGGATAGATCAGGCAATATTTGCGCCAAAATGTCCAAGCTGCATCACGCGCCATGGCTAGATATTCCTTCGAGATCAATACCAGCTTCGCTCAACAGGTCGCGGACTTTGGCACTTTTGAGTTTATTATCTTGTTGCAGGCGTTGCACCGTAACCTGGAGTAGGGCAAATTCAGTTTGTAATTGCGCCTGCTGAGTCTCAATTTTTGCGATGCGTTGGGCTACCACCAGCTCAAGATTCACTGCTGGTTCAACTTTTAGCTGTGCCGTTTGCTCGCGGAGTTCTCGTTCTCGCTCTACACTATTTACCAGCTCGCTGCGCACTTTTTGGGCGATGGTTTGTAGAGATTTATACTTTTGTTGTTCGGTAGTGAGGGTCTGCTGTTGTTGCTGTATTTTGGTGATCAGAGCTTCATTGTTTTGTTGACTGGTCTGCAATTGCATCCGCAGTTCCCAGATTTCAGCAGCAGCAACATAGGCAATCGCTTGGGGCAAGGTCTCTAATAAATGGGTGAGTTGGGCTTCTGCTTGGTCGACCAAAGGTTGCTGTTGTGGTATTTGCTCGCGCCAGTAGTTGAGTAAAAAACCAAATGTGATTTTGGCTTTACTCAGATAATTGGTTAAGTTTGTATGATCTGTCATAGATTCTCCCCATAGTTAACAATCATAGCGGTCTAAAACTCCTGTTAAATCAATGATTTGGACACGATTATCGGCGGTAGTATTCCAGAGGATTTCAAACTTCTGTAGATATTCCTGAATATCCCCTTCCCAGCTAGCAAGAGTTTGTACTGGCTGATTTTGGGGCGCATAATAATAAAGGCTATCGCCATAACTGTCCTGCAATAGGGCAATTTGATATTTGGTCGATAATCCTACGCCCAAGCGAATACTCAGACGGCCTTCAGAGCGGGCTTGGGCTAGCTGTGTACGCACTTGAGCATCCAAATTTTGGCGCTCAAGAATCTCATCTAAGCGACTGAAGAAATTGGTTAGATCGCTTGGATTACTCAAACACAGGACGACACGGGCGTGGGTCTGTCCCAAAAATGGCAATAGCAGACCCAAGATATCTTGCTCAAAATCTGTTGTGATCCAATCTAACGTTGTGGCTGCGGGTAGCAGGGTCACTAAGGTCTGACTCTCCAATTGACGCAGACGTGGACTCGGTTGACTCATGATGACTCCTAAACCATTGGCTACAGAATATTGAAACGCAGACCAGCCTTGGGGGGTCGTGGCAGTAGCGGTTCCCGATGCGTATTCGGGTATCCAGCCTAGCGCGCGTGCTGGGGCATTAGCCCAAAGCCCCCCGGGATACTCAAGCCATACCGGTTGTTCCCAATGACGCGCAGCCCAGGTAAGTACCGCCGTAAAAGAAAGGTTCACTTGCTCAGCAACAGTTTTTGCATAGTTAAAATCAGCTAACACCGAATAGGGGTCTTGTTCACCTAAGATGTGATTGGCTAACATCTCGTTCAAATAGGCCGTTGGATCACCATAACCCGTTGCTTCTGGACGTGAGCTAGGCATACTATCACTTAGAGGAAAAAACCACCAATTACCGGGCTGTAAGAGACCTCTTTGGTGGTGCAGGTCAATTTGTTGTTGGAGGCGTTGCTGTTGGGCGAGACTGGCTCCGTGCCAAATTTTGGCCTGCCACCCTGCGGCTGTCACCACCACTAGCCCCAACAACTGCTCGGGTAAACTAAGCCTAGCCAGACTAGGGGCGATGTCCAAAGCTTCGACCAGCCAAGGTAGATAAACTTCGCGTTCGACAGCAGCAACTTCGGTTATCACCAAAAAAGATAACTCAAGATGAGGGGGGAATGCCACAAAAAGATGACATCACTCCATAATAATACTCAGATGACGTGTTCACCTATGCCTTTGCGCGTAAGCTTCTAAAGCAGCCTGTTGAATTTTTTTGAGAGGCTGATGGGTCTTCTGAGCCAGCTGACGACAGTCTTCATATTCCGGTTGTACGGTATAAATTTGACCGTTGCGCTCCCCAATTTTGAGCGCTACGGTGCCAAATTCTGTCTCTACGGTTTGAAACTCGCGTCCGAGCACTGAGCGCACCAGATAATGACGGCGAATCCCCAAGGTAGTGGTCTCCCGAAATAACCACTCTTCGCAGGTCAGACGCAAAGCAGGTGGACACAGTACAGTCATCAGTAACCCGGTTCGGCTTTTTTTCATGGTGACAGCGGTGCAGTAGACATCCCAAGCCCCTGCGGCCAAAAGTTGCTCACTCAAGTAAGCTACAACCTGTGGACTCAGGTCATCCAGCTGGGTCTCTAGGACGGCAACTACTTGCTCATGGCTATGATGCTCATGGATAAGCCCATGATGGTGATGACTAGGTTCATGAGCAGATTCGCTGACGGTTTCCCCAATCCAAATTCGCAATAGATTGGGGATCGCTAAATTGCGTTCGCCTGCCCCTTGCCCCACACTCTCAACAACCATCGCAGGTACCGCGCCAAACTGCTGTGCTAAGGCGCAAACAATCGCTGAGCCTGTAGGCGTGACGAGTTCGTAGAGCAGATTATTGCTATAAGTCGGCACATGATATTGCTGCCACATTTTGAGTACCGCTGGCGTGGGGACAGGCATGCGCCCATGAGCTGCAACGACCGTGCCCCCACCAAACGGTAAAGGCGAACAAAAAATTTGCTCGACGCCTAACCAAGCTAGTCCCAGACTAGTACCGACAATATCAACAATGGCATCTACGGCTCCGACTTCATGGAAATGTACCTGTGTGGGGGGTAAGGCGTGGACTTGACCTTCAGCCTGAGCCAAACACCGAAAAATTGCTAAGGCCCAAGCCGTAGCCTGATGAGGTAAATCGGCCTGTTGAATCAGGGTCTCAATCTCGGGTAACTGGCGCAAGGGTTGATTATCTGCCACATGTACAGTGACCTGGGTACCCTGAATACCTTTTTTTAGTACCTGCTGCTGATGGAGGTGAAAGGCTTGCCCTAGACCTAAGCGAGCCAACTGTTCTTGCAAATAGACTAGTGGTACCCCTGCATCGACTAGCGCTCCTAGACACATATCCCCGGCGATTCCCGTCGGGCAATCAAAATAGGCGATTTTCATGCTCTCATCTCAAGCAACTTACCCAGTATCGCCTACGGGCTGGGGATCAAGTTACCTGAGCAGCTATGGTAAAGTGTTGAAGTTGCCCAAGCGATGTGCCATGAACTTGATCGGTGAAATGTTGAAGTTAGCCGAAACTACCCTCGGTTCCCCAGCCCAAGGGGCGTCTTTGCTCCCCGCTGCGATACAACTGCTTCAGCAAACTGGTGGGATACAGGGCTTAACCCAAAAATTTGAACAACAAGGTCTTGGTGGTCTGCTGCAATCGTGGGTCAGTACTGGTCAAAACTTACCGATATCTGCTGCACAAATTGAACAAGTCTTAGGCCCTGAAGCGGAAGTCCTCGCCGCCAAAGTCGGTATGACCCCAGATGAGGCCCATGCTGCCTTAGCGAAGTTGCTGCCGACTGTGATCGACCGAATCACGCCCAATGGACAACTCTCTCCAGAAATGGGCATGATTGAAAAGATGTTTGGTCTAGGCTCTTAATTTAGTTATGGTTTGGCAACGGGTTAAAATTAGACCAGCCCCTTGTCACCTGCCATGTTCAACCGTATTACGCCTGCACCCGGTCAAGAATCTGTCTGGGATTACCCGCGTCCACCGCGCTTAGAGCTGGTCAACCAGCATATTCAAATTTTTTGTGAGGATACATTAGTAGCAGATACTCGGCAGAGCTATAGGGTGCTCGAAACCAGCCATCCTCCGGTTTATTATTTGCCCCCCAATCAGATCAAGCTTGAATATTTGCGACCAGAAAGCCGACGTACCTACTGTGAGTGGAAAGGTATTGCACGTTACTACACCCTGATCCTCAAAGACAAGGTCATTCCCCAAATCGCCTGGTACTATGCTGAGCCAACCCCGGATTTTAGTGCTATTGCTGGTTATCTAGCCTTTTATCCCAGCAAAGTCAGCTGTTTTGTGGATGGTGAAGCGGTGCGTGCTCAGGCGGGAGATTTTTATGGTGGCTGGATTACCCCAGCAATTGTGGGTCCTTTTAAGGGTGAACCCGGCACAATGGGGTGGTAAACGGTGTTTTTGAGAGCCCTTGAGCTGACGGATTTTCGTAATTATCATCGTCAACAGGTGGTACTTACAGCCCCTAAAATCATCTTGGTGGGTGATAATGCCCAAGGCAAATCCAACTTTCTCGAAGCAATTCAGCTACTGGCAACCGGACGTGCGCCCCGAGCACAACGTGACCGCGAACTTATTCATCAAAGCGCTGATCACGCTCGGATTCAGGCTCAGTTGACCCGGCGCGAAGGAAACCTCGAAGCAGAGCTGATTTTGCGCGCTGGCGGATCACGCATGGCTCGGCTCAACGGCGTTACGCAGCCCAGAGTAAGTACGCTACTAGGTCTGGTACAAACGGTCTTTTTTTCGAGTTGGGATCTTGACCTTGTGCGCGGTAGCCCCCAAGAGCGGCGTAGTTGGTTGGATGGCATCTTATTACAGCTTGAGCCTTTATATTCCCAAATTTTGGATGAGTACCAGCGTGTACTCCAACAACGCAATGCCTTGCTCAGACACCATCGCCAAACTGCCCAACCCCTTGATCCGCCCACTTGGCAGCTGTGGAATGAGCAACTAGCCCGCACCGGTACCCGCCTGATTCGCCGCCGCCGCCGTCTACTCGAACGCCTTGCTCCTCGAGCTACCCACTGGCAGACGCAGATTAGCGGCGGTCAAGAGCAGCTGCGGTTGCAATACCGTTGCCCGATTGCCTGTGAGGAAGATGACCCCGCCTTGATTACCGCTACATTTTTGGCGCAAATCGAGCAAAAGCAGCAAGTCGAACTCTGGCAAGGAGTGTCTTTGGTGGGGCCTCACCGCGATGAAGTAGAGTTTTATCTCGGCGAAAATCTAGCGCGTCAATATGCTTCGCAAGGACAACAGCGCACCTTAGTTTTGGCCTTAAAACTAGCTGAACTCGAACTCCTCGAAGAAGTGCATCAGCAACCGCCCCTACTGCTACTAGATGATGTGTTAGCCGAACTCGATCTTAAACGTCAAAATTATCTACTCAGTACAATCGGAGAGCGGGTTCAAACTTTTGTCACTACTACCCATCTTGAGAGTTTTGATCAGGCTTGGTTACGCTCAGCCGAAATCTGGACTGTAAGCCAAGGCATATTGATTCCGGCTATGCCAACATAATCGTGAAACTCTAAAAGTAAATACTGAGTTCTGAAACTAATATTAAGTTCTTGGTTAACATCCGATTAAGACGCAGACTGGTATAGTATATGCAAGCCTTAATTTGATGCTTGTTGTAGACCGAAGGTAGCCGATCGTGGGGAGCGCAGAACCAACTCATCTTTTAGAAATCCTGACAAGCTACGGCTTTGAGGGGTTAGATCATCAGGCTTTACTCCTATTGCAGTATTGGAATAGCGACCTTCCCCAAAACTGGGTCACATTAGCAGTTATTGAGGCTATTTACCAAGGACGCTATAAGCTGGTTTCAGTTCAGCAAATCTTGCGCTGCTGGCAACGTCGAGGCGAACCGCGTACTAATTTTGACTGGTCTTTTCAGCACCAAATTATGATCGATAACTGGCAGCCCTTGATCCCGCCTATCGTAGATACTCCGTCATTACCTACCACCCTTGCTGTACTCAAAACTGTGCCCCCTCTGCGTCAACCGGTAGGTACGCGGTTACGGGAGCTAGTCGGCGTAATTTGATAAAATTTTCTCGGTAATCTCTAATATTGATTGCTGACTTGGGTCAAACCACTGCATTTGTTGATAGCGACGAAACCAAGTCCGTTGCCGCTTGGCATATTGGCGCGTTTTGAGCACAGTCTGGGCAATAGCTGATGTTAGGTCACAGCTTCCCGCCAAATAAACTGCCATCTGGGCATAGCCCAGGGTTTGTAGTAAAGGCAAATTCGCGCCATAGCGTGTTTGTAGCTGCGTGATCTCTGCTAGCCAGCCTTGGGCTAACATCTGCTCGGTTCGTTGCTCTAGCTGCGCACTATAAGTGACGAGATCAAGATGATCTAATCCCACCCAAAGCACAGTGTAGCTAGGCACTTGTTTGGTGCGCTCAGGTAAATAGCCCAAAGCCGAGATAATCTCTAGCGCGCGCAATGTCCGTACCCGATCATGGGGATGAATGCGCGCTGCCGTTGGGGTTGAGGCTGTTTGCAACTGCTGCCAGAGATCCCTATCACTCAGAGATTGAGCCAATTCCCGCAGGGCAGGGTTGGGAGGAACTGGCGGGATCGCCAAACCTTCGGTTACGGCCTGAATATAAAGCCCAGTACCACCCACCAAAATCGGAATCTTGCCTAATTGATGTAAATGCTCAATCTGCTCACAGGCTGCCGCTTGATATTGGGCTACCGTATAGGTGCTAGTCGGGTCAGCGACATCTAATAAATGATGGAGAATACCGTGCCGTTCTTGAAGACTGGGTTTGGCGGTACCAATATCAAATTCTCGGTAAACTTGCCGCGAGTCCGCCGAAATCACCGCCGTAGCGAGCTGCTGCGCCAACGTGATCGCGAGCGTAGTCTTACCTGTGCCGGTGGCACCAGCGATGACAATAAGATGATTAGGCGGTGCAGTAGTTGGCATGATAGACTAGACAAGTTTCTGAATTAGCGTACGAGATCATGGCCCAACCTAAGAAGAAGACCTCCAATACCAAGCGTAACCAACGTCGCGCGCACTGGAACCGTAAAGCAATGGTTCAGGCCGAAAAAGCCTTGGCTTTGGGTAAATCTGTACTGACCGAACGTGGTAATTTCTATTACCCGGTCAAAGAAGCCCCTGCTGAAGAAACCCCAGAAGAAAACTAACGCTTGAGATAGCGTACCACTGCCAGCCAGCTTCCGGTTATACCCAGACTCAGACCTGTTGCACCTAAGAGCAAGGGTAGCTGCCAAGGATCAGGGTCCATTTCAGTGAGCGGAATAAAAGGTAAAAGCTCAACCAAGCGGGCGTGAATAACCGTATCGGTCAGACGAATTAAGCTCCAAGCCAAGCCTGCTCCCACCAAACCCAGCAATAACCCCTCAATCATGAAGGGGAAGTATACCCATATCGGTGTAGCTCCGACGAGTTGCATCACTTCAATTTCTTTTTGTCGAGAAGCTACAATCAGGCCAATGGTGGTCATGATCACCACCACGGCTACACCTGCTAGTAAAACCAATACGGCCAGGCCAAAACTACTGAGGGCTTGTTTTACTTGCTCGAGACGTTGAGCGGCTTCACTGCCATAGCGTACTTCGGCTACCTCAGGCCATTGTTTGACCAGACGTGCTACTGTTTGTACCTGATCAGGTGTCGCAATTTTTAGGTGCAGCACATCTACGAGCGGATTATCCCCTAGCACTGAGGTAAAGTCTTTAGGTAAGTTTTGCTCTTGACGCAGATTTTCCCAGGCCTGATCACGGGTGATCAATTCGACTTGAGCGACACCTGTTAGGTGACGGGCTTGGGTCAAAAGCTCATTGCCTGGACTACTAGGCTTGAGATAAACTGCTACTTCGAGCTGGGAGCCGAGCGCAACCAAACCCTGCTCCAGATACCATACACCCTGCCACCCTAGTCCCAGTAAATACAGCAAGACCGCCAAAACTGTGACAGCTAACCAATTCATCCAGCCGGCGCGGCGCAACCCGGTTCCGGCTTCCTCTAGCAGATGTCCGAAACGATTGAAGGTGCGCGTCAACATAACTTATTTCCAGACTTGGTTTCTACTATAGCAAGCTCTCTTAGCCAAGACAGGTATAGTTAATGTATGATGCTTCATCCTGCGACGCTGCGTGACCGTGATTTGGGTAATTGTCCACGCTGCAACACCAAACTCCAATTTAAAAATGCCCTCGTTTGCTATCCCTTACCCGGCAAAAATCTATCTCGATTTCCTACCCCAGAAGAATGTAGTGGTGCAGATATCCACTGTGTAGCCTGTGAACTGGTGCTGTTTTGTCGTCGCCCCATCGACCCTATCAAAAATACTTAATAGCTCTGCACCAACCAGTCTAAGGCTCCTGCTAGATCGGCAAATTTTCCCTCAATCTGAGCTTCGAGGGCTCGGGTCAAAATTGGTTTGAAGCTAGGTCCTGGCTTAAGGCCATGATCAATCAAATGGCGTCCGAGCAAGATGGGTTGTAAGGCTTGATCGGCAACGGCTAAGATTTCGGCCTGAGCTAAGAGCCATTCTCCCCCTGGGTCGTGATAAGACAGCGCCTCAGCCGTTGTCCGCCCGAAGTGATCGGCTCTAGCACAGAGCACGAGTTCCTGAATTGTAGTGTAAGGAGCAAGCCGATTAGCCAAGCGGCGGATTGCGCTAGCGCTAGCTTCTTGGTGCCAGAGCATATGCGGATGTAGATGATTGGCTACCAAGCGGACTACGGCTTCAGTCAAGTGATAGTTGTCGGTTAACCGTTGCAACAAAGCCCGCGTCGGCGCTTCTCCGGCGACATCGTGACCCCTAGAGCGCCAATGTCCATCACTAAATTCTGTGGTTGCCGGTTTACCTAGATCATGACAGAGTGCCCCATAGACTACCCGTTTTTGCAGGTCGGCGGGCGAATTTTGGGTTAATCGTGCGGCCTGATCAACGACTAGACAGGTATGCCACCAGACATGCCCTTCAGGGTGCCATTGCGGATCTTGGGGAACACCAACGAGGGCGGCTAACTCGGGCCAATAGGTCAGCCACCCCACCCGGCGTAGCATCTCAAGACCTAGACTCGGATAGAGCCCTTTGGTCAGAAGTTTGGTGAATTCTTCTTCAATCCGTTCTCGCGAAAGAAATTCTGGGGTCAGGGTGCGGCACAAAGCTTCGGTATCTTCCGCCATTCGTAAGTTAAACCGTGCCATAAATTGGGCGGCGCGCAGGACACGCAAGGGGTCTTCGCTAAAAGCCGGACTGACATGCTTGAGGAGGCGTTGATCTAGATGCTGACGACCGTGATAAGGGTCAAACCATTGCCTAGTCTCCAGATGCAGCCCCATACTATTGATTGTAAAATCGCGCCGTGCTGCTGCTTGATCAAACGTCATCGTCGGATCACCGATGACCACAAAATCTTGATGCCTAGGCCCTGCCTGACTCTCTCTACGCGGTAGGGCAATATCCAGATGTTGACCTAATTTGAACACTCCAAAAGATTTGCCCACTTCGATCAGGGGTAAGTGATGGGCTTGGGCATAATCTCCTAGGGCTGTACGCAGGATTTCTGGTTCCACATGATAGACCTCAAGGTCTATATCTTTGACGGGAGCCTGAAAGCCATGAATCTCAGCACTGGCTAGATCGCGTACATAACCACCGACAGCGAGTACCTGAGCGCCCGCACAGCGCGCTTCGAGAAATCGGCTTAGATCTTGAGCTTGCATTAACATTGGCATAAATAGGCATCAGTAAGCCTTTCTAGTCTAACGTGCTACTTCGTAGTTCCGTACAAAAAAATACCCCTGCATTTGGGCAGGGGCAAGATGATCAAGAAGCAGACGATAAAGCCTTGGTTTGTCGCCATTGGCGATAGGGAGAACCAGACTGACAATTCCAGTCCACAGCATGGCCTTCACGGCTTAGGCTTTCTGCTAGCTTGATTGCTTCATAACGGGGTTCGATCTGAGTGAAAACCAAGACATTGTCATGGTAGACACTAACTGTAATCAAGTCAGGATGTAGAACATGTGGTCGAAGCTCAACGCGGTTGTGAGACATAACCCCCCCTAAATGAGACGAGAAATTGAAGTGTGTTTGCTAACTTCTGTAGTTCTAATTATTGCGAGGTTGAAAAATAGTGCGTCGCTTTCTATACAAAACTTACCATGATGAGAAACATTCGTATTGTTTATTCATACTTCAGGCACAAGATTATCTCCCAGTTTTGTAAGATAGACATCAAACAATAAACTTTGTAGCTAATAGGCATCGTCTTCGCTAGGAGACTCAATTTTCGAGAGATCAAGATTAGCAATCGTTGTGGGAATTTTATAGACTACTAACCGCCCGACTACATCTTGATTAGGCAGCATGATCTGCACTAGATAGGCTCCTGGCTTGACATCGTGTAACCAATATTGACCTTGCTCATTGGTCGTGGCTTCTTTGGGCGGTGTAGAATTTAATGTGACTTTGGTGTTTTTATAGATCTTGCCGTGAAGCGTATCGTAAACCTGTCCGTAGACAGTTTCAGCGGGTGCTGCACTGCTACCTAAAACTATGATTGCTGTACAGATGAGCCAAGCAGTGTAACGCATCGTATTCTCCTGTAAAAAAAGGGGCAGACTCATGTCCACCCCATGAGGTATTAGTCTGTAGCCGATCTTTTAGAACCCGGTTAGGTTCGTACCAGCAGGAGACGTATTGGGCACGCCAGCAAAGGAAGAACTGGTGTATTTGAGGTTGCGACGACTGACTTTACCCGATAAGGCATTGGCAATCCGTACGTGAACATCGGTGTTTTCGTAAACCCCTGCAAAAAGGTCAGCACCAGGACCTGAGGCCGACAAAGGCACATCGTCACCGGAGTGCGGCGCGACAGTCGTATTGCCATTGGTTTTGTTGGCCGAAGAAGTGCTCAGAGCAGCACCCGGGTTGGGCTGGGTGGGGAAGATGCTGGCACTGGGCATGTTACCCGTCAACAAAATACCGTTAGCGTCACGGGCTGGGTTAGGCAGGGCTGCACTAGAGCCAGAGGGGCTGAGGGGTTGGAAGTTGGTCAAATAGTCTTGGCTGTAGGTGGGGCGACCGCCATCATCCAACACAATTTTAACCGTGGGGTCGGACTCATCGGGATAGCCATCGTTGTTGCCATCAACATAGGTGGGGAAGGTACCGTCGTTGAAGGTACCAATCACATCTTGTAAGGGACAAGGACGCGTAGTGCTGCTCGAACCACCCAAGGTCAACGGATAGGCAGTACCCGTGAAGCAACCACCGGGAGGTGTGGCACCGCTTGCAGTAATCGAACCAGGCAAGGACACACCGATAATGGTTTCGGGCTGCGCATGGTCAGCAGAAACAATCGTCAACGTATTACCCGTAAGGGTGGAGTCATTTTGTACGATTCCCAGGGCATTATCCAACTCTAGGGCTTCGTAGACAACACGTTCATACTCTAGGATGTGACCGAGTTTGTCAGACTGAGATTGCTCAACCATCAACATCCAACCGCCACTGCTACCCGCCAAGGTGTTGAGGACGCTAACGGCTTTGGTCACCATTTCGGGTTTAGAAGGTACCGCTGCGTAGCAGGCTTGAATAGTCGCACCGCAACCAGTACCTAGAGGAGGCGCGCCTGTCATACCCAAAGCAGAAGAGCTTGCGCCTAGCCCTTGAATCGTTGCATTACCCCGAGCTACGAGGCGATCAAGGGTACCAGGTAGGTTAGTATTACCCAGACCGCTCGAAGTCAGACGAAACTCGCCAGTGAAGATTCCTAACAAAGGCTGAGTGTTAGGAGCAGCAGTCAACTGAGCCAGATTTTGTACCACGGAATAGCCTTGGCTTTGAGCCTGGGTGAAGAGGTTTAGACCATCGGAGCGTCCTGAGCTACCTGAGATTTGGTAAAAGCTACTGAGGGTAGGGTCATTGAGAGGTAACCAGTTGTTGGCACCGCCCCCCATGATCACGTCCAAAGGTTGGGTCAGCTTCTGGAGTCCGGCATAGCCCGTAGCTGGTTGCGCTCCGGTGTTGGTGTAGTAGTCCAAGTATTGCTGGGTGATGGCGTTACCATCAGACCGAGCACGGGTGTGGGCTGCCACCGCAGCGGGGGTTGCATCAAAAACTGCGGCATCGGTCACGACACCAGTTTTCCAGCCTTGGGTACGCTTCATGAATTCCCAGAGGGTTTCGATGCGGGGGTTATCCAAAGTTTGATCAGGCGTATTATCAGCAGAAACGTTAAGGCCATTATTGGGTTGCTTGAGACCTGTCACGTAGTTGGCCATCCCCGGAGCTGAGTCGGTGATGATGCTGTCATAGGAGGAGGTATGAACTAGACCATACTCATCCATGCTGTCCATGTTGAGCTTGCCTTTACCCCGGCCCTCAAAGATGCCTTTGCCGATGATACGGGCGGCTGAGCGGACAGGTAAACCCATACCATCACCTAAGAAAAAGACAACGTGCTTGACGGTGTTGGGCTTGAAGGCATAGGCCGCTACCCGGTAGTTGTTGGTGATAGTGCGATTGGTTCCATCAACTTTGACGGTCGCGACTACAGTGTAGGAGCCGGGAGCATTAAAGGTCAGGTTACGAACGGTGTTGCCATAAAGCAACGTCGAAAGCGTTTTTTTGCCGCTTTCGAGACCACTGGGGTCAGTTGTATCTTGGCTGCTGATGGTGGTGGCGAAAGAAGCAGCGATGGACGTACCATTAACGGTCAAGCTAACCAAAGTCGGGGCTGTCGTCGCCGGAATTTGGGTTTCGATGCGCAGGTCAAAACGCTGACCGACAATCAATTGGGTTTCGGTAGGCGGCATGATCCGTAAACCTGTATTCGGTTCGGCATTAGTCGGGGAGTCAGCCAACAGGCCACCATTTTGGATCGGGTCAACACTGTTGCGGGTGGTACCATCTTGCTTGAAACGAGCATCATCATCGGGTCCAGCTTTGACTACGGGAAGAGCCAGAGTGGACAGCATCAAGAGGGCTGACAGAGAAAGCGTTACACGTTTGAGATTCATCACTCGATTCCTTAAAGTTGTTTGGGATCATTACAAATTAGAGCCGTTGCCCTGAGTCACGTCATCGCTTATCAAAAGCTAAGGGGTTTACTTTTTGGTCTTACGTCCCAACCCCACGGCACCGCCACCGACACCCAACAAAACCAAGCCCAACAAAGAGGAAGGTTCAGGAATACCTACCAACAGATTGGGGCTAGTTTGAGCGTTGAGCACAGAGATAGGTGCAGCACCGGGTAAGGAGAAATCGTAGTAAAAGAAAGAATTGTTCGGAGCTAGACCAAAATTGGCCTGGGTTGGATCAGCTTCTTGGGTTTCGGTACCAACAGCATAAAGACCAACCAAGACAGAGTTTGGAGCATTCATGGTCGTCCAATTAAATTGCAGGGTGCTACTGCTAGTGAAGGTCACACCAAAGCTATTGGTCAGCCCGGTAACTGTATCTACACCAGAAAAATTAAACGTTACGTTATTGACCCCAACGATTGGAGTACTCCAACCACCGGAGCTGTAGTCCCCAAAACCAGGGGCAATAATGCCCGTTACCGTAGCAGGTGGTGCCAAAAATGCGCCAACATTCGGCCCACTGAAGTTGTAAGCATCTCCAAAGGAGAGCGTACCATTACCGTCATTAAGGTAAACCGTGCTGTAACTAGTACCATTACCGTAGTTGTAACCACCACTAAACGGAGGAGTTAGGCTAAAGGTACTCGCGAAGCTAGGAGCAGACCAAGCCGTTACAGTAATTGCAACCGCAGAGGCCAATAAACCAAGTCGTTGTGTAATCATGAAAGCTACCGCCGACACCAACGTAAATCCTACAGGGTGAAGGTTAAGACTAGAGACAGTTTTGGTTAAGGGAAGATTAACAATAAGTTTATATTGACGTAAAAACTCTACCTAGGATGAAGCAACAAGGTGGCTATCTGTGTACAATATGAGAACTTAACTTCAGGAAAAGTTAAACCATGACTGCTTCACTGACCAATTTCCTCTTAAGCGTAGTCGCTGGGTTAGCCATCATCGCCATTGGTGCCGGGGCGTTGACATTTATTTCCCGTATTGACCGCATTCGCTAATTTTGGTCGCTCCCGCCACCATTTTATTAAGCCCGACCTCTGCGCAAGTTTATGGTCAATACTCTAATGTCCGAACCTTGACCGAAAAACTGTGTCAGCCTTTGGAGATCGAAGATTATGGTATTCAATCTATGGCTGATGTCAGTCCCCCAAAGTGGCATCTAGCTCATACCACATGGTTTTTTGAGACCTTTATTCTGATGTCATACCTACCGGGTTATCAGGTTTTTCATCCCCAGTTTGGCTATTTATTTAACTCATATTACGAAGCGATGGGTGAGCGACATCCCCGGGCTGAGCGCGGACTGCTCTCACGCCCAACAGTCGCCGAGGTCTATGCCTATCGTGCTCATGTGGATCAGGCAATGGCACAACTCCTAGATCAGGCTGATTGCCAGCAATGGCAAAAACTTGAGCCATTGATTATCCTAGGCATTCATCACGAACAACAGCATCAAGAGCTGTTACTAATGGACATCAAACATATTTTTGCGACCAATCCCTTACGTCCGATTTATCACGATCAGATAACTACGTCTCAGCAGCAAGCTCCAGAGCAGCAATGGCTTGATTATCCTGAGGGTATTTATCAACTTGGTGAACATACCAGCGAATTTAGTTTTGATAACGAACGTCCGCGCCATCGGATCTTTTTGGAACCCTATCGCTTAGCTTCACGGCTGGTAACCAACGCTGAATACTTAGCTTTTATGAGAGCTGGCGGTTATCATACCCCCGAATATTGGCTAGCTGAAGGCTGGTTCGTCGCCCAACAAGCATCCTGGCATGCTCCTTTATATTGGGAACAAGATGGACACAACTGGCAGGTCATGACCCTGGCTGGTATGCAGCCATTGCACCTCGATCAACCAGTCTGCCATATTAGTTACTACGAAGCTGATGCCTATGCCCGCTGGGCTGAAAAACGCTTGCCCACAGAAGCCGAATGGGAAGCGGCCTTTACGCTCATGCCGCTGACGGGTAATCTATTAGAATCAGGCAGACTTCATCCAGCAGTTGCGCAAGGCGCGGGCTTGACCCAAGGCTTTGGGGATGTCTGGGAATGGACGCAAAGTGCTTACACGGCCTATCCCGGTTATCGTCCTGATCCTGGTGCGCTGGGCGAATACAACGGTAAATTTATGTGTAACCAATTTGTCCTACGCGGTGGCTCCTGTGTAACCAGTGCCTCTCACTTGCGCCCTAGTTATCGTAATTTTTTCCCGCCGGCTGCTCGCTGGCAGTTTTCAGGCTTGCGGCTTGCGGATACAGGCTCATGAAACTAGCTGAATTTTTACCCCGTTTTGTAGATCAGCCTCACCGCCTGTTTAGTTTTGCCGCAAATCTTAGCTTGCAACTACGTAGCGCACCCCTATTGTTGGCTCTGCTCGGCCTTAATACTCCCGTTCTGGCAACTCCGGGCGCGGTGGCTTCAGCTCATCCTTTGGCGACCACAGCCGGGATCGCAATGTTCAAACAAGGCGGCAATGCCATTGATGCGGCAGTAGCAACGGCCTTTGTGCTGGGTGTAGTCGAGCCTTCAGGCTCAGGGATTGGTGGTGGTGGTTTTGCCTTAGTCTACAGTGCGCGCGCGCATCGTACCCGAGTTTTGGATTTTCGGGAGGTAGCACCGCGAGCAGCTAAGCCATCTTTGTATATTGATGCTAGTGGCAAACCTAGCCTCACACGTTCTCAAGAAGGTATTCTCGCTGGGGGTGTGCCCGGTGAGGTGCGCGGCTTGGTTCGTCTACAAAAATCCTATGGACGTTTACGCTTAGGCCAAGTTCTAGCCCCAGCAATTGGGCTGGCAGCGCAGGGTTTTGCGGTCAGTGCAAGGCTACATGAACAGTTACTTAACCAGCGTAATCGTCTAACACAACAAGCCGCACTAGCAGCTATTTGGTATCCACAAGGTATTACCCCGCTACCTGGCGATATCCTCAAACAACCTGATCTCGCCCGAACCATGCAGGCGATTGCCCAGACCCAAGGCGAATCTTTTTATACGGGCAAGACCAGTCGTCTGTGGTTAAAATTTCAGCAAACAGAAAAAGGCTTAGTCACAGCCGCCGACCTCAAGTCTTACCAACCCCTCTGGCGCGAACCCTTAAGTGGTCAATATCGGGGACTAACAGTACTCAGTATGCCGCCTCCGAGTTCGGGCGGGGTGCATCTACTCCAGATGCTAAATATGTTTAGTGGGCAAAACCTAGCGGCGATGACCGATGCTGACCGGACAGAATTTATGGCTGAGGCGATGAAACGAGCCTATGCTGATCGCTCGCGTTTCCTCGGCGATCCCGCTTTTGTACCAGTTCCTGTAAACGCCCTGCTCACGCCAACCTATGCCCAAAAGCTAGCGGCGACCATCAATTCAAAACCTACACCTAGTGCAGAAATCACACCTGGTGCCTTACTTGATCCTAAGATCCTGGCACAATTTCGTACTTGGGAACAAAAGCAGCATGAGTCTCTCCAAACTTCACATCTGAGCACAATGGATGCCTTGGGCAATGCGGTATCTCTGACCCAAACAATCAATGGTTCCTTTGGGGCAGGGGTCGTAGTGCCAGGAACAGGGGTCTTGCTCAACAACGAAATGGATGACTTTTCTTTGGCTCCTAATACGCCTAATCTTTTTGGTCTTGTCGGAGATGTGGCTAACGCGATTGCCCCCAACAAGCGTCCTCTTAGTTCGATGACACCGACCCTTGTTTTCAAAAATGGTAAGCCCTGGCTCGCAGTTGGTAGTCCTGGTGGCGCCTTTATCATCACGGCGGTGCTGCAAACCATCGTCAACGTCATCGATTTGCAGTTCCCCCTAGATAAAGCCGTAGCAACGCCGCGATTTCATCACCAGTGGTTGCCTGACCAACTTTTTGTCGAGACAGGATTAGCCCGCGAAGTAACGACAGACCTCAGTAATCGTGGCTATACCCTCAAATTCCTGCCTGCTATGGGCAATGTCCAAGCGGTAATGTTTGATGCCAACAAATTTACAGCGGTTGCTGATCCCCGTCGCGAGGGTACAGGTCAGATTTGGCAATAGGCTTTCTTAGGGATGGACTTGGAAAATCTTATCTTTTTAATGCAAGCAGGATACTGATCCCCGCCAAGATCAGCGTCCCAATAACCAGTCCCCAAGACTGACGAGGCCGATATTTAAGGGGCATAGCTTGAGGCTGACGTTGATCCCGATAGAGCGTGCATTGGGTCGCCCGAGGATAATTGGGTAAGGTACAGGTTTCTTCGGCGTGATAAATACAGGTGGTACAGAGCACTTCTGCATTAGTTGCTTTGATGATCGGTACGCCAAAATAATCAGAGGTCTTACCGCAAGTTGGGCAGTGCGTGGCTTGCGCAGGGTATAACGTACTGCAACGAGAACATTTCATAGGGAAATTCGTGGTATAAACGGGGCGATGGACATCATTCCATCATAGAAGTTTCGTTGTGCTGTATCACCATGACCCAAGACCGGGGCTTTTTATTGACCGAGCAGCAAAATATCCAGAGTCGGCACTTGGAAACCATGCCTGCTCTTGATTTTGTCCACCTCATGAATCAGCAAGACCAAGTGGTTGTCGCAGCTATCGCCCAGATTGCTCCAGTTATCGCTGAGGCCATCACCCAAACTGCTGCACGGCTCGCCCAGGGCGGACGGCTTTTTTATATCGGAGCTGGCACTAGTGGGCGTTTAGGAGTATTGGATGCCAGTGAGTGCCCACCCACATTTTGTACAACACCGGAGCTAGTCCAGGGGATCATTGCCGGAGGATATACTGCCTTGACGCGCAGTGCCGAAGGTGCTGAGGATGATGCTGAAGCTGGCAAACAAGCACTCATTACCGCCGAGCTTACAGCCCAAGATGTAGTTGTTGGGATCACCGCTGGTGGCACAACGCCCTATGTTCATGGTGCTTTACGTGTAGCTCAAGAAATTGGAGCTTTGAGTATATTCTTTGCTTGTGTCCCGACCGAACAAGTCAAAGCAGCCTACGATATTGAGCTACGACCGCTCGTTGGTGCCGAGATTTTAACGGGATCAACCCGCCTCAAGGCCGGAACTGCTACCAAGATGGTGCTCAATATGCTCTCGACCGGGGTGATGATCGCCCTAGGTAAGGTCTACGATAACTTGATGGTGGACGTGGCTGTGACTAACCAAAAACTCCATGACCGAGCCGTACGCATTCTTATCACATTGACTGGCCTCGACCGTCTTGGCGCAACCGAGCTGCTCAACAGAGCTGACAACCGGGTCAAGGTTGCTCTTGTGATGCAGCAGCGCAGGCTCGGGGTCTTAGAAGCCGAACACTGGTTAACTCAACACCAAGGCTCATTGCTTAGTTTGTCTTAGTGCTCAGCTACAGTAATTTTTCTAAGCGTTGGCGCAATAGGTCAAGCTCTGAGGGGGCAGCTGATGCGCCATCGGCAGACCAAGCCAACTGCTCGACGTTTTGTTGGGGAGGTACAGCGAGCGTTCCTTTTTCAACAATGCTCAAGGTTAGTTGGGCATCTTCACAAAAACTACGTAACTCCTCTTCATCTAGAGATTCAACTGAGGCACTCAAAAAGTCTTGAGCTTCCAAAAGTAAGGCATAACGGGTTGCATCATCTCCATCTTCAAAGGCAACCACCGTATTTTGACCGTTGATTGCCAGAGTGTAGATGCCTTCGTTATCAGAACCTGCATTAAACAATAAAACTGATAGCCGCATGGCTTCCCCAAAATCCTCCGTTTATTATAAATCGCGAATGGGGATGTGATAGCCTTCGTGGTCACTAAGGTGGCAGGTACTCACGATATTGTGCATGTAGGCCCAGTCAAATTTACCTTCATGGACAAATTCCGGCCAAGCTGCTTTGATCGCCGCCCGGGCTTGGGGAAGATGATAGTAGGGGATCGCTGTCGATAGATGATGCGGAATGTGTACGCCAATGTTGTAAGCCACGACTTCGACCCACCAAGGATAGGTGCAGTCAATCGTCCCAAATAATTGGGCTTTAACTGGATTCCAGCTATCAGCCGGGTAATAGGGCACATCAGGGCGATTGTGGTGAATCAATGTAAATGTACTGAGCCAAAAGTGAAAAACCACCCAAGGCATCAACCAATAGCTCACGAATCCCCAGAGTCCGCCAAAATAAAATAAGGCTGAGAAACAAACTAAGGCAAAAATGCTGACCACGGCAATCGAGAACCGGGCTTCTGACCATTCCTGCGCCCGGAATTTGTTTTTGTCGTAGTGAAACAGAAACAAGTGAATTTCTGAGGCAAACCACCAACCATAGCCATGAACATGACGATAGAAAAACTGGTCTAACGGCGACATCTGCTGATAAGTTTCTGGGGTTAAGGTGCGCCAGCTGTTGTCTTTGTCTTGGTGATTAGTCCAAGCATGGTGACGATTGTGCATGATGCGCCAGCTATGAAATGGATACAACGTCGGCAATAGGAGTGTATGACCAATAAGATCATTGAGCCATTTGGAAGAAGAAAAAGACCGATGACCACAATCATGGGCTAACACAAAATTACCCCAAAAAACAGTCCCAATCCAAACCCAAAACAACGGTGCTAGCCAAACCGGACTAATCACCATCAGCGCGTAAGAAGCACCCAAAATACCCACGTGTAATAGAACCGCCAAGAGACCACGTCGGGTATCTTTTTGGAAGCATTCACGGGGAATAGTGGCTAAAACGTCTTGGTAAGAAATGGTCTCTAAGCGTTGCAGTAACTTCTGATTTTTGGCGCGAATATCTTGACTTTCCAAGCTCTTAACCACTGCAATCCCCGAAAAAATATGCTTGTGTATCCTAACATGGCTTAATCAATCTTAAGGAAAAGTAAGCTGATCTTTAAGATTTATGAGAAACCATGCGCAAATGCTCGACCAAAGCCCGTAATCCCAAACGGTAGCTGTTAGCTCCGAAACCAGTAATTTGACCCAGAGCCACACCTGCTACATAAGAATGATGACGAAATTCTTCGCGACAGTAAATGTTGGAGAGATGAACCTCAACACAAGGTAATCCAACTGCGCTGAGAGCATCTCTGAGGGCAATACTGGTGTGGGTATAAGCAGCAGGATTGATTAAAATTCCTTCAAATTTCCCGAGTGCTTGCTGAATTGCAGTAACTAATTCACCTTCATAGTTGCTCTGAATAATACTAAGAGAGGCTTTTAATTCGAGGGCTTCACGACGCAAAAAATTATCAATCTCATCCAAAGAAAGACTGCCGTAAATCGTAGGTTCACGTTGTCCCAGCAGATTTAGATTAGGCCCATGTAAAACCAGGATATTCACAAATAAAAAGTTATCGGCGGCGGTGCATAGGGCGGCCTTCGCGCACAGGGATCGGAATGGGTACCAAACTAGGTTGCTGTGAAGGCGAGAGCAACTCGGCAATGTCTTCAAGTAGTTCTTTGATCTTCTGGACGGCTTTTTTCATGAGTCGTTTCACTGCACGTACCGCAATTATAGTGCCTTTATCCAAAGAGATGATCCTTTGGTTAAATTTTATTTAAGGCGGCGGCGTAACTGGTCTAAAGCACTGTGTGCACTGAGCCAGCGAATCATCTCACGACTCTGAGTTTGCCCAAAACGATAGACTTGGCAAGCTTGGTAGTCGGCTCCAGCCAAAGCGATATAAACCAAGCCCACAGGCTTATCTATGGTTCCACCACCGGGTCCAGCAACACCCGTAATAGCGATCCCCCAGTCACTATTGAGCTGCTGGCGAATGCCTTGAGCCATCTGTTGCGCAACCATGGTACTGACGGCACCCTCGCTATCTAAAGTCTGGGGATCAACTGCGAGTAGGCTGATTTTGACTGCATTAGCATAGGCAATAACTCCGCCCCCAAAATAATCAGAACTGCCGGGGATCGCACTCAAAAGTTGACCGAGTAACCCTCCTGTGCATGATTCGGCGACGGCAACTGACTGACCTTTAGCGCGCAAAAGTTCACCAACTACCCGCGCCAGACTGGCCTCTGTTCCCCCAAAATAGCTATCTCCACCTAGGCCAATTAATTCGTCAATCACCGGAGCCATCAAGATTCGGGCCGCAGCTTCGGTCTGTGCTGAGGCTGTCACCCGCAGTTGAACTTCACCACGCAGGGCGTAGGGTGCAACCGTGGGATTAGGGTTATCGAGTAGATGAGCCGCAGCTTCTGCCAAATTCGCCTCTCCCACACCCCAAAAACGCAGTAGCTCGCTGAGAAAAACCGTTTGCCCCCAGCCCAGCTGACGCAAATAGGGCACAGCGGTTGCTTGCCACATCGCCGTCATCTCCGAGGGCACACCCGGAAAGGTCAAAATATGTAAACCGGGTCGCGCCTCCCAACAGATACCGACGGCTGTACCCCAGGGATTGGGCAATACGTCAGCTCCTTGGGGCAGCTGACATTGCTTGCGCTGAGTTGGACTCGGGATGCGACCCCGGCGCGTAAAAAGTTCTTGCAAAGCCAGCCATAACTGCGGGTCTTCGACCAAAGGGACGTGAAAATAATCCGCGAGCGTCTCATGGGTCAGGTCATCAGCGGTGGGTCCTAGCCCTCCGGTCAAAATTAGCACTCCTGAGCGGGCACAGGCTACATCTAGGGCTTGGTGAATACGGCTAGGATTATCCCCGACCACGGTTTGGAAATAATGAGGCATACCCAATTGCGCGAGCGCTTGCGCTAAAAACTGGGCATTGGTATTGAGTACCTGACCGAGTAGCAGTTCACTCCCAACACAGATGACTTCAGCAGCTTGATGCATCACGAAGACCTAGCAGTAAGTTGGGCAAAATAAACTAACAGGTGTCGTAAGGATTGACCACGATGGCTAACTAACTGTTTTTGAGCATGGGTCATCTCAGCGAGGGTACAGGCTAGCGGCGGATAATAAAAAATTGGGTCGTAGCCAAAGCCCCCTGTCCCGCGACTAGCTGTCAACAGCTCTCCTTCACAATAGCCTTCTACTTCATATAAAATCTCGCTACCTGAGGTTAATACCAGCGACGATACAAAGCGCGCCCGGCGGTCAGTTTGCCCTTGCATTTCTCCTAAGACCCGCGCGATGCGTTCAGCGTCCGTGTTGCCCCACCGCGCCGAATAAATGCCTGGTCGCCCGCCGAGAGCTTGAACCTCTAGCCCCGAATCCTCACCTAAAGCCCAGTGCCCGCTAGCCTTTGCCACCCCTAAGGCTTTTAAACGGGCATTTTCTCGAAACGTCGCGCCAGTTTCTTCGATCTCCAGTTCATCGGGCTTGAGTACAATCTCCCAACCTGTTAGCAAGTCGCGCATTTCTAAGATTTTGTTGGCATTACTGGTGGCAAGCATGAGAGCGAGCATGAATTTATAACAGAAAACACTTTTTTATTTTCTCTCAAGCTCAGACAGCCCTCAACTTTATTTTTGGATGACTAGTAGGCAGCCACAGAGCTTATGACGGGTAGAGGCGCTTCAGTTTCTCCCGTGCTTCTTTGGTCGTGAAGCGCCATTGGATTTTCGTCTGTGCTCGATTGCGTTGCTCTTGCCAACACCGTATTGCTTGACCTACCC
>JBBRQP010000035.1:0-28222 GCA_038226175.1 Gloeobacterales cyanobacterium
CATCTGGCACAAGTCAAATCTGTTCGAGTTGCGGTACGAACGTTCCGAAGATGCTAGCTGATAGGTGGCATTCTTGCCCTGACTGTGGCCTAGAGCTAGACCGCGATGTGAACGCTGCCATCAATATCAAGAACATTGCCGTGGGACGCACGGTGATTAAAGCTCAGGTAACGCCCTATGCAATACCAGGGTTCACTGGGAAGCCCGCGTTGTATGCGTAGCAACTCTATGGGAAGCAAGCTACAACGTCGGGAGTCGTCACATATTCTTAAACCCATGCTTCAGAGTGTTAACTTTGTATTTACAGTTGTTTACAAAACTTTATATGGCTGTCTAAACCTCAGGTACAATTAGGATAAGCTCAAATACTGAGAGCGCAGGAGGCTTCATCATGGCGTTTACCCTTGAATCGGCGCAGTCTATTTTTTCTGGAACCCAAGCGGCGAGTGCAATTCCTCAAACCATTGATCGTTTCAACGCAATTAGTTTAGAAGACCAGTTAGCCTTATTTTGGTTTGCCTACACCGAAGTTGGGCGGGCGATTACCCCGGCTGCGATGGGTGTAGCGCGGATGGAGCTGGTAGCCGGATTATTGACTGATATCAAAGAAATGTCTAAAGCCGATCAAACTCAAGCCATGGTCGATATTGCCAATCGGGCGGATTCACCGATTAGCCGTTCTTACAGTTCTTTTAGTGTCAATACAAAATTAGGATTTTGGTATCAGTTGGGTGAGTGGATGAAACAAGGCTTGATTGCGCCGATTCCGCCTAATTACAAAATGTCCTCTGAAGCGACGGCAATCTTTGATGACATCAAAAAACTTGATGGTGGGCAACAAATCAGCATTTTGCGCGGCATCGTCGTGGATATGGGTTTTGACCCGACCCAAGTTGTCCGTCCTTCCAAGCCCGTCGAATTCAAGTTTATTCGTACCGATGAAGCCGAACAATTTACCCTCGAAGGCATCACTGAGCCAGCGGTTTTAGGTTACTTTGCTGCGATGAATAAAGACAACTTTGAGGCAGCGATCAATCTATTTGAGGAAAATGGTGCATTGCAGCCTCCTTTCCAAGAACCGATTGTCGGACGCGCGGCAATTCTCAACTACATGAATGAAGAAGCTCAAGGTCTCAATATGATGCCCCGTCAAGGTATCTCCCAAGTCCTTGAAGATAACTCTCGTCAAGTCAAAATCACTGGCAAAGTGCAAACGCCTTGGTTTGGCGTTGATATGGGCATGAATATTGCTTGGCGTTTTGCGATCAATCCTCAGGGTCAAATCTTCTTTGTGGCAATTGATATCCTAGCCTCACCCGAAGAATTGCTCAATCTGCGTCCTGACAAACGCCGCTAAAGAATCCTAGTTCTTTAGCCAATAGAGCAACTTCATTTTAGTGAACACATCTAGTTCTCCTCAAAAAGCCCTTAGTTTCCTTCTCTCAACAAGAAACTAAGGGCTTTTGAGTGTCAAAAATTCGCCTATCATATGAAAGCCACACTTTTAGTTAGACCATGTCCAGCTCGCCCAAAGATACCAGTAAAGCCCGTCAAATCCTCGGTATGCGTGGAGCCAATGCCGGAGAGCAGCCCCTCTGGAAACTCAGAGTGCAGCTGATGAAGCCCGTCACTTGGATTCCTCTGATGTGGGGGGTATTGTGTGGTGCAGCTTCGGGGGGGGCATTTCGCTGGGCGGGCTATTTTCAGCTTTCCTGGACTAATATTGGCGTAGTTTTACTGGCAATGATTATGTCAGGACCTTTACTGACGGGCTATACCCAAACTATCAATGATTATTATGACCGCGACCTTGATGCCATTAACGAACCCTATCGTCCGATTCCCTCAGGAGCGATTAGCCTCAATCAGGTGCGCGTCCAAATTATGGTGCTACTGGTTGCAGGTCTAGGGGTGGCAGTTTTGCTTGACTGGTTACGCGGTCATAGTTTTCCGACGATTACGCTGCTATCCTTAGGCGGTGCTTTTGTGGCTTACATTTATTCGGCACCGCCCTTGAAACTCAAACAAAACGGTTGGTTGGGCAATTATGCTCTGGGTGCCTCTTATATTGCCTTGCCTTGGTGGTGTGGTCACGCGCTGTTTGCCGATCTCAACCCGACTATTATGATTTTGACGTTATTTTATAGTTTTGCTGGACTTGGTATTGCGATTGTCAATGACTTTAAGAGTGTCGAGGGTGACCGGGCTTTAGGTTTACAATCTCTACCCGTTATGTTTGGGATCGAAAAAGCTGCTTGGATTTGTGTATTGATGATTGATGTATTTCAAGTAGGCGTTTTGATTTATTTGATTGCAACCGGGAGATTTATTTGGTACGGAGCTATATTATTGGGCTTGATCTTGCCACAAATGTTTTTTCAGCGTTTATTATTAGCTGACCCGGTGGCTAATGATGTCCGCTATCAAGCTAGTTCTCAGCCCTTCTTAGTCTTTGGTATGTTATTCACGGGTTTAGCTTTGGGAGCGTTTTGATGAAAGCTACGCTTAGTTTAGTTGCCTTACTTGTGGGCAGTTCACTGATTAGCTACGCGAAACCCTCACTGATTACGTTTATTCGCGCGCGTTCGGTAGGCAATACGGATATAGCCAAACAAATCTTATATGTAAGAGTTCCTGATAACTTAACCGATGCTCAAATCGAGAAACTGATGAGTCCGTATGCAGCTCAAGAATTAAAAAGCCGTCAACTTGATCAAGTCATCGTCTGGATTGATCTACAAGCCGCTATCAACTGTGAAAAACTTTCGGGTAAGCCTTATTTTACGTATAGTTATCCACCCAAAACCTTGAAGCCAGGATTTGCCTCACGCAAAGTTTACCTTGATACTGTGGCAGACTTACGGGCAAAAGGTAGTTGTAAAGCCTTGTATTGATGACGACCTTACTTCCACCGTGGCCTGTGCTTGACCCGCTTTTATTAGGCTGGTTACAAGAGGATTGGGGACGCGGCGACTGGACAACCCAAGGTCTGTTTCCTGGAGATAGTCCACAGGTAACTGCCGAAATTTTACTTAAAGAAGATGGTTTAATTTGTGGCTTACCCATCGTTGCCAGAATTTTTAAGTTAGCTGATGCGAGCATTAGTTTTATACCCTTAGTTGCTGAAGGTTCGAGATGTCATAACAGGACTATTGTGGCCCGTCTCGAAGGTGATGCCGTACCAATTTTGATGGCAGAACGGGTTGCTCTAAATATCTTGCAACGCCTGAGTGGGATCAGCACGTTAACTGAGCGTTATGTCGCGCAATTAGTGGGATCACCCTGTCAATTAACTGATACGCGCAAGACCACTCCCGGATTACGCATACTAGAAAAATACGCTGTACGGGTGGGTGGTGCGATCAATCATCGCTTAGGACTAGATGATGCTGTGTTAGTCAAAGATAATCATATTAGCGCGGCTGGTAGTATTACCCAAGCTGTCAAACGGATTCGAGAGCATTTGCCACATCTAATCAGTATTGAGGTGGAGTGCGAATTGTTGGCACAAGTCCAAGAGGCTTACGAACTTGGCATTACCATGATTTTGTTAGATAATATGACTCCAGCCCAACTACAAGCATCGGTGCAATGGATCGCTGGTCGTTTACCCCTCGAAGCCTCGGGAAATATCACCTTAGATAATCTCGCCGAGGTCGCCAAAACAGGCGTAAATTTTATTGCGACGAGTGCGCCGATGACCCGCTCACGCTGGTTAGATATCAGCTTAAATTTCAATGAGTAACGACTAACTCATTTGTGTGGGTGAGTTGAAGTTTTTGTAGGTAAACATCCGAACTTGTAGGGTTGTTTTGGGTAGCTGTTGGGGTGAAAGACTTACCTCCGAAGTAGGGTAAATTTTGACATTATTTTTAGCAAAGGGTTTGAGGAAATCATCGGGCAAGGCTAGATCGCACTCTGGAGCGGCGGCGGGTGTCCGGTAATGCATGGGGATCACCAGACGCGGATTGAGGTCTTTGACGGTCAGAAAGGCTTGTTCTGGACTGAGAGCTTTGACCCCGCCACCCACAGGAACAAAAACGATATCGGCTTGACCAATGAGAATGCGTTGTTCTGGGGTCAAAGGTGCGGCTAATCCACCTAGGTGTAATAAGTTGATACCGCCTTGCGTCCAACGCCAAACTACATTATTGCCAAAATGACGGCCTTCTTGACCATCATGAAAGGTGCTAATCCCCTGAAACTTGAGGCCATTGACCTCATAGCTACCGGATTGTAAGAGGACTTTGGGATCGCCAGGAACAACTTCAATCGCCCCTTCATCAAAAAGACGTGAGCTGAGCAAAACCAAATCTGCCGCCGCCGCTGGTCGTTGGTAGCCACGAGTACAAGGAATTGCCCGAAAAGGATCAGTTAAAATTCGTGCTTCTTTGGAGGTAAATAGAAAGCTCATATGACCTAGCCAGCGCACGGTTAGCGTTGATTTACCCAAGGGCTTAGTTTGAGCCTGTGCCGTCAAAGCAGTAGCCGTGCTAGTCCACAAAAAATTACGCCGCTGCATGTTTGGCTCCTGCGATGGTTAAGAAATTTTGCAAAAGATGTTTGCCCTGCGGGGTCAGAATGCTTTCTGGATGAAATTGCACCCCTTGTACCCAGGGATAATCGCGATGTTGGACGCCCATAATCGTGTTGTCATCCGTCCAACCCGTGATCGTTAAACAAGCCGGGCAAGTTGCCCGGTCTATGATCAGCGAATGATAGCGCGTAGCCCGAAAAGGCATGGGCAAGTCTTGGAATACACCTTGTTGGTTGTGATAAATCTCCGACGTTTTACCATGCATCAAGGTTTCCGCACGGACTATCTGTCCGCCATAAATTTGACCTAAGGCTTGATGCCCAAGACAAACCCCTAGCATTGGCACCGTCGGCGCAAATTCACGCAGCACAGCAGGACATAATCCCGCAGCTTCGGGGCGACCGGGGCCCGGAGAAATCACAATCCCCTCGGGTTGCCAGAGCTGGATATCGGCAAGGGTCAATTGGTCATTGCGGACGACATGAACTTCTGCCGCCAATTCCCCTAGGTACTGCACCAAGTTGTAGGTAAAGCTATCGTAGTTATCAATGACCAAAAACATGCCGCTTGTCAATTCCTTGCGTTTGCACCGTTTTTTATCATAACCCGAAGGAGGGGACGGATGGTTTGTGTCTTGGCAATTGAGACTAGTTGTGATGAAACCGCCTGTGCAGTGGTGACCGACCGCCAGGTTTTGAGTTCAATTATTAGCTCACAAATTGACATCCATCAGCGTTTTGGTGGCGTGGTGCCGGAGGTGGCAGCGCGTGAACATGTTTTGAGTATCAATACAGTATTAGCAGAGGCTCTGCGTGCTAGTGGTTTAGTAGGTTGGTCAGCCATTGATGCGATTGCCGTGACCCTCGGGCCAGGATTAGTAGGTGCTCTGTTGACGGGTGTGACTGCGGCCAAAACCTTAGCCTTGGTTCACAACAAACCATTGGTTGGCGTTCATCACTTAGAAGGTCATATTTATTCAGCCTTTTTGGCAGCGCCTGATCTAGCGCCGCCCTTTGTCTGTTTGTTAGTTTCTGGAGGGCATACCAGTGTGATCGAAGTCCAACAGCATGGTGTGTATCAGACGCTGGGTCAAACCCGTGATGATGCAGTGGGTGAGGCTTTTGATAAGGTGGCGCGATTGATGCAGTTGGGCTATCCCGGTGGGCCAGCAATTCAAAAAATGGCGCAATTAGGTGATCCCCAGCATTTTAACTTGCCGATGGGGGTCGTTAGTACCCCTTTGGATACCAGTTTTAGTGGCCTAAAGACTGCCGTAGCCAGGATTTTACAAAAGGAGCCTGACCTCAATCAAGCTGATTTATGTGCGTCCTTTGAGTGGACAGTCGTAGAAATTTTGACGCAGCGGGTGCAATTGGCAATGAAACAGACGGGGCTAGCAACGCTAGTAGTAGCGGGCGGCGTTAGTGCCAATCAGCGATTGCGCAAACGCTTGGGTGTACTTGGGGAGAAAGAAGGTTGGCGCGTAATTTTTCCGCCTTTTGCCTACTGTACGGATAATGCAGCGATGATTGCCTGTGCGGGAGCAGAGCGATTTGGGCGCGGTATGGTGACGGACTTGGGCGCGGGTATATTTTCGCGGGCAAGTTTGGAGAGTTTGGGTGAGTGATGTCTTAGAATAACTTGAGAAGTTTTTCAATCGAGCACAAACTATGCACCGCACGTTCCAAAAACTGGCTTGTATGACTTTGCTAAGTCTGAGTTTAGGCACAACAGTTGGGGCTGCTGATGTAACGGTTTCAGCAGCGATTAGTCTCAAAGAAGCCTTTACAAAAATAGCGACCCGTTTTGAGCAGGAGCATCCTGGCGATAAAATTATATTTAACTTTGGCTCTTCCGGTGAATTGGCCTAACAAATTCAACAGGGCGCGCCCGTCGATGTCTTGGCCTCAGCTGCCTTTAAGCAAATCCATATTTTGAATAAGCAAAATTTATTGGTAAAAGAATCCATTCAGCCGTTTACCCGTAATCAACTCGTAGTCATCGTTGGGCGAGGGCAACAAAAACTCACAGCATTTCCTGGTTTTGTGAAATTAAATAAACTGGCTTTAGGCAATCCGAAGACCGTTCCTGTTGGGCAATATGCAGCAGAGGCTCTTACCAAAGCGGGGGTCTATCAAACTCTTGTTGACCAAAATAAATTAGTTTATGGCGAAAATGTTCGTCAAGTCCTGACCTATGTCGAAAGTGGCAATGTGGATGCAGGGATCGTCTATAAAACTGATGCGCTAACTAGTACACAAGTAACCATAAGTTTTACTATACCAGCAAGTTATAGTGAACCGATTATTTACCCGATTGCTATTGTTAAAGATAGTAAGCATATACAATTAGCCCAAAACTTTATCAGTTACGTATTAGGAAAAGATGGACAAAAAGTTTTGCAGGCGCAGGGGTTTTTACCAGTGAAATAGCCTAACTTTTTATGATTAACTAACCCAATCTAGTAGTAAAAATCTGTGGCTTAAAAGCTGGCTAATTGATAGTAATCGCGCAAACTTTGGATTAAGCAAGACATGATGATAAATTTGATAGGTCTGTACACAGTCCCATGATTGATCCTTGGTTTTCGTTAAAACTTTCTCTTTATGTCGCTACTATTGCCACGCTAATTGTGGCTGTATTGGGGACAGCTGTCGGCTATATTCTAGCCCGGGGACGTTTTGTGGGGCGAGATATCCTAGATACTATTTTTACCCTGCCCCTTGTTTTGCCACCCACGGCTGTCGGCTTTTATTTATTGGGCATCTTTGGTAGACGGGGTTGGTTGGGTCAATATTTATGGTTATGGTTTGGTTGGAGTCCACTTTTTACTTCTCAGGCCGCGATTATTGCTGCCGTTATCATGGCTCTGCCTTTGATGGTGCGCACAGCGCGCGCTGCCTTAGAAAGTATTGATATTACCTATGAAGAAGTGGCTTATACGCTAGGTAAATCAAAGCTAGAAACTTTTTTTCAAGTGAGTTTACCTTTAGCATGGCGTGGTATTACCGCCGGAGTTATTCTCAGTTTTGCCCGGGGCTTGGGTGAATTTGGCGCAACCCTGATGCTCGCTGGAAATATTCCCCATCAAACGCAAACCATGCCGCTAGCAATTTATCAGGCTACGCAGACGGGAGAAAATGCGCTAGCTTTTGGATTAGTCTTACTGCTGACGATTACTTCGTTTATTTTTATTTTTGTTACCAATCGCTTAGGGAACAGATAAGATCAATCTTGAATTAGCCAGTTAATTTAAGTTGACCAACTGCGAATCTGCCAAGCGTTTGACCCAATCGGTAAAATAAATATAGTTGGCCTGTTGTTGCTTGGGTTGTTTGGTCGTCAGTGGATAGGGTGCTAGCCCTTGCATAGCGGCAGTCGTGACACAAAACATTGATTTTTGGAAGCTCAGACACAGCTGTACCCGCACATCATTACCTTGACGCAGACTTTGGTTATAAAACTCTTGTAAATAAGGCGGCACAAAATGACGCATATCCTGCATCAACAAAGTGGGGGGAATACCCGGGCCGCCGATCGGTAAGGGGTCAGCGTAGAGGGCTCCGTAGTTAAAATCAGCTTGATCAGGAGAGATTTGTCGGGCTTGGGCGTTATAAGAAACAGTCCCCATAAAGGGTAGCGAACGAAAGAACACGGCCTCCACATAAGGAACCGCTAGATCGCGTAGAAAGGTTAGCTTTGCACTCTTGGGTACAAGGTCATACACCTGACCATCAACTTTCACACGATAAATAAACGGTTGGTTAGCTGCTTTGACCAACCCATCACGCACATGATCGACTACCGCTCTAATTGAGCCAATTTTTCCCTGGTCATAAAGGTCTGCCAAGGTGAGAAACATGGGGCTCATCACTTGCCAAAATTGACCAAGAGCGCTGTAGTACACTAGCTGCCGTACTTGCTCCGGCAAAAAATCAGGGAAAAGACGATGCATCCCACGCATCACATGATTAGCACGGACTTTGGCTTGGATTACTTTTTCACAACGGCTTTTAAATTCCGCGCTATCGAGATACAGATCTAACTCGGTACTACCATGCCAAAACATGCACTTCATACAATATTCAGCAAATTCATAATTTAAGCGGTCATGATTAAAATGTTTGAACACGCGAGCTACGGTCACATCGCCATTAAAATATTTGAAAAACGGAAATAGAACCAGAAATTGTTGATCGGCTACATAGGACAAATTGCGCCAATAGGCATCAAGTACATGCCCATAGCTTTGTAAGACTCCGACTACTTCTAGTAGGTTTTCGGTGGTATCGGGGATCAAAGCGCCGCCCGCTACTAGGCGGTCACGCACCTGCGCCAAAATAGGTTCGTCGAGAGATAAAGGGGTTTCTAGGCTAGCCGTCACAGGCAACTCCAAATCTAAATCGTCGTTAAAAACAAAAAGGCTTAAGGGAATTTTAACATTCTTATTTTCGGAGCGGGATACTTATGATGGAGATATGATGCTCACCCATGCAAGTACAGCGGTTAATTGGCAGCAAGTCTGCGGTCAACCCCAAGCGATCCAGATTTTGACCCAAGCCCTAGCCCAAGGACGCCTAGCCCAAGGCTATCTTTTTTATGGACCTAGTGGGGTGGGTAAAGCTTTGAGCGCGCGACTTTTTGTCCAAGCCCTGTTAGATGACGTTGCCCCTCAGCCTGAAGATTTGCTTTGGCTCGAGCCTTCCTATAAAAAGGGAGAAAAGCTTTTTAGCGTTACTCAAGCCCAAGCTGAAGGTCTATCAACACAAAATCTACCTCAAATTTACCTTGAGCAGATCCGCGAGGTCACTCGTTTTTTGAGCCATTATCCGGCACGCTCTAGCCGCAGGGTTGTCGTCATTGAAGGGGCGGATCTGATGAATGAACGGGCAGCTAATGCCTTTCTCAAAACCTTAGAGGAACCACAAAACAATGTCTTGATTTTGCTCGCTAATCAATTACATCTTGTCTTACCCACGGTGCGCTCGCGCGCTCAGGCAATTCCATTCCATCGTCTTGCTGTAGAACTCCTGCACACCTTAGTCCCGGCTGATCATTACGACCCCTATCCACCAGAGTTATTGATGATGGCGCAGGGAAGTGCGGGTGAATTAATCCGGATTATTAAACAATTTCAGCGCATGCCCAAAAATTTACTAGATTCTTTTTTTCCTTGGCCTTGTCAGTCTCTACCTTTGCTACGTTTGGCTCGAGAAATTGATTTACAGCTAGATGGTGTCGCCCAACGCTGGTTAATTGATTATCTCCAGCAAAAACTCTGGTTATCACTTTATGAAGAGGGCTTGACCGAACAAACACGAGGGTTAGCGGCTTTAGAGGATTTACGTAAACAATTGATGCGTCATGTACAGCCACGTTTGGCCTGGGAGGTTGCCCTATTGACCACACTGCCTGACTAAATCCTGTACACTAGTAAGCGGTTTGGCTGATGTGTGAGGAGTAAATTCATGTTAACTAAAAATCCAATTTGGCAGTTTAGTCGTCCTCATACGATGATCGGAACTTCAATCAGTATTGTTAGCCTTTGGGGTATTGCCCTTTCTTATTTAGATCGTGCAACTGTAACTGGATCATTTCTCATAACCGTAAAATTTTTAGTTTTTGCCCTAGTAAGTTGTCTATTAGCAAATATATATATTGTTGGTCTCAATCAGCTTACTGATATCGAAATCGATCGCATTAATAAACCCTATTTACCTCTAGTTTCGGGTAAGCTCACTGTCCAGCAAGGCCAACTTGTGATTGGTATTTGTCTGGCTCTGTCACTATTAATTGCGCTCTCCCAAGGATTTTTTTTGTTTGTGACCGTATTAGGTAGCATCCTTTTAGGAACAGCTTATTCGCTTCCACCATTTCGTCTAAAGCGATTCCCACTAGGCGCGGCATTATGTATTATTGTTGTCCGGGGCATAATCGTTAATTTAGGTATTTATGGCTACTTTGCGCGAGTTTTTCATAGCGCAGCACTCAGCCCAGTGATCTCAGGTTGGGCTAGACCTACCCTGTTAACAGGATTCATGGTGATCTTTGGCTGTGTAATTGCGCTATTTAAAGATATTCCAGACACGGTCGGAGACAAGGAAAATAATATTAAGACGTTTTCTCTAAAGTGGGGGCGGTCGCAGGTTTTCGTGTTGTGTAGTATTTTACTCGCCATAGATTATTTAGTTATGATTGGGATTGGCTGGTTAGGACCATGGATTGTTGGCTCTGGTCGTGGTCAAAACATGCTGTGGATTTCTAATTTGTTGTTTCTCGGATTGTTACTTTGGAACTATTATCAAGTCCAGCCTCAGAGTGAAGTAGATTACACACAATTTTATCAATTTATCTGGAAGTTATTTTATCTTGAATATATATTTTTCTCAGTTGCCTGTTTATTAGCGTTGACGGTTTGAGCATATTTTTATCCTCCGTATTTAACGCAAAGTCTAAACCGCAATTATACGGTCGCCCTAACTCTAATAAGCACCCTAACCTAAGCTATATTCCCCTAGAGACCTCAGATGATCTATCTAAGACAATGTTTGTTTTTGGTAGCGGGTTTGACCATAGCTCAGGTAGGGAGTACAAGCCTGATGGCCAAAACCTACTACATTAGCCCAACGGGAAATAACCGGGCTGATGGTCTATCGACCAATTCGGCATTGGCTACGATTCAGCAGGGCGTTGATCTAGCTCTAGCTGAGGATACCGTGTTTTTGACTACGGGAACCTACTTGCAAGATATGATTACCAAACGCTCTGGGACAGCCTCTAAACCGATTATTATTACTGGTGCAGTAGATGCTGTAGTCCGAGGACAAGGTGAAGATCATGTCTTCGAGATCAATCATAATTACATCACACTGCAAGGATTTACGATCAATGGGCGGTTTGAAGACCCTGATAGTAGCTCAGGTTATCGAGGAATTTTAATCTATGCTCAGGGTCAAGGCACCCGTCAAGGCGTTGAAGGATTGACCCTTGCTCATCTCAATCTGCGCAACTCTGCTGGTGAATGCGTTAGATTGCGTTACTTTGCTCAAAATAATGAGATTGCGCACAACCATATTAAAAATTGTGGGATCGATGATTTCCGATTTGATGGCGGTGGCAAAAATGGTGAAGGAATTTATATCGGTACAGCTCCCGAGCAACGCGATGATGGCAAAAACCCTACTACTGATCCCGATCAATCTAATAACAACTGGGTACATCATAATTTCTTTGATACACAAGGGAATGAATGTGTAGATATCAAAGAAGCAGCAACGGGAAATATTATTGAAAATAACTCTTGCACTGGGCAACAAGACCCTGATTCTGGTGGCTTTGATAGCCGAGGTAGTGGTAATACATTTCGATTTAACGAGGTTTTTGGTAATGTGGGTGCGGGCGTACGTCTCGGGGGTGATACCAGTCTTGATGGCACCCAAAACAATGTTTATAGCAACAATATCCACGACAATTTAGGCGGGGGCATCAAATTTCAGGCCACGCCCCAAGCTGAAATCTGTGGCAATACTATGCTTAACAATGCTAACAAAGATAGTACCGGAACCTATGCGGCGCAGTACCAACCAACCCATGCCTGTAACTGAATCTCGCCCTTCATGGGATAATGAGAAGAGCAACACCAGCAAAGGCACAGGCGATGGAGATCAAAGAAGTTGAAGAGAAGATGCAAAAATCGCTGGAAGCAACCCGCAGTAATTTTAATAGCATTCGTACCGGAAGGGCTTCAGCCAGTTTGTTAGACCGTATTCTTGTTGATTATTATGGTACACCGACGCCACTCAAATCCCTGGCCAATATTTCAACCCCTGACTCGAGCACCATCACTATTCAGCCCTACGAGCGTTCTGCGGGCAAAAGCATCGAAAAAGCCATTGCCGAATCTGACATTGGCCTGACTCCCAATAACGATAACGGCATGATTCGCCTAAATATTCCTCCGCTCACGCAAGATCGGCGTAAAACTCTGGTCAAAACCCTACAAGGTTCCGCCGAAGAAGGTCGTGTTGCCCTGCGTAATCATCGCCGTGAAGCCATTGATGCAATGCGCCGCAAAGAAAAAGATAAATCAGTCTCCGAAGACCAAGTACGCGATTTTCAAAATGCTATTCAGAAGCTGACTGATAAATACATTGAGCAAGTTGATAAGCTGACCACTGCTAAAGAAAAAGAGATCATGACTGTTTGATGTTGGTCAACTAAACAGATCCACTACGGCTTGTTGGGCTTGTTGTCGCGGGCTGTAGGCATAAATACGTTCGATAGTTGATGCCAGATTTTGTAATAAATAAGGGTTACCATAACTCACCACCACCACCCGGGTGCGCGTAGACAACGCCTGCAAGAAGTTTTCTAAGGCCTGCGATAAACACGTGTAGCTGTGATAGGGGCCTGTAGCCAATAGCAGATGCACCAGTACCCACTCAGCCGAGCCTAGAGCCGGAAATTCTTGGGTATTGTCAGCTAAAACATAGCTTTGAGGATGAAGCTGCGTGATTAAAGGGGCAAGCGGTGATTTTGGAGAAAAAACCAACACGTTTTTCCAGCGGTTAGGATCTGCTTGCAGACTAGGCAGAGCAGAATGCAACTGTAGTCTGAGTCCTTGGGCATAAAGCTCATGACTGCGCTGTCTGTGAGTTAGCCAGTCTATGCTTTTGGTGAAAACAGGAATCTGAGCCTTAGCCATCAAAATTCTTGTGACCGATGCCTCGAGGCGTTCTCGAGAAATTTGCCTTATTTGTACCGCTTCGATCATAGCTGCGTAAGCTGTGGGTAAATCTTGGGGCATCAAGATAATGTCAGCCCCGGCGAGAACCGCGCGTACCGCAGCTTGCCCCGCACCATAACGATCAGTAATAGCGTGCATCGTCAGGGCATCCGTGACGATAAGACCCGTAAAGCCCCACTGTTTGCGCAAAATTTCTGTCAACACAAAAGGCGACAAACTCGCTGGCAAGTCGGATGCGTCAAGCTCAGGAACCTGCAAATGTGCCGCCATAACTGCACTAACCCCCGCAGCAATCAGCGCTCGAAACGGAGGCCAGTGCGCCTCGCTTAGCTGGTCTTGGCTCAACATCAGCTGAGGCAGTGCCAGATGAGAATCACTATCTACATCGCCGTGTCCTGGAAAATGTTTGGCACAGCTCAGTACACCACCAGCCTGTAAGCCGCGCAAAAACGCCAAACTATGAGTTTGTACCTGTGCAGCTTGTTCACCAAAAGCGCGGACATTGATCACCGGATTTAGGGGATTACTATTGACATCTGCTAAAGGCTCGAGCACCCAATTAATACCAACGCTGAGGGCTTCGTCAGCAGTAATCAAGCCCGCTTCATAACAAGCCGCTGATCCAGCTTGAGCTAAAGCCATAGCCGGAGGTAGACAGGTCGCACCCATAAAATGTTGACCGGCTCCCTCTTCAAGGTCAGCGCAGATCAGTAAGGGAACCGCGCTCAAGCGCTGGAGTTCACGAATTTTGACGGTGCTTTCGGTCACACTACCGCCAAAAATTAGGAAACCACCGACCTGATAATCGGTCACTGCCGCTAGGGTGTCGGCCTCACTCAGGTCTCGTTCTGAATACAGACGGTCTTGATCGCGTTGATAGCCACTAGTGCGCACTACAAAAAGTTGTCCGATTAATTTGGCAACTGACCACCCCGCCAGCTTTTCCATGGTTTGAGTTTAGCACCGAAAGGCAACCTAGCAGTATTGGCGCAACACTTGCTGATGCTGAGAGCGACGAATTTTTTGGAGGGCATCGCGCTCGATCTGACGAATCCGTTCATAGGTGAGATTGAGCATCAGCCCGACTTCCTTGAGGGTAAGACCGGGTTGTTCGCCGTCTAAGCCAAAGCGCAGATTAAGCACCGATTGCTCAAGCGGACGCAAATGTACCAGCGCTTGAGCCAGATCACGCTTGAGGGTTTCGAGAGTCAACGCGTGCTGGATATGACTGGCGTCTAAGTCTTCAAGTAAGTCGCCCAAAACCAGATCACCCGAGCTACCGACTGGGGTTTCGAGCGAGACGGGCAGACGCGAGACATCTTGTAAGAGACGAATTTTACTGGTTTTAATTGCCAGGGCTAGAGCGAGGTCTTGTTCAGAAGGGCGATGACCATGATCTTCAATAAATTGCCGCATCGTCTGGCGCATCCGGCGTAGTTTTTCGGTAACATGAATCGGCAGGCGAATGGTACGGGCTTGATTGGAGATGGCGCGGGTAATACCTTGACGAATCCACCAAGTGGCGTAAGTACTAAAGCGATATCCTTTTTCCGGATCAAATTTTTCGGTCGCACGCATCAAGCCGATATTCCCTTCTTGGATCAAATCCAGAAAAGGGACACTGCGATTGGTATATTTTTTGGCAATTGAGACTACCAAACGCAAATTAGCATTGATTAACTTGCGCTGGGCATGGCTCCCTTGCTGACGTTGACGTTGGAGTTGTGGTAAAGGTAATTCTAGATATTGAGCCACTGTTTCCCAGGTAGTGGGCTGGTCGATACTGAGCCGTTGGTGTGTTTCTTCGAGGACGGCACCGCGTTGAATCAACCGTGCTAGGTGAACTTCTTCCTCTGGACTTACCCGCTCAATCCGACCAATACCATTGAGATAATGGTCTACTGCATCATCAGAAAAATGGGTCATGTCCTCGTCATACTGCCGCTCTACTACCATAAGTACCCATCCTTGCGTCACATATTAGTACTGTAGAAAATTCATGTTTTGGGCAGTAAATGAAAATCGATCCTATGCCTCAGTTTTTTCTAATGGTATTTATTCAATTTTCCTTCAATTTTCTTCTAAACTAAGTAAGTCCTAGCCTCATTAACCCATGTCTACTGTAGTTCAGCCAGCCAATTTGATTGGCACACGAGTACGCTGGCTACGAGAGCGGCTCCAACTCACTCAAGATGAATTAGCGGGACGCTTGGCGCACTATGGTGTACATCTCGATTATGTCAAAATCGGGCAGATCGAAAATCGTAAACGGCGCGTCGTGGACTGGGAATTAGTGGGGTTTGCCAAATCCTTAGGAGTTTCGGTAAATTGGCTGTTAACTGGGGATGAGGAACGACTTTAGCCATGGAAATCAACTCCCAACGTTATGATCTATTCACCTATGCCAGTCAATTATTAGCGCATTACCAAGCGCGACAAACAACATTTCGTAGTCGTGAAGTAGAATTAGCTTTCGTTCTACACCGCCAGTATCACTTGATTCCCGAAGTTGGCAGTGAGCAAACCATTGCACTAACCCAAATTATAGACTGGTGCGATGACCTCTATACTAAAGTTCACCCCCGTTTAACCGCAGGCTGGATCTGGCCACCCTTAAGCCATGATCGTCAGGGTTTGCCCCAACCCACGATTGCCCATGATCCACGTTGGTACAAAGGTGCTAACGGTCAACAAGGACTCGGCTGTCACGCCCAAGCTGCCCATTTTTGGCACAGTCCAGCTTTTTTGGCAGAAGACCGCGATTTATGTCCGTTTCGGGTCTACGACGGCGTTACGGCCTTGACGCTAGATCAAGGTCGCCAAAGCTGTGGTTTTGATAACAATCCCTGCGGTTGGCAACCTGGTTTACCCAAGTTTTTGCAGGTAATTGGGCGTCATGCCCAAGCCCAAGTAGCCCGTGCCCCCAGTAGCAGCTTACTGTGGCGAACCCTAATCAGTGAGCCGATACCGGTCTATCCTTTGCTGGTGGCCTTGTACTTCGGACATCTAGATTTGCACCCCCCAGCTGGCCTCGTCACACCAGAACAATTTTGTCAGGATTTTAATTTTGAGCCAGAACTTTTTGCCCAAATATTTACAGCAGAACCAACCCAAGCTGAAAATCAAGAATTTTTGCGTTTAGCGCACTTACCAGAACAAGTAGTCACTCTCAATTTTGCTCCCCGTTTAGCGGTCGCCGGACGACCACGCCCGACTGGGGGGCATCTCATTCTTGAGCCGGAAGAATTGCCGACTTATCAAAAAAGTGGCTTGCCTAGCGGGCTTTCCCATGATCCTCTGCTTGCTGAACGCCGTCGTCGTCGCCAACTCGAACGCACGACAGCCCATAATCATTTAGTCCGAGATTTTCGGCGGTGGTTTCGCTGGGCTGGTAAAGAGGTACGTGAAGACCCAGATACCTTTGATTTTTTGGCAATTGATGACCAGCAGATATTGTTAGCTGAGATCAAATTATTAGGCCAGCAAGATATTGCTGAGGCGATTCAAGAAACCATTGGTCAGTTATTTTATTACGAACATTTTGCCCTCGCACCTTGGCGACAAGCCGGGTATCCGATTGCTAAAGCCGCCGTTTTTGACCATCCGCCTTTAGGTGATTATCTACTTTATTTCCAAAGTCTGGATGTGCAATGTTACTGGTTAGATGAGCAAGGGCGCATTGATGGCCCGACCCATAGTCTGGTTTTACTCGAACAAATGGGAGTGCGGGTTTGTCAAGACCCAGAGTTAGTATCCTAATTACAGCCATCTGAACCGCTATTGGGTTTGTCTACTAAGCGCGCTTTGGTTAGCTAGCTATCGTGTCAGCACTGTACGCTGTTGTCCTTTAGTCAAAATTACTTGGCTATCACTAATCTCAGTTACTTGCCAACCAGAAACTACTGTTCCTACTTCCACTTGCTGAGCCGTGGTTTGATCGCCAATTTGGATAGAGAGCTGTGCTGACTTGGGGGTAACGCCCTCAGGACTCAGAGTCAAAATACGAAATAGGGGTTCGGGAGGAGCTTCTGCGGGAGTTGCAGGTGGTGTTGGTGTGCCACTCGGCGACGGTGGGCTGCTAGTCTGAGGTTGCTGACTTGGGCTACTTGCTAAAGAAGGCGGGGGTAGGGCAACGGGAAGAGCAGGCTCGGGATAGGGAATCTGAGAGCCATCAGCAGTCAAGATTGAGGCGGGTAGCGGATGCCATTGTTGGGCAGCAAGATAGGTGACAGGTAGAGCTGAGGGACGCGGGACATAGTCAGCTCGCAGCGTCATCAGCCAATTACCTAATGTGGGGGGCGGTGGCGAAAAGACAAAATCCACTTGATACCGATCTTTTTGGTCGGAGGCATACAGGGTGCTCGCAGCGGTGGGACGCAGGCGTAAGCGTGGAGCAATCAGTTGACCGAGAATACGATTTGAGCCTTGAATCTCCACAGGATTCATTGCGTAAATAGTAGCCTGAATGCGCTTGAGAGGAATAGATTTAGCATTAAATAACGAACGCATTTGAACTTTCCCGGCTTGTTGTGGTGTGTTGAGTCCTAGAGAAATCACAACTTCAGTTTGACCTTTTTCGACACGGGCTAAGACCACACAGGTATCTTGATTGAGAACTTTGCCAGTTTGCTGACGATTAAATAAATTAGATGATGTATTGAGTTGAATCGGTATGGTTTTGATCACATAAGCACGTGCGCCCGGCGGTATTGAGAGCCGATCAAAATTAAGAAACCCTACTGTTCGACGCACAAGCGGGTCATTGACAAGCGGGTCTGCAATCGCAAGGCGTTGATCTAAACTGCAATCAAAGGTCACCATGCGTTCTTTTTCATCTGCCAAAACCGTCGGTGGCACCAAACCGGCTGCTGTAAACTGGGCAGCAGCAGGAACCGCGACACTAGCTCCCGGGGGTAAAGGCGTGGTGGGAATTGGCGGTTGGGGAGCAATAATGAGGCTCAAACTAGCCTGAGGATCATTGAGGGCAGCGGTTAAGCTGACATTCTTAAAGGTCGCGCCAGCCTCTCCGGTCAGAATCAGCGTGCCATGTCCCCGATAGGTATACTCGCGATAGGTATCACTGGTCAAAATCAAGGCTTTAGTAGTGATCCAAAGAATGCCATTACGCGCGTTATTAAAGTTAAATTCGTGGGTAGTACTGCTATAAATCAACTTGCCACTATCAGTATTGGTAATGTCAGCATCATCTTTAAATTCACTGTCATAACTGGTTCCCCAGCGCCCAATGCGCATCGCGAAGTTGGTATCTAGTTGCAGAGCCGCACGGCGGGTAGGTTCAATTATTTGTGGTTGCTCACTAAGGGTAACTTTGGCACCATTATTAACTAAGCCATCTCCTACCACCCACAATCCAACATTATCTTTTCTCACATTAGGATAGAGTGCTAAGTTGGCCTTGTCGAGATCCGTAGTACTAGCAGCAAAATTTAGCTCAGCTTGACCACGACTAGCCAATACGGGACTCTCTTGCCCAAATCCATCTAGCAGTAATGGTCCTAAAAAGCGAATTTGACTATCGACACTCAAACTACCACGCACATCAAAAATTGGGCGCTGACTTTGTTTGCGGTTGTAGCCGATGACTGGAATCAGAGCTAGAGCAGTTTCTGGACGTAGGGTGACGAGCGGGTCATTAAAATCTAGCCAAAAATTTAGACGGCGAGTACGGACTTGACGCTGTAGGACACGCTCTTGACTACTTACAACTTCGCCTACGGTGATGACATCGCGTTGGGCTACGCGATAAACGCCCAATTGCTTGACCAGCTTTTGCAGATCTAAAGGCTGCCACTGGATAGCGCCTAGACTATAAAGCCACCAGCGTTGGGCGCTTTGTTTGCCCCGTACTGGCGTTAGGGCATTAGGATAACCCGTCGGTAATGGTCGTGCATCAAGGTAATCATCTAACACCATCGCCGCACCATCTACTTGGGTTGCAGCAAAGTAAAGTTGATCCCCAAGCGCTAATACATAAGGCTCATCGGCATTTTCTGGTCCCCAGTCGCCGTTTGAACCCAAGATCAGCAAATCACTACGGCGTGCTGCTACGAGATAATTAAAGCCGTTTTCGGCACTCACATCCGCCATAAGGCGTTCACGTTGCTCGATAGAACGACGAGATTGGGCATTGCTCAAGACCAACAAAGATCCTGCCAGAGCAACTAAAAAGACTCCGATAAACAGCACGAATAACAACGAAAAACCACCGCTATTACGGGATTTCTGGCTAACACTGAGCAGCCTATTCACGGATTAGATTTGAGCGTGACTGGAGGGAGTGTGACCCGCACACCTGAGGTACTATCGGTTTGGGTAATAGCGGCTTTAGTTTGCGGACGGTTATTGATATAAGCGGTAATAAATACCAATAATTCAGAGGTCGTGTTGTTGTAGCTACTCGTCGATAGTAAGTCACTTAGTAAAGGCCCAATCAAGGGGATAGCTCCCAAAATTGGGAACCGGATGCGGTTTTCTTGAAGATTACTCTGGAGCAAACCGCCGATCTCGACGGTTTCACCATCATGGAGGATGATTTTGTTGGCAACCTGACGGCGGCTGACATTAGGGGCAACATTAGGCGCTGATTGACTACCAGGGATCGAAGATTCGACTTTGATATCGGTGAATACGTTACCACTACCCTGAACAGTGGGATTGATGGTGACCGTTGTCCCTGCGGTGATCGTTTGAATTTGTGTCGTTGGGATGGTAGTGGTACTAGCTTGGGTCGTCGTGGTGACGTTAATATCTTGAGCAACGTTAATAAAAGCTGCTTGACCACTGATCGTACTAACTTTAGTGTCTGTCAATGTCCGGCCTTTACCGCTACTGACTAAGCCATCGACCACACTGAGAATACGAGCAAAATTATTGTAATTAATGATCCCCAGATTACCAATATTAAGCACCCCAGCTAAGCTGTTGGCAATACTGGTATCGGCGATGAAAGGAGCGGTTGTAGTCGAAGTCACAACCCCCGAGGGGTCAGTCGTCGTCACCGTCGTAGTTGTAGCAGGCGTTGTGCCAGTGGTCGTCGAAGCCGTACTATTACCCGTTCCAGCCTGAAAGGCCGCCAAGGCTTTGAAGGCTTGAGAGCCAGACTCGTTAAGCTCAACAATTTTTACGCCAAAGCTGACTTCGGGGATAGGGGTATCGAGTTGTTTGACATAGTTGGCAACTGTAGCCTGAAAAGAAGGCGGCCCACTCACAATCAGTGAGTTGCGCGGTACATCTAGACGAATCCCTTGATTGAGTGCGGCAAAGGATGGAGGTAGCAGGTCAAAGACATCTTTGGCTGAGCTATTACTCAAGCGCAAAACTTCAACTTTACTAAACTGTTTGGAAGTCGGCGTACCGGGCGTAGCATCCCCGACGCGGAACACATTACCCGTCTGGGTAAAGCCAAAAGTTGTACCAGACAAAACTTGTGCTAGGGCATCTTCAAAGGTCCGGTTAACCAATCTGACCGACACTGGATCATTGAGTTGACCAGTGATCACCAGCTCCACATTGGCTTGGTTAGCCATCTCCTTGAGTACCCGTCCGACTTCTGTATCATTGGCGATCACAGAAACAAGACGTAGGGAAGGATTATCTTCGGCACTGCGCGGACGCGGGTCACCAGCATTGGTCAGACCGCCTTCCGGGCCATTGCCATTCGCACTATCGGCTTGTGGGGTACGTTGGGAGACAATATAAACATCACCTTCGCGGCGAAATTGTAAATTAGCAATCTCAGTTATGGCTTTGAGGGCATCTTCAAAGGGTACGTTATCAAGATTAACCGTGACCCGTGCTTGAATATTGGGATCAACCACAATACTGGTGCGACTAATGCGACTCAGTAAGGTCAAGGTCTCGCGGGCTTCTTGGTTACGAGCCTTGAGCACCACCCGCGAAACACCCTCTTGCAGTTGGGGTACAGCTTGCAATGCTGGGCGCGGACGTGGCTGTGCTGGCACTGCCGATGGCCTATGGGGTACAGGAGGTGAAACCTGCAATGGTACCGTTTCAGGTGGGGTAGGTGCTTGCGCTACTTGTGCTGAGGTAACTTGCAAAACTAAACGCTTATTGTCATTAGCAAGTTGAATTTGATAGGGCGTGTTCACTTGTGTAAAGGTAACGCGGACACTCACGCCCAGCTCAGTTTGGCTCATTGACACAGCCCCAAAATTAGTTGGGAAAAGTTTTGGCGCTTGACCGAGAGTGGCACCTTTGAGTAGCAGCGTTACAGTTTTGTCATCTTTGCCGATAATGTCGTAACTTAAACTTTCTTGGGCTTCGATGGCAATGCCTTGGGTACCGTCGCTTAAGGGTTGCGCTGATTGCAGCTCAGGAGCTGCTAGCGCCGCTAAAGTCAGTAGCCAAAGACCTAGGCTACAGCTTATCCAATGAGACCAACGCACAGACATATCCTAGTAGTACAAGGTCAAGGTTTCTTTGCCTCGGGCGACAACGATGCCGTTCTTACCCACAGAACGGACGATCCAGGTACCAACTTTTGTTCCTCGGCTAGCTTCGTAGCTTTGGCCATTGAGTTCAACTTCAGCCAGCCAGCCCAAGTCAGGAGCATAGGCTAAAGCCGTCAGAGTTGGGGGTGGCTCAAGGGGAATAATCGGTTTTGGGGTGATGGGCGTAGGTAAGGGCGGTAAAGGTAAAGGCTTGATTTCAAGAGGCGGGGCGATGGCTAAAGCAGGTGTACTAAAGGGGTTTTGGCGTCCGACATTTTTGAGAATTTCTTTGAGGTCTTCTTTGGTCACGCCACGATAGGGTACTGTACTACTTGCTGGGGCGGCGGTAGAGCCTGTGACAGTCGCTACAGGCGGGGCTGATGGAGTAACAGTCGGCTCGGTGGTAGCGTCAACTGATGCAATCTGAGCTGGAACCACTGCACTCGGCATGGTCATAGCGGTTTGCTCCGCTTGATTGAGCCGTGGCCGCAGTGGACGACGACTCGGGGGCGAATTATCGGTAGAACTGCTGATCCGCGGATCAGGGCGTGTAGCTGTGGGGCTATCAGCTATTACAGGCGCACTAGTGGGTGATAGCACAGGACTACTAGAAAAAGCTAGCACGAGTGCCGAACATAGCACGCCCACCCCGCAGCCAATCAGCACAGGTTTCCAGGGGACATTACTTTGGGATAACAGATTTTTTTGATACCAAGAATTTGCTGGCGCCACCGCAGATGAAAGTTGTTGCGGCTGTTCCCAGGGAAAAAGCTCCCGTGTCGGGGTCTGTTCGGTTGGTTCAGGGGGGATGTTCATCGCAGTCACAGGTGAAAAGATACATTGACCCATCCATAGTGTAAACGGTCTAGGTTAAAGGGTGGTTACCCTCAGTATTTCTTCGAGGGTAGTTTTGCCTTGGGCGACTTTATGCAAGCCTGCTTCGGCAAGACTGGGCAAGCCTTGCGCTTTGAGATGGGCTTTCATATCCATGACGCTAGCCTGCTGGTGAATCATCTGACGAATGACATTATCCACAGGCATTATTTCATAAATACCTTCCCGTCCGCGATAACCCAAGCCCTGGCAGACGGGACAGCCCTTAGTACGCGCCCAGGTTTGTTGTGTCAACGTATCAGATAGAGGTAGAGGTTTGAGGTCTTCAGCCGTCGGCGTGTAGTATTCCACGCACTGACTACAAGGGCGACGGACTAGGCGTTGCGCCACAACCCCGAGTAACGCCGCAGAAATCAAGTAGGGTTCAACGCCTAAGTAGATGAGACGGTTAATCGTACTCGGCGCATCATCTGTGTGAATTGTCGCGAGTACCAAGTGACCTGTTACTGCCGCCTGAAATACAGTCTGAGCTGTCTCGGGATCACGGATTTCTCCGACCATGATGATGTCTGGGTCTTGGCGCAAAATCGAGCGCAAGCCGGAGGCAAAGGTCATGCCTGCTTTGACATTAACTTGTACCTGATTGACACTTGAGAGCTGATACTCGACTGGGTCTTCGATTGTGACAATATTTTTGGTCGGAGTCAAAATTTTCATCAGACTGGCATAAAGCGAGCTGGTCTTACCCGAGCCAGTTGGCCCTGTGATCAAGATTAAGCCTTGAGCCCGGGCGAGCCATTGCCCATAGCGGTGCAGATTATCTTGATCCATACCCAATTCTTCGAGGGTCATAAAGGTATTGGTCTTAGGTAAAAGCCGGATTACGGCTTTTTCGCCGTACAAAACGGGCAACGTGCTCACGCGTAAGTCAACCGTGGTCTTGCCAAGGAGTTGGGTTGAGCGTCCATCTTGAGGGCTACGTTGGTTGGCAATGTCCAGATCGGCTAAGACTTTGACCCGTGAGATAATCAAGCGTTGCCACTCTACAGGCAACAGCTCAACTTCTTTAAGCAAGCCATCTACGCGGTAGCGTACCAGTAAGCCCTCAGGTAACGGCTCAAGGTGAATGTCCGAAGCCCGATTTTCGAGAGCGCGGACTAATAAGCCCTGCACCTTACGTCCAATTTCTTGTTCATCGGGTTGATTAGCAGCACCTGTGGCGATAGTACTGGCACTAAAGGCACCTTCCAAGTTCTCTTGGCATAGCGTAAGCCAACGCGCGCGTTCGGTCTCAGGCAGGACGCTGACCCGTAATTTAATCCGTAATTTTTCTTCTAATTGAGTTCGATAGTTCATGTCTGGCTGACGGAAACAGCCTAAATGCAAACGGTCATTCTCGATGGCTAAGGGGACGACTTGCTGGAGGTCATTACCCAAAACCCCGGCAATCGAGCGAATCAGTTTCCAATCGAGAGGATGACCACCAAGCGTAACACTGGTTTGATAAACAGAGGTCATGGTAAGAAATTAGATCAGGACTTTTGTTCATCATAGAAGAGCGCAGGGTCGAATAGTTCCCTAAATTGTGTCAGACCTATGGCTCTAGGTACTAGCTTTTTGGATAATCTTTAGTACTCGGTGAAGTTTCTTAACACCGTTTTGTATCCGAGTAACAAAACTTAGCCCTACAATGCATTAATACAAGTGTCACTGAGATTATGGTTCAGAGCAGTCAACCAAAAACAGAACGTTTGCGTTTCGAGATTGTCGGCGCACGGCGTTTGAGCAGTTATTTAACCGCGATTGCCTTAACGATCGGCGGCGGCGGGTTTCTCTTAGCAGGGATTTCGGTCTGGCGACGGGTCAATCTTTTACCACTCACCAATGTTGTAGATAATCCCCAATTTCAGCTGTATCCTCAGGGCGTGACATTGATGGCTTACGGAACCTTAGGTTCCTTGTTCGCGTTATATTACTGGCTGACTATCGGCCTTAATGTCGGCGCTGGTTATAACGAATTTGACAAAAAAACTGGAAAAGCAACAATTTACCGCTCTGGGTTCCTTGGCAAAAATCGTCATATCCAGCTGGAATATCCTCTTAAGACAATTCAAGGGGTCAAAGTTCTGCTCAAAGGTGGTCTCAATCCCCGCCGTCTAATTTATCTAAAAGTCAAAGGCAAAGGGGATATTCGTCTCTCAGGTGTTGACCAGCCGCCAGCTCTAACGGTTCTTGAGGAACAAGCAGCAACGATTGCGCAATTTTTGGGCGTGGGCTTAGAAGGTATTTAACCAAAGGCTCTTTTATTGATATAGCTCTTGCTGCGATGCATGAGGGAATATTTTTATACCAAAACCCCGTGCAAATCATAGGGTTCGGCGCGGATAATGCGGACTGGGACGATGTCATTGAGGCTAGCAGAGCTTGCTGTACGCCCGACTTGAATAAAAACTCGTCCGTCAACATCTGGTGCAAAGCGGGGCGCACGACCAACCAAAGCTCCGGTTTCGGGATTGTGTTCTTCGATTAAAACATCCATAGTTTGACCAATCAACTGTTGATGACGGCGCAGGGAAATACTTTGTTGCAGCAGCATCACTTCTTTACGACGTTTTTGTTTGGTACGCTCAGGCACTTGTGCATCCAAGGTCGCAGCGGGTGTGCCTTCTTCGCGCGAGTAGGCAAACACGCCTACATGATCAAATTCTTGGCTGCGCACAAATTCGAGGAGATGCTCAAACTGTTCTTGGGTCTCACCGGGAAAGCCCACAATCAGCGTGGTGCGCAGTATGGCTTGGGGTAGCGCAGCGCGGATCTCATCTAGTTTGCGGGAGGTAAAATCCTGCTGCCAAGGGCGGTTCATGCGTTTGAGCACCTCGGGATGGCTGTGCTGAAGGGGCATATCCAAATATGGCAAAACATTCGGACTAGTTTGGAGTGCCGCTAAAATCTTGGGGGTCAAGCCCGTGGGATACAGATAAAGCAGACGAATCCAAGGCACAGCGACTTCGCCTAAGGCCGTGATCAACTCTGCTAACCGCGCTTCACCGTAGCGGTCTAGGCCGTAGTTAGTGGTGATTTGTGAGATCAGAATAATTTCTTTAACGCCCTGGGCAGCTAATTGTTGGGCTTCGGCAACGACGGACTCGATTGAGCGTGAGCGTTGGTCGCCACGTAGATGGGGAATAATACAAAAGGCACAACGATAATCACAGCCCTCAGCAACACGCAAATAAGCCACAGCCTCGGTGGTCGTGCGATAACGGGGTAAGGTCTCATCAGCAATAAATGTCGGCAGTTGAGTAATGGCGGTCACCCGTTCGCCGCGCTCGACCCGTTCAAGGACTTGCACAATATTTTGGTAATCACCCGTGCCAATCAAGGCCATCGCCTCGGGGATCTCGGTGAGAAGTTCTTGTTGAAAATGTTGGGCTAGACAACCACTGATAATAATTTTTTTCTGCATTTCGGCAAGGCGAACCAGTGTCTTGACCGATTCGGTGCGGGCGGCTTCGATAAAACTACAGGTATTGACCAAAACATAATCGGCTTTTTCTTCGTCGGTGTCTACCCCATAACCCGCTGCGACCAACAGACCGAGCATATGTTCGGTGTCAACGCGATTTTTTTCACAGCCCAGATGGGTAACGGCAACAGTAGCTTTCATAAATTTATCGCAACCAAACTCTCATCATAGCCTGACTTACCTATGCCACACGTAATCCAGCCTTCTACACTAAGAATAGCCACGGAGCAGATCCCTTATGAATCTTGTGCACTTTCTCAACACTGCCGCCCATAATCACCCTGAAACCATCGCCTTTATCGAAGATGAACAGAGTTTGACCTATTATCAGCTTCAGCAACAGAGTCTGGCTCTAGCCCAAGGCTTAGCTGAGCTTGGCGTCGGGTTTGGCAGTCGGGTCGCGCTGATTTTGCCTAATGGTTTGCCCTACGTTATTGCGGCCTATGGCCTGTGGCGGTTGGGGGCTGAGCTGGTTTTGGTTAACCCCCAACTAACAGGGCCAGAAGTGCAGTTTATTTTGTCGGATAGTGCGGCAATGGTGGTGATGGCCCACGGCACGATTTTGGACACGCTCAATGGGCAACGTCCTCAGTTACCGCTGCTCAAAACTGTAATTGGGGTAGAAACGGCTGAGGCGGCTCAGGTGGATAAAACTTGGTCAGCTTTAATCACGACTGAGCTGCCTAAACCTATACCCACGGCAGAATGCACAACCAACGACATTGCGGCAATTCTCTACACATCAGGGACGACAGGACGGCCTAAGGGCGCACGGCTTAGTCATGGCAATCTAGAGGCCAACAGTCGCGCGGGGATCACCTTGATGCGGGTAGATAACCAAGACCGAGTATTTTGTATTTTGCCGTTATTTCATGCCTTTGCCTTTACCTGCGCGGTGGTGATCGCGCCACGGGTGGGGGCATGTTCGGTGTTGGCGGCCAAATTTGCACCCCGGCAGCTGATGCTTCAGCTCAGTGACCCGGAGCTAACGATTTTATTAGCCGTACCGAGTTTTTTGGCGACGTTATTGAAATTTCCGCCGCCCTTTAAGTTTGGCGCAAAGTTCAAATGCATTCTCTGTGGCGGCGCGGCTCTATTGCCAGCCCTCGAAAAAACCTTTGGCGAGCGGTTTGGAGTTCCACTATTGCAGGGCTATGGGGCGACGGAGTGTTCACCGTTAGCGGCGTGTAATCCGCTTTATGGCGTACAAAAACCGGGATCGATTGGGCCGACGATGCCGGAGGGTCATGCGTTGGCGATCTGTGACCCCGAGGGGGAAACGCTTCTGGCAGATGGCGTAATTGGTGAATTGGTGGTGCGCGGGCCTCATGTATTTCAGGGCTATCTCAATCAACCGGAGGCGACGGCTAAAACTTTTACGGCGGCGGGTTGGTTACGGACGGGGGATTTGGCCTATCGGGATGAGGATGGGTATTATTTCATCGCTGACCGCATCAAGGACATGATCAATGTCTCGGGGGAAAAGGTCTTTTCATCAGAGGTGGAGTCCGTGATTCAGGGGTATGCGGGGGTTCAGGAGAGTGCGGTGGTAGGTGCGCCTGATCCAGGTAAGGGTGAGCTTGTTTATGCCTATGTGACGTTGAGTGATCCGACGTTGGGTCAGTCGCCGGATGGGGTTGAGAAGTTTATTGAGGGACTATTGGCCTATTGCCGTGGTCATCTCGCTCCTTTTAAGGTTCCGCGTCAGGTGGTGATTTTGGAGGCGTTTCCGCGTTCAGCGGCGGGGAAGATTCTCAAACGGACGTTGCGGGAACAGTTGGCTAAGTAACTGATTTGTTGAATAAAGTTGATGTTTAAGCTGATAAGCCAGGAGCCTCAGCATAAATAAGTATAGTGGATCCGGAAAACTGGACAGCTAGTTAAGCGAGTCTCCTGCTCCGTAAACTGGACACCAACAGGAGCAATGAGATGAAAGAGACCCGCAAAAAACACAGCTCAGCGTTTAAGGCCAAGGTTACTCTGGAAGCACTCAAGAATGAGCAAACCATGGCAGAGCTGGCAGCACGCTACGCAATTCACCCCAGTCAAATCCCCGCTTGGAAAAAAACGCTCTTGGCAGAAGCTGCAACCCTCTTCCAGAGCAGACA
>JBBRQP010000036.1:0-28156 GCA_038226175.1 Gloeobacterales cyanobacterium
ATTGCGGTGCCTACGTTCCGAAGATGCTAGCTGATAGGTGGCATTCTTGCCCTGACTGCGGCCTAGAGCTTGACCGAGATGTAAATGCTGCTATCAACATCAGAAATATTGCCGTGGGACGCACGGTGATTAAAGCTCAGGTAACGCCCTATGCAATAGCAGGGTTCACTGGGAAGCCCGCGTTGTATGCGTAGCATCAACGTCGGGAGTCGTCACGGGGCGATATACTTGCCTTTCACCTGCACCAAAGCATCACTGAGTTCTTGGTGAATTAGGCCATTAGTTGCCAGTAAACGTCCTGTAGCAAGCATTTGGGGGCTGCCGTCATAGGCGCTGACCTGACCGCCAGCTTCCTGAACTAACACAATCCCCGCTGCAATATCCCAGACTGACAAGCCCCGCTCCCAATAGCCATCCAATCGTCCACAGGCCGTATAAGCCAAGTCCAAAGCCGCTGCCCCATCGCGGCGTACACCCTGGGTAATATGGGTCAAATGACAAAATTCACGGTAATTATTATCTTCTACTTGCCGGCGGTCATAGGCAAATCCGGTTACCAAGATACTGCGCTCTAACGAAGCAATCGACGAAACCCGAATCGGTTGACCATTCACAAAGGCGCCTGTCCCCGTTGCCGCACTAAATAATTCATCTCGCGTTGGGTCATAGATTACGCCTACGGTTGGCACACCATCGACCAACAAGGCAATCGATACCGCATAAAAAGGATAACTATGGGTGTAATTGGTCGTACCATCCAGTGGATCAATCGCCCAAGTATAGGCATGACTGCCCTGCTGTCCCGATTCTTCTGCCCAGACCGCGTACTCAGGAAAATCTGTTGTTAGAATTCTGAGAATCACCGCTTCTGCGGCTGTATCCGCCTCACTGACCAGATTCCCCGGCGACTTCTCCTCAATACGTTGTAGATTACCCCAGTATTCTCGCAATACCGCACCAGCTTGATAGGCCGCTCGGGTTGCACTGTCTAGTTGCGCTTGCCACATCAGTAATTACTTATCTGACCTTCGTTAGTTTACGGTAATCCGAGGAAATTGGGTGAAAAAGCTCTTGCGTCTCAGGAACTCTCTTCAGGTTCAGTAGAGGCCTGAGACTGCACCGGACTACTTGCAGGAATCGGCACAAAAGTATTAGAAAAGGCGATAGCTACCCCCGCTTTATCTAGAGTGCGTTTGATACGACGGCGCAGTTCACGCATCACTTCCCACTGTTTACCAGGTAGAGTTTTGACTGCAGTGCGGATAATGACCCCTTGCTCTGCTAAGTCTTCGACGCCCAAAACCTGAAAATCTTCCAATAAAAGCATATCCCAAGGCGTTTCTTGTTTTAGCTGGGTGCCTACTTGCTTGAGTAACCCCATCGCCTGATCCACATCTTCGTCATAGGTCACCCGGACATCAACCAGCGCTCGCGACCAAGTGCGTGTTAGCACGGTTACCCGACTAATGGTGCCATTAGGAATGATATGAACACTACCATCCTGCGCTCGGAGGATCGTAGCGCGCAAATCCATTTTCTCGACGGTTCCCATTAACGTATCAATACGGATAATATCGCCTACCCCATATTGGTTTTCAAAGAGGATAAAAAAGCCTACTATGATGTCTTTGACTAAGTTCTGTGCCCCCAAACCTACAACAATCCCGACAATCCCAGCTCCGGTTAGAATTGGGGTAATATTCATGCCCAAATATTCCAAACTTATCACCGCAGCAACGCCCCAGACCACAATACGTCCCGAGCTATTGAGGATAGTGGCTAAGGTGTCAGCTCGTTTTTCGGCATCAGAGCGATGGGTTGGGTCATGGTCATCAACAAACGCGCGAAATCGTTTGAGTGTAAACTCAAGTAAACGCAAAATGCCCAAACTAAAAAGAATCGTAAGCGATATTTTGATAAAGGGAATAGCTAGACCCAAGACGTGCTGCTCCAGCCAAGCTACCAAGGGAGAAGCCATCGGGATTAAGGTACATCCGCTAAAGCAGCGGCTTGGCTATGAGTGTAATACTCTGCAGCCTCAGGCGCATAGGTTGCAAGAAATTCTTCAATGCGCTGGGCACTAGTGACCGCTGATGCCGTAGTCAACAAGGTTTGCGTTGCCAGGGTATCTGGTAGCTCCAAAAATTGTGCTAACCTAGCGAGCGTCACTGCGGGCTGAGCTTGTAGCTGCTCATAGGTCAGATGCAAAACCGGATTAGGTAAATCAAAAATTTCATGATTGAGTACGCCCGTCAGCACACCATAGCAAGAGGCTAAGACTTTTTCAGTAACAGTGCCCGATGGAGCGAGGGGCAGGTCACTTAAAGGACGGATATTATTTGTAAAAGCGGATAAGGCTTGCTGAGGCGCACGGGCGAGATGAATAAATTTAGCACTCGGGAAAAGATAGCTAAATAGGCGCGGTGAGAGGGAAGCTGCTGCTGTTGTGCCCAAAAATAGCTGGACGGGACGCTTGCGCCGCCGCCACGTAAATACAGATTTTTGGACGGCTTCACGGAATTTATTGACCTGATAGCGATTAAGAAAGTTTTCGGGCTGGCCTTCGCGGATACGGTCGTTGAGTTGTTGCAGATAGCTCGCAAATTCACGATGGCGACTGAGGATCACATCCTCTTGGCCAATCAGTAGCTCTCGTACTGCCGCTAAGCCATAGCGCCCTTGCACCAACGGATGATTACACATGGCCAAAAATTCGTGTAGTCCAGATTCCGGACTCTGAAGATTATAGGTTAGACTTTGGTGCATTTCTTCGCGGATTAGCCCACGCAAACTATCCATCCACAGGTCACTCAATAAATAATGATCGACAATGCTCAATTGACCTAAGGCAAAATAAGCGATTTCGGGACAATGCTGGCATAGTAGCGGATAAAGAAGATCGGCGCCGCTCTGGGGTACCCCCAACAAAAATACTGGCTGAAAATCCGTGACCGGCTGATAGCGCCACTGCTGCTCTAAGCCCCGCTCTAGACTATCAAGCCACTGCCCACTTAGGGGGTTATTTTCGAGACCGTAGCTGACAAAAGCCGATAAGACACTGGTGGAGCGCGCGTTAAACATCAGGTTGCCTCAGCTATTTCCGGTTCCAGCCGTTCTATTTTAACTTGTCGGGATTCGAGAACAGTGACCTCGACATCCGTATCAGGAACTACCAGCGAATCGCCTGGAATTGGGGCGCGTTGCAAATATTGATACAGCAGACCCCCTACCGTCACATGGTCATCGCGGGGCAATTCAAGATCGAGTTCATTGTTAACTACAGCCAGATGAGCATGAAGTTTGAAAATACCACTGTGGTCACCCAGACGCTTAAATTCTTGTTCCTCTTCAGTGTCGTATTCATCACGGATCTCGCCGACGATTTCTTCGAGCAGGTCTTCGAGGGTCACCAGACCAATCGTGCCACCGTATTCATCGCAAACAATTGCCATATGGCAGCGGTCTCGTTGCATATCCCGCAGCAAATCAGCGGCAGCTTTGGATTCGGGGATAAAGCTGACTGGGCGGACAAGCTGTTTGACACGCTGGGCTGTGCCTAGTTCGGGTCGCCACTCGCGCAGCAGGTCTTTGGTATGAAGGATACCGATAATATTATCGATATCTTTTTCATAAACTGGTAGGCGCGTATAGTCGGTTTCTCCAGCCAAGTCACGGGCTTCAACTAAGGTTTGCTGGGCTTCGATTGCGACCATTTGTACCCGAGGCACCATCAGCGTACGGACAGCCAAATCCCCTAACTCGACAACGCCAAAGAGCATTTTGCGCTCTTGATCATTGACTTCACCAGTTTCGCTAGCAATCTCGATCATATTTTTAATTTGATCCGTCGTCACTGAGCGGTCGGCATTACCCGTTGAGTTACCCGTGGCTCTCAGGAGTAGATTAGTCGCCACACTAAAAAAAGTGACCAGTGGAGCACCGATTTTAGAAAGCCACTCTAAAGGTGGTGCCAGATAGAGTGCGATGGGTTCGGGGTTGGTTAAGGCTAGGCGTTTAGGAAATAATTCACCAAATAAGAGCGATATAGTGGAGACAACAATCGTGACTAAAATAAAAGCAGCGGTGCCACTGTAATTACCCAGTAGTGGCTTGAGCATCACGGAAAAAGGTTCGGTGAGACCCGTGGCGGCCTCAGCTGAAGCAAAAAAGCTTGCAAAAGTAACGCCGACTTGGATGGTGGCGAGCATTCTAGTTGAATCGCGGGATAAATTTTCGACCGCTTGAGCGCGCGGATCGCCTTTATCTAGCCATTGTTGCAGACGGCTACGGTCAACGGAGACAATCGCAATTTCGGCGCTGGCAAAAAAGGCGTTAATGAGAATCAGACAGGCAATAATGGCTATATCAGCAGTCATTGGGGCCTTGGGTAACTCATCCAGTAAGCCAGGGCTACATAATATACCACTTTAGCATACAGATTTTTGGGAGCCGTGCAGCGACTGGCACACCTAAGCCATTCTCGCTAGATTGAAGAAGTAATGCGGACGCCACGATGAATTCTGTGCCTGTAGCTAAGACCCTGACCCCAAGTCTAGTTTGGCTGATCCTAGGTTTAGCAATCGTTAGCAGTGTCCTATTTTGGGACACACCTTTTTTATTGCCCCTAAAAATTTTTACCGTCTATCTCCATGAAGTTTGCCATGCATTAGCGGCTTTGCTGACCGGAGGCGTGCCTGTCGCCTTGAGTGTACGCCTAGACGAATCAGGATTAACGCAAGCTCGGGGTGGCTTTTTTCCGTTGATTGCAGCAGCAGGGTATGTGGGAACTGCGGCCATAGGCGCGTTGCTAATCGCAGCAAGTCGCCATCCTTGGTTGCAACGTAGTGCGGTGACCCTGCTGTGTGGACTACTTTTGTATCTGACAGTAACAGCTTTGTATCCTTGGCAATGGGAATTTTGGGCAGGCGCGGGCTTGGCTTTTGGTTGGTTAGCTATCAATTTTCTGTGGCCTAGGTTAGCTTTAGGACTCAACTTATTTATAGGTAGTTTTTTGTGTGTTTATTCAGTTCACGACTTTGGTGATTTTTTATATGCCGTACAGTCTACCGATGCTGGGATTTTAGCAAATAGCTGGGGCTTACCCTTTTTGGCTTGGCCGATTGCTTTAGTATGGATTGCGCTTAATGTGCTGATGATGGGTCAAGCCCTGCGCTATGTGCTGCGTGGTTGAAGGTTTACAATAGTGACTGTTGTACTTTTTTGAGACCGTGACGTTACCTTATAACCAGCATAGTGAAGCGCTCAAACGACGTTTCGGCGAGAAAATTTTTAAGGTGACCTTAGATGCGGGCTTTAACTGTCCTAATCGGGATGGCACTAAAACTTGGGGCGGCTGTACCTTTTGTGATGCCTCAGGGTCTTCGGCTCAGATTGCCCCACCGACGCTGTCCTTAGACGAACAACTCGCCCTCGGGATGCAAGGTTGGCGCAAACGTTATGGGGCTAAGGCGCGTAAATTTATCGCTTACTATCAGGCTTTTACAAATACTCACGATACGCCTGAGCGTTTGCGCAAGGTCTATCAAGCGGCGATTGACCATCCTGATGTGGTGGGCTTGGCGATTGGTACCCGCCCGGATTGTGTGGGAGAGCCTGTCCTAGACCTACTTGAAGAATTGGCGCAAAGGAAATATCTGTGGGTCGAGTATGGTCTACAAAGTGCTCATAATGTGACCTTAGAGCGCATCAATCGTGCCCACACTGTCGAAGAATATAGCGATGCGGTACGTCGCACCCAAAAACGTGGCCTTGATATTTGTGGTCATTTGATTCATGGCTTGCCCGGTGAAACTCTCGAGATGATGTTGCACTCCGTACAGGTTTTGGTGAATTTACACATAACCGGGATCAAAATTCATTCGTTACATATTGTCAAAGGCTCAATCATGGCCCAACAATATCGACGCGGTGAGATTCCCATGTTTAGCCTCGAAGAATATGTGCATTGGGTCTGCGATTCGTTGGAATTATTACCTTGGGAAATGGAGATTCATCGCTTGACCGGAGATGGTCTAAAACATCTCTTGCTCGCGCCAGATTGGTCACAAGATAAACGTAAAGTATTACAAGCGATTGAACAAGAACTGCGCCGCCGGGGTACACAGCAAGGTTCGCGGGTGCAATCTTTAGCGCATTACTGATGTTCGAGCGCACTTGCACAACAAATCCTAAATTTTTACGTTAAAGTAAGGGACATGTTCATGTATTGATTCTCATGCCTAATCCCAAAATAATCTGGTCACTTCTGGCGGCAACAGGTCTACTAGGTAGTGTTGCAGTCGCTCACTTTAGTAGTTGGGCAAATAGTGGCAGTAGTATCCCTCTTAGTCCTAAAGCACCTCGTTCAGAACGGATTCAACAATTAGAAAGTTTGGTCAAACAAGCCAAATCTCCTCAAGAACAAGCCCAGTGGCGCTATATTTTGGGCGCGACGCTACAAGATGCGGGTAATTATGGTCAGGCACTCAAAATCTTAGACGGACTTCAGACGCAATATGCAGTTTTAAAAGAACAAATCTTAGCCAGACAAGCCCAATTACTCGCCGCTAATCTGCAACCTTCCCAACAAAAATGGCAAGAAGTCAGCCAACTTCGCGGCACTTTGCAACCGGAAGCGCTCTATCAACTAGGCGTACAAGGAGATCGCAACAGTTGGCAACAACTACTCGCCCAATTTCCGGCCCATCCGCGTACAGCCCAAGTTTTAAGCCAAGTTTTGAGTGAAAACCCAACTAACCTAGATTATTTCCGGCAGTGGATTACGTATTTTAGCGACCAGCCTCAGAGTGTCCGCTATGCCAAGCAGATGGAAACTTTGACCTTCTTGACCCCGCAGGATTGGGAATTATTAGGCAAGTTATATTACCGTAACAAAGAATATGACCGGGCACGTTTGGCCTATGGGCGGGCGACTGAGAGTGCGGCAAATTTATTGCAACTAGCTAACAGTTATCAAGCCCTCAAGCGCACTGATGATGCTGTAGCTACCTACGAACTGATTATTAACCGATACCCCCAAAGCCCGGAGGCGGGTCGCGGGCAGCTACAAGAGGCCAAGTCATTACCCAAAGAACAACGGGCGACTTTTTATCAACAGGTAGCACGCAGTTATCCGGCTGTGGCCGACCAAGCCCTTTGGCAAGCCGCTAAAATCAGTACAGGGGGATTACAAGCTCAGCTTTATCAACAGTTAGCCACGCAATTTCCTAAGAGTGAACATGCGGCTGATGCGACTTGGGATATTGCTTGGACGGCTAGTCAAACCGGAGATACTGCCACAGCCCGACGTTGGGGTGAACGGGCGCTCACTACTTTGAGTGCAGATAAATATGCTACGCCTCGGTTAGGGTTTTGGGCTGGACGCTGGGCTGATAGTGTTGGTGATACCCAAGCCGCTCAAACGCTGTATCGTACTGTTCTGCAACGGTTTCCGGCTTCTTATTATGGTTGGCGCTCGGCGGTACACTTGGGTCTAGATGCCCGTGAAGGCAGCTATAACATTCGGGAAAATCCGCCGGTAGTAGTACGCCTTGATCGCCAAGCACCAGCGAGTCTGCCCGGTGGTTCACCAGCGGTCAAAGAGCTATATCGTCTCGGGTTAGCCCAAGAAGCTTTGACCCAGCTTCAGCTAGAAAACTATCAACAGCAGGATCGGTCGGTTGTACTGCGGGCAACTGAGGCGGTGATCCGTCAGCAATTGGGACAAAGCCTAATAGCACTTAAGCAACTAGGGGCTCTGGCCTTTGAGGACAGTCAACCGATGAAGACGTTACACAAAGAACGGTCTTTTTGGGAAGCGACTTATCCTACGCCTTACTGGAATGACCTAATCACTTGGTCTACCCAAAATAAAGTCAACCCTCTGCTCGCATTATCCTTGATGCGCCAAGAGTCAGCCTTTGAGCCAGCAATCAAGTCATCTTCTGGAGCTTTGGGTCTAATGCAGCTGATGCCAGCAACGGCGCAGGATGTGGCTCGCAAACTCAATCTCAGCGATTATTCTCTGACGAATCCCAGCGATAATATGCGTCTTGGTACTTGGTATCTAGCCCATACCCATGACCGCTGGCAGGATAGTTCTTTGCTGGCCGTGGCGAGCTATAATGCAGGTCCTGGCAATGTCTCGAAATGGATGAAAATTCTCCCCATTAATGACCCAGAGCTATTTGTGGAACTGATTCCTTTTAAGGAGACGAAAGGCTATGTCAAGTCAGTCTTTAGCAATTATTGGAATTACTTGCGTTTGTACAGTACAGAGTTTCAGCAACAAGTAGCACCTTTGAGTAAAGGCAAAATTCTTGCTGCTGCTGACACCAATAATCCACCAGTTTAATTAGCTAGCGTACGTTCTCTTTTTCCAAGTTTTTGCAAGTGTCAAAAGGCTAAATTATTAGGAGCGTTTGCTCTAGTCGGATCGCCACACACGCTGCATTGAGGCTCAAAATAGAAATATATGAAAAATGGTCAAATGTCGGAGGAATTAATGCAGCAGCAGGGGGAGCTGTCTTAATAGAAAATAAAGATGGCTTAACCCTACAACTTTTTGTTAAACGCCAAATCCTAGTTATTTATTTTAAGCGTTTTCTGGCTCTGAGCATTCACGAAGAATTTGCACATCCACGGTTTGACCTAGAAGAAGACAGTGCAATACCAAGAGTTGAAGAGCGCTATGTTTTTCCCTGCCTCATTGTGAAGAATTCTTATTGGCTAGACTCCTTCAGCGAAAGTCGGCTAGCACCTTTTGATAGACGGGAGTTGATCCATTACAGGTTTGTCACACTCAGCAATACCTATGATGTCTTAGCAGTCCAAGAGCCTTTAGTGAATTGGCTAGAGGACAAAAGTTCTGTGTCAGCTAACTTTCATTCGGAAGCAGACCGTCGCTTTTTTGAACAGCTCAATCCTGAAGATGGGCCTGAAAAATGTGCGATAACGGCATGCGAAAACTACAGAATAGCTTTAAGTCGACGATGCCGGGTTCATCATTTTGAGATGATCAGAGGTTATCATCTCGAAATCGAATCTCCTAGCTTATCTTCAGACAATTAGCGAAGGTTACCCTGCCAACAAATTACCCTCACGATCCAAAGAACGGTATTGAATCGCTTCGGCAATATGACTAACCTGAATCATTTCGCACCTAGCTAAATCCGCCAAGGTTCGAGAAACCTTTAGAATCCGGTCATAGGAACGCGCCGTCATGCCCAGTCGTTGAATTGCCATTTGCAATAGAGCTAGACTGCTCGCATCTAGGCCACAATATTCGCGTAAATGACGGGTTTGCATTTGGGCATTACAAGTAATATCTTGACCCTGAAAACGCAGGAGTTGCTGTTCACGGGCGCGCAAGACCCGTTCACGTACTCGCGCCGAAGGCTCCGCCCGATTGGTTTGGGTCAACTCATCAGGTTTGAGATTTTCTACCTGTACTTGCAGATCAATGCGGTCTAAAATTGGCCCGGAGAGACGATTCCAGTAGCGCTGCCGGGCTTGGGGTGAGCAGACACAGACTGGAGTCAAGGAGCCAGGACGTGGTTTCGGGCCACAGGGACAGGGATTAGCACTGAGCACCACAGAGGTTCGGGCTGGAAAAACAACCTGTTGGCGGGTGCGCGAAATCAGGACTTCTCCATCTTCTAGGGGTTGGCGTAAACATTCGAGGACTTCATGACGAAACTCTGGGGCTTCATCCAAAAATAAGACCCCACCATGGGCCAGGGATACTTCACCCGGACGCGGATAACTGCCACCCCCGACTAGAGCTGCCGCCGAAGCCGAATGATGCGGTGCCCGAAATGGTCGCTCGGTTAGCAAATGACCGCGTTGTTTTAGTAAGCCTGCTACCGAATAAACTTTGGTGACTTGCAGCGCCTCAGCCCGAGATAATGGCGGCAAAATACTGGGTAGACGACGGGCGAGCATGGTTTTTCCGGTTCCCGGTGGTCCCACTAGTAGGAGATTATGCCCCCCAGCGGCGGCTACTTCGAGGGCACGTTTACCGACACTTTGACCTTTGACATCCGCGAGATCAAGTCCTAGAAATAGCGGTTCCTCCGGCGGGAGCGTCTGGGCTGGTGTAAAGCGTTCGGGCGTTGCCAGAAATTCGACGACCTGCGCCAAGGATTCGAGACCATAAACGGCGATTTCTTCGATAACAGCGGCTTCTGAGGCATTGGTGCGCGGCAAGACCACGCCTTTAAAGCCTAATTTTTGGGCACCATCTGCCACAGGTAAAGCTCCACGCACGGGTTTGAGCGTTCCTTCTAAGGACAGTTCACCGATGAATAAAAATTTATCGAGTAATCTCGGGTCAAGCTGTCCACTCGCTGCGAGGATACCTAGGGCAATTGCTAAATCAAAACTAGGCCCTTCTTTACGCAGGTCAGCAGGCGCGAGATTGACCACGACTTTGCGCTGAGGATAAGCAAATCCGGCATTACGAATCGCGGCTTTGACCCGTTCTCGTGACTCTTGCACCGCTGTATCTGCCAAACCAACCACGACGGTTTGCGGTAATCCTGCTGCTAGATCTACTTCTACGGTAATTTGGAGTGCCTCGATACCCAATAAAGCGGCGCTGAATACTTGTGCTAACATCTGTCTACCCATGTAACGTCAGAGCATTTATAACCCACGTCTGTCTTCAATAAAAATGCGCTCCCTTGAAAAAGCTTAAGGGAGCGCATTTAGTTTGTTCAAAGTAAGGGAACTACTTACTTTTTGGCGACGCGCAATTTGTGCTTACGCAGACGAATCGATTGGGGCGTTACTTCTACCAATTCATCATCACCGATGTATTCAAGGGCGCGTTCGAGACTCATGATGATTGGCGTTTTGAGGTGCACGAGTTCTTCACCACCAGCCGAGCGCATGTTGGTCAGCTTTTTGATCTTGCACACGTTGATTTCGAGATCCGTGTTGCGGGTATGCTCACCAATGATCATGCCTGAGTAGACTTTGATCCCCGGCGTGATGAAAAACACCCCCCGGTCTTCGGCACCTTGGAGCGCGTAATAGGTCGCCTCGCCAGTGTCATAGGAGATCAAGACCCCAGAACGTAAAGCACCGATTTCGCCAGCAAAGGGACGGTAGTCAATAAATGAGTGGTTCATGACGCCTTCGCCCTTGGTATAGCGAATAAATTCCGAACGGAAACCAATCAAGCCCCGTGCAGGAACCACAAATTCAAGTTCGGTGCGTCCGTTGCCAAAGCCAATCATGTTTTGCATCTCGGCACGCCGTTTACCCAGATTTTCGATGCAGGTACCCGATGAGAAATCAGGCACATCCAAAACTAGTAACTCAAAAGGTTCGTATACATGACCATCTACTTGACGGTAGATGACTTTGGGTTTTGAGACCTGGAACTCATGACCTTCGCGGCGCATGGTTTCAATCAGAATACCCAAGTGCAATTCACCACGTCCCGAGACAAAAAACTGGTCGGGAGAATCTGACTCTTCAACCCGTAGCGAGATATTTGTTTCCAATTCGCGAAACAGCCGGTCCCGTAGTTGGCGTGAGGTGACAAATTTACCTTCTTGACCGGCAAAGGGTGAGTCATTAACTGAGAAGGTCATTTGGAGGGTTGGTTCATCCACCCGAATCAGCGGTAAAGCCTGGGGGTTTTCGGCACTAGCTAGGGTTTCACCGATATTGACATCCGCAAATCCGGCAACGGCGATAATATTACCCGCTTCGGCAGAGGTAATTTCATTGCGAGATAAGCCTTCAAAGCCAAGTAATTTAGCCACTTTCCCTTTTTGGATCGTGCCATCTTCTCTGATCCAGGCAATAGTTTCGTTACTTTTGATTGTGCCGTTATGGATCTTGCCAATCGCTAAACGTCCTAGATATTCTGAGTAATCGATGGTCGTGACTTGGAGTTGGAAAGGCTTTTGGGCATCACCGACGGGTGCGGGCACATAACGCAAAATACCTTCAAACATCGCCTGCAAGTCGACCCGTTCATCATCTAGGTCATTGATGGCAAAGCCACCCAAACCTGAACCATACAACACAGGAAAATCGGCTTGGTCATCATCCGCGCCGAGTTCGATAAATAGATCAAGAACTTTATCTACGGCACGATGGGGATCGGCTTGGGGACGGTCAATTTTGTTGACAAAAACAATGGGTCGCAAGCCTTTTTCTAAGGCTTTTTTTAACACAAATCGGGTTTGGGGCATCGGGCCTTCGTTGGCATCGACGATCAATAAACAGCCATCAACCATGCCCAGAACACGTTCTACTTCACCACCAAAATCCGCGTGACCAGGAGTGTCTACAATATTGATGAGATAGTCTTTGTACCGTACAGCTGCATTTTTGGACAAGATCGTGATGCCGCGTTCGCGCTCCAAATCGTTGGAATCCATAACACAGGTTGCAACGTGTTCGTTTTCACGAAAAATACCGGATTGCTTGAGTAGAGCGTCCACAAGTGTGGTTTTGCCATGATCAACGTGGGCGATGATGGCAACATTGCGCAAAGATTGATTAACCGTCATGAGGGCGTGCCAAAGGTAGGATAGCTTTACAAAACTTTAAGCTATCTACTAGACTAACACTTTTTGGGGGTTACTAGCTAGAGGGCACGTGCGCGATCGCTTCAGCTAACGAAGTCCGTAAATTCAGAAAAGATTCAAGGCGCACTAGTTTCACGGTCTGGGTAACACGGGCATTAGTCACGGCTTGAAAAGTGCCGGAACGGGTTTGGGATTTTTTGACCATCTGCACCAAGGCACCGATACCCGAACTATCAATAAAATCAATGGTCGCTAGATCGAGAATGATGTGTAGAGGTCCCTCGTCAATATACTTGCCGATCACTTTACGAAAAACCGGCTCAGAAAAGGCATCAAGTTGACCCTTTAGATGAATGACTTGATAGGTTTCGGTGGCTTCGTAGGTGCCACGCAGACTAACTGTCAGGGGAATAGGCTCCAGAATGACTGTACCCTCCAAAATCGCGTCTCGTTATCGTAACACACCGGATCAGCCGGAGCTGTTTAGTAGAACAATTGTAATATTATCCTGTCCGCCATGGTTAAGTGCTTGTTCTAGTAGTTGCTCACAGGCGCTCTGAACATCTGGGGTACCTTCTAAAATGACACTGATTTCGCAATCCGTTAATTCTCCGGTCAATCCATCACTACACAATAAATAACGGTCTTGGGGTTCGGGTGTAATCACATCTACTGTCATACCCAAAAAGTTGACCTGTCCTAAGCAGCGACTGAGTATGTGACGATAGGGATGTTCACGGGCTTCTTCGGCATTGAGCAGTCCTTGAGCGACGTATTGGGCGACTAAGGTGTGATCAGCTGTCAATTGTCTGAGTTGCCCCCTGCGCCACAGGTAAAGCCGCGAGTCACCGCTATGGGCATACCAGAGCTGACTTTCGTGAAGCATCGCTATGACGAGGGTTGTCCCCATGTCGTGTCGTGAGGGATGGCGACGGGCATCTTCGAGAATTACGGTATTCGCCAACTGGGCGGCCGTCTGCAAGCCTTCAGACGGAGCTTTGGTACTGACAAGAAAGTGTCTGAGCGACTGGGTGACCGCCTTGACCGCGAGATCACTGGCTACTTCTCCAGCGGCATGACCACCCATGCCATCAGCCACTATAAAAAAGTGCTGGCCAGGGTCTACATAAAAGGCATCTTGATTAGTAGGACGAACCTGACCTCGATGACTACATGCGGCAACGGTCAGTGAGGTAATTCCCATAAATCTGATTCTCAGGACTTAGACTTGCGCATAAACACCTGCCAAGCGGTAATCATCCCGGCAAGCACCGCTTTGGTGTTGGTGTTGAGACTATCCGTTTGCTGTTGTACCATCGTCACACCTGAACCGACACTATTGGCGGCTTGATTAACTTTTTTGAGCCCATCATCGATTCCGGCGGATACGTCTTTGATTTCGACGGTGGTTTCGCGAACATTGCTAAGAATGGGCGGCAGTTCGCGCTCCATCAGCGTCAAAAGGCGTTCAGCAGCATTAGCAGTGCGTTGGAGTTGCTGCAAAAAAGGCAGTAAGGCGACCAGCAAAATAAGTAAGGCTGCTGCCAATAGCCCTGAGGTCAAACCAAGCCAGAACTGGGGCTCACTCACTACTACTAAAAGGCGAGGTTGGCGCACTACCGTTAGTCTCAGGGCGGCTGCGGTACTCTTGGGTTGCCTGTTTGCCCGCTTCAATTGCTTCTTGTAAGCGACCGAGGGTTTCTTCAACGCGGCCTCTAGCCTGTTCCAAGAAACGATTGGCTTGTACCTGAAAACGGTCTACGGTGTCTTCACTCGCATTCGGCAGACTATCGAGGGTGTTTTGTAATAAGCGGCGGGTTTCTTTACCGGAACGCGGTGCCAATAGTAACCCGCCCATCACGCCGAGAGCTGCCCCAAAAAGTACACCGCCCCAAAAATCACCTTTATTTGCCATCGCTCACCTGCCTATGCCAAGGCCGCTTTATGTATGACTCTAACATCTTTTACTTTTCTCAGATCTGAAGTAGTTCACCGAGCTAAATGTTGGATACCCTGAACAAAGGCTTGAAAACTAGGCGAGCGCTCATTACTGAGATCAAGATAAGCCGCAATGGCACGAGAACCACTTAACTTGCCATAGCTTGGGATTAACTTTTGAAGTTCGCAACTAGGTTTTCTGAGAGCATCTGGATTACGAGATTTTTTTAGTAGTTTTTTAAGCGTTATATCGCTCAATTTATAGGCTTTTTCTATAGCTTGCACATCTGCTAAAAACCAGGCTTCGAGTTCTTGACAGACAATCCGCACTAAAGTATCCGGGTGACCCGCTTCTTGACATAGGGTCACAAGACGGGCTTTTAGGTGCAAACAGTCACCGCCATCGTTATCATGCAAAATTACGAAGCTGTCTCCTGGCGTTTTCCAGGCTCTTAACTTGCGTGGAATCGACTTTAATAAGTCTTGTTTGCCACGATGGGTAACCAGTTGATAATCAATCGTAGGAAAGAATTTAGGCATAATGATCTCAAGAACTTCTGCCATAGAAGCTTCTTCAAGTAAAAAGACTAAACGTCTCATCTGAGATTAGCTCCACTAAATAACCCTTGCTGCCATAAAGCTCCGGGTAAATCCCCTTCTTTGATTAAGTTGCGTAGATTTTCATCGTCGCTAGCGCGCGTAACATGGGTAAAACCATTCTTCTTGGTTAGCCAGAATAATTCATTTAAGTCAACCCCATCAACAAAATCAGGTGAGTGTGTAGAAATAAAAACCTGCCCTCCTTTATTGGCATATTGACGAAATTCTTCTGCCAATTCCCGTAATAACTGTGGATAAAGTTGATTTTCCGGTTCTTCAATGGCTAGTAATGGATGAGGACTAGGATCATAGAGTAGTAATAAATAGGCGAACATCTTAATAGTTCCATCCGAGACATAGCGGGCAATGAATGGGTCTTTGAAAGCACCATCTTGAAATCTCAAGACAATCCTGCCATCTTCGGTCTCTTTTGCCTCGACTTTAGATACGCCAGGAACCCGCTTTTCCATAGTTTTGAGCAAGAGATCAAAGGCTTCACGATGATTCTCAAACATAAACTGAGCCACTAAGGGTAAATTTTCACCACGGGTAGAGAGGTGCTCAGCAAGACCAGCATCTTGAACTTCACGAGCATCACTGATATGAAAATCTGAGATATGCCATTGCTCGATCAACTGCCGAAATGTTGCTGCTGCCTTAAAACGTTGAAATTGACCCAATCCTTTAATGGCTAAAATATCAGGCGAATCAAGTTTTTGAGTTTCGCGCTGAGCTTGATCATCTTTTTGAGAATAATCAGCTTCATTGATAATGGCATTCCCTTCGCCATTGTGAAAATCCAAAAAACGCCATGGGCGACCATAGCGACCACGTCGATATTGTAGTAGTTCTTTACTGACAATAGGTTGTCCTTGATCTAGATTAATTTGAAGCTCATAGGTAATAAGTGGGTCTTCTGCTCGGTCTCGAAATTTTAATTCAATCAGGATGGGGCCTGTCTCACCCCGTGAAATGACTTCTTTAAAGCCGCCACGTCGTGTTAAGGCTTGACGGACATTGCCCATTAAGGCATCCTTGAGAAAACTAAATATATCAAAAAAAGTTGATTTTCCCGTGCCATTTGCTCCCAACAAAACAACCATATTGGGCAATTTATCAACATTCACATCCCGAAACGTTTTGTAATTTTTAATGCGGATGGATTCTATTCTCATGGCTTTTGCCTCTCAGTTCACTTATCCTATCGCAGGTTCCAACTCATCATTAAAAACAATCCTCGGTTGCGCTCAACGTAACCGAGGATTATCGGAGTGAGGAAGCTGTTAAGGTGTAGTTTTCGCCTGACTAATTTGAGTTACTCTTTCTGGAAAATTGCTGCTATAAACCAACTGCAAGGGCAGCGGCAGTTCGGCCGTGCGATGTTGCATGCGCGCTTGGGTTGTGCGTACTAAGGCAGTTGTCGTCGCTTCATACAAGTCCGTCGTCAGTTTTGGATATAGACCAATGCCAAAGATGGGCACCAGCAAACAAAAAATCACAAATACCTCACGGGGTTCGGCATCAATGAGGTCTTCTTCATGGATAAATTCATGGTTGAGCTGGCTATAAAAGATCTCCCGCAACATTGAGAGTAGGTAGATTGGGGTCAGGATAACCCCGATTGCTGCCAAAAAGACCACCACAGCTTTGAAGGGCGTGTTGTAGGCCGTTGAGGTGGCCATGCCCACAAAGATCATCAACTCTGCCACAAAGCCACTCATCCCCGGCAAGGCCAAAGAAGCAAAAGAGCAGCCCGTAAACATAGCGAAAATACGCGGCATCTTCTCAGCAATCCCACCCATACGCGCCAAAATCAGGGTGTGCGTCCGGTCATAAGTGGCACCAACCAAGAAGAATAGTGATGCCCCAATCAAACCATGAGAGATCATCTGCAGCATTGCCCCAGCCATGCCAATCTCTGTTTGCGAGCCAATGCCGATGAGCACAAACCCCATATGCGAGATCGAAGAGTAGGCGATTTTGCGCTTCAAGTTCGGTTGCGCAAAGGAGGTCAAGGCCGCGTAAATAATATTAATGATGCCCAAGCCAATCAAGAAAGGTGAAAAGTATTGGGTCGCATCGGGGAAAAAGCCAATATTCATCCGAATCAGAGCATAACCACCCATTTTGAGCAGAATGCCAGCGAGAAGCATATGCACGGGCGCCGTTGCTTCGCCGTGGGCATCAGGCAGCCAGGTATGAAATGGTACAATCGGCAATTTGACGGCATAGGCCACGAATAAGCCCGCAAAACACAGCAACTGGAAGGTCAAAGGATAGGTTTTGGTCGATAACTCTGCCATATCGAGGGTGCCAGCTTGGAAATAAAGTGCCAAGCCTACGACCAAAATAAACAGCGAACTAATGGCGGTATACAAGATAAATTTGGTTGCTGCGTAGAGCCTACCGTAGCCGCCCCAGATCGCCAGTAGTAAATAAACCGGAATCAGTTCTAGTTCCCAAAATAGGAAAAACAGCACCATATCCTGTACTGCAAAAACTCCTGCCATCCCTGCGAGCATCGCCAGCATCAAAAAGAAAAAGAACTTCGGACGTAAGGTCACAGGCCATGAGGCCACTACCGCCAAGGTTGTAATAAACCCAGTCAACAGCAACAAGGGCATCGATAGGCCATCGACACCCACTGACCACTGCAAACCAATTTGCGGCAACCAAGTATAATGCTCGACCAACTGCATTCCCGGCTGACTCGGGTCGTAATGTAGAACAAACGCTGCTACCATCAACAAAAAGTCTACTAAGCAGACGGTTAAGGTAAACCATTTAACCTGTTTGGCACCATCTTTATCTGAGAGAAACGGAATCACTAGCGAGGCCGCTAAGGGCAATAAAATAATGACACTCAACCATGGAAACATGACTTTTCCTCCCTAGAGCAGCCCCAGCAGCACAACAATTACAACAACGGAAGCAAAGACAATGAGCGTATAAAACTGCGCTCTTCCTGACTCAAAATACTTGAGAGTCTCACCCGCGAGCAGCGTCGCAAACCCAGAGGCATTGATTACACTATCGACACCCTTTTGATCCGTGGTCAGAGCCGCTTTGGCTATGGTACGAGAACCTTGGACAAACAGTAGCTCGTAGAGGTCGTCTATGTACCATTTGCGTAGGGAAAACTGATAGAGAGGACGGATCTTGATCGCAAGCTGACTGGGTAGTTCTGGTTTGAGGCGGTAAAAGTAGTAGGCCAAAGCAATCCCGACGAGCGAAAGTACGGTGGAAATGCCAGCCACCAAGATAAATTCACCTGCATCAAAACCATGTTCGCTAGGGCTTACCTGAGGCGCATGAATATATTCAGCAAACAGGTTAGCCCAAGGCAACCCCACCAAACCTGCCACAATCGAGGGTACTGCGAGCGCCATCAAGGGCAAGGTCATCGGTAGTGCTGACTCGTGAGGGTCATGAAAACCATGAGCATCGTCAGCATGTCCATCAAGTTCTGCGGTGTGCATTGCCCCCGGCCCAAAAGGAACACCATCGGGATAAGCCAAAATCGGCATACCCATTGCATTAGTTTGGTCAATTCCGGCAAGCACTTCTGGTTTGTTACCGCGAAACTCCCCTTCAAAGGTCATGAAGTACATACGAAACATATAAAACGCCGTCATAAACGCCGTCACAGCTGCCATCAAATACAGTACAAATGCCCCCGTGTTACCCTCAATTCCGGCCATGTAGGCAGCCCCTAAAATGGCATCTTTAGACCAAAAGCCACTCAAAGGCGGAATCCCGGCAATCGCCAGACAGCCAATAAAAAACGTAGTCGCAGTGATCGGCATAAATTTACGTAATCCGCCCATAGCGCGCATGTCTTGGGCATATTTGATAGGGACAGCACCTTCCATCGCGTGGATCACCGAACCGGAACCCAAGAAGAGCATCGCCTTAAAGAAGGCATGGGTAGTCAGATGAAATAACCCCGCACTATAGGAACCCAAGCCCATTGCCAAGACCATATAGCCCAATTGCGACATCGTCGAGTAAGCTAAGCCTTTTTTGATATCCATCTGAGTCAGGGCAATTGTGGCGCCGACCACGGCGGTGATACCACCAATCCAAGCAATAAAATTCATCGTATCGGGACTGCCACTGAAGACCGGAAACATCCGTGCAGTCAAAAAGACCCCGGCGGCAACCATGGTGGCGGCATGAATCAACGCTGAAATCGGCGTTGGGCCTTCCATGGCATCAGGTAGCCAGACATGTAAGGGAAACTGAGCTGATTTTGCCATAGGTCCCATAAATACGAGAATACATAGCACTGTGACTGTGAGCGCTCCGCCGAGAATAGTACCTTCAGCAAGTTTGGTGGTGAGCACTTTGCTAATAGTTGCAAAATCAAAAGATTGGGTAATAGTAAACAGACCTAAGATACCGAGTAACAAACCAAAGTCTCCCACGCGGTTGACGATAAAGGCCTTTTGGCAAGCATCAGCAGCAGATTTTTTATAAAACCAGAAGCCAATTAGCAAATAGGAACACATGCCTACTAACTCCCAAAAAATATAAACCTGTACGAGATTAGGCGAGATGACTAGACCCAACATCGAAGACGAAAACAAACTCAAATAGGCAAAGAAGCGCACGTAGCTGGGGTCATGATCCATATAGCCATGGGAATAAATCATAACTAGTAATGCCACACTTGTCACAACTACTAACATTAAGGCTGCCAAATTATCGACGATATAGCCCATGCTGAGGCTAAAGGTTCCAGCGGCTGCCCAAACTGCCGTCCAGGTGTAAGGTTCGAGATGACCAACAGTGGCAGAAAAGGCAATGATCACCGCATGAACAAAGGCGATTGTGATTAACCCAATACTCAAACTAGCGGCAAATAGGCGCTGCTGGTTGATAGCGGTACGAAATAATAAAAGACCCATGCCGATGATAGTTGCCGCCAATAGCGGATAAAGCGGGACTAGCCAAGCTAACCGATATGCAAGTTCCATGATGTTTGTGACCTCACCAACGCAGCGTGAACAAAAATACTTTTCCCTCAGTGCATTCTAATAAGCTCGTTCGCGGCAATCTTAAAAAAACCTCTTATTCTTTACACTAAGTCGATAAATCTTAACAAATCGCAACATCTGTCAATTATAGTAGCTAATTTTTTACCTAGAGTTCGAGGTTTAATAACTCTAGGTATTTTGACTTATCCTTGTGCTGATGATGATCAATTTTCAGGCTAGTTATAGTTATTATTAACGCACATCACCCATCAATCCTTTGAGGGGTTTGACCAATAGGGCAAGCACTATACCCGCAGCTAAAGTGATCACAGTCACCGCACCAAAGATTTGCGGTAAGGGTAATTTTTCAAATAAACCGCCCACTTGACCAGCAATCAGATTACCTAAAGAGACGGAGATAAACCAAACGCCCATGATTTGACTCGAAAACTTCACCGGGGCAAGTTTGGTCATTGCACTCAGACCCACCGGACTAAGACATAGTTCACCGACGGTCAAAAAGAAGTAGGCGAGGACTAACCACAACATATTTACTTTGGTCGTACCCCCAGCCGTTAGATTTGCCGCGAGGGTCATCGTCAAAAAACCCAATGCTGAAATCACTAATCCTAAGGCAAATTTACCAGGAATCGAAGGTTCGCGCCGACCCAAGGCTACCCATAGCCAAGCAAAAACTGGAGCCAAACCAATAATAAATAAAGGATTCACCGCTTGTAAAATACTTGCCGGGACTTCTAAACTGCCGATCATGCGTTCTGTATATTGACTGGCAAATAGATTAAGTGAAGACCCTGCCTGCTCAAACCCTGACCAAAATAGAGCAGAAAAAATAAATAACGCTGCTACCGCTAAAACCCGTTTACGCTCTAGCTGATTAAGCCCGCCGGCGACTAGTAAAAAACCAAAATAAAGTAAGGCTAAAGCCACAATCACCACCCCTGCTCCTGCCGCCAAAACTTTGACATCTAAGGCCAACAAACCCGTTAGCACCAACAACACAACTAACCCAATCACGCCACTACCAATACCCAAAACCCACTGCGCCTGAAGGGTTTGCGCCGAAACCGCTGGAGCCGTTTGTCCGACTTCACCAAGGTATTTATTATCTAAAACATACTGAGCTAAACCCAAAATCATGCCTACACCCGCACAGCCAAAACCCAAGTGCCAGTTGACCGTCTCGCCTAAGGTGCCACAGACAAAAGGTGCGACAAAGGCACCTAAATTAACCCCCATATAAAAAATCGAGAAGCCGCCATCACGGCGCGCACCGCCCTCTGGGTATAGCCCACCCACCATCACACTCATATTGGGCTTGAGCAAACCAGTCCCCAACACAATAAAAACTAATCCCAAAAAAAATGTTTTTTCGCTCTCAATGGCCAAACAAAAGTGTCCGATAGCAATAATAATGCCCCCATACAGAACGGCTTTACGCTGACCTAAGAGACGGTCTGCCAACCACCCACCCGGTAAGGCGGCAAGATAGACCATCGAAGTATAAATGCCATAGATAGCCCCAGCTTTTTGGGCATCATAGCCCATACCACCTTTCGCTAAAGAGGCCGTCATAAATAAAACAAGCAAGGCTCGCATCCCGTAATAACTAAACCGCTCCCAAAATTCTGTAAAAAAAAGTGTCGCAAGTCCACGTGGTTGACCAAAAAAAGCTTTACTCAGATCGACAGTAGATTCAGCGGTTTTCGGCAAATTCATGGGAGCAGCAGCATAAGTTCTCCCTACCGTATCAAAATCTGGGCTTTTTGGGGATGCCTAGTCTTGTACCCAAACTACCCAGCACTCAGGATGAAGCCTCATCTTTACGCCCTTGGTATGATAAAAATACTCGGCGTAGGAAGATCATGCGTCAATTTATTTACTGGCTTTTTGGTGAACAGGCAGGACGTACGCTCGTTGCCAGTTGGAATTGGCTGTGGGGTAAACCCATCGAAGAAGGCGGACAGGTCGCCGTGGCGGTCGCCGAAGAATCCTTTTTTGCAATGCAGCAGTCTGTCCAAAAGCTCACCCAAGCCGTCGCCACCCAAGTGGCGGCCTATCAACGCGCCCAACTCAAATATCAAGATAAAGTACGCGAATATCAGCAATATGAACAACAGGTGAACATCGCGCAACGTAACAACAACACCGAAGCCGCACGATTGGCTATGGGTAAGATGATCCAAGTCGAACAAGTCCTGCCCCAACTCGAACAACAAGTCCAGCAAGCCGAACAATTTGTCAAAGGGGCTAAGGAAAAGCTCAACCGTGAGCGTGCCAAACTCGAAACCTATAAAACGGATTTACAAAATATGAAAGACCTCTCGGAGATTAACGATGCCCTAGCCCAAATGGCGCAGGTTAATGCTGAATACAGTATTGATTCAGCCCGCTCCCAATTTGAAAAGGCCAAAAATGCCGTTCAAAATCGTAATCTCACCGTACAAGCCCTCAACGAATTAAGCGAAAATCCTAACGAAAAACTGGAAGCTGACTTCCAAAAAATGAGCCTAGATGACCAGATTAACCGCCGTCTTGCTAATCTTGACCCCTCAAAAAAACTACCGGAGCAGTAACCGATGTCTAATTCACGCAGTGGCCCGCCGCCGATTGTCTTTATCCTCGCGCTGGTTGGTCTACTCGGGGGTGGTTATTATGCTTACAGTAAAGGCTTAATTCCTGGTGTTGGTAGCTCAAGTGGTTCAAGTCCGGCTGGGGCAACCGATACAAGCCCAACGGCGACCATGCCTGCCCCCGCCAACCCTAGTGCCAGTTCCGATACACCAACTGCGCCTTCAGGAACAGTCCCTGCCTTGCCCGATAGCTTACCTGCCGGAAGCCAAGTGCGGGTGGATGGCTCCACGAGTTTGGTGGTTTTTAATAAAGAAGTCGGTGCAGCTTTTACCCAAAAATATCCTGGGGTGAACTACACCTGGAAAGCTAATGGTAGTTCTAAGGGCATCAAGGCTCTTTTGGCGGGTGAGATTGATGTTGCGGCAAGCTCTCGTCCTTTGAGTGATCAAGAAAAAAGTCAAGGCTTAGTCGCGGTTCCGGTCAAAACTGATGCGATTGCCATTCTTGTCGGTAAAGCTAATCCCTATGATGGTTCCCTGACATCCGACCAACTGCGGATGATCTTCTCTGGCAAAGCCACTAATTGGTCACAAGTCGGTGGCCCGCCTCTACCCTTACGGGTGATCAATCGTAATTCCGAGAGTGGCACTTACAAGGTTTTTCAGGATGCTGTCCTTGGTGGGGCTGAGTTTGGTGTAGGCAGTAACTGGTTTACGATGCCCAAAGATGTTACTACTGAGCTACTCCAAAAATTGGGCACCAATGGCATCGGTTATGCTAACTACAGCGAAATTAAAACCCAGCGTACAATTCGCGCTCTGACCATTGATGGTCAGGCTCCCGGTACACCCAGTTATCCTTTTGCGACCGTTTTGTACTATGTTTATGCCGCTAATGCTTCAAGCGCTGCTCAGGCATTTGTAGCTTTTGCCAGTGGATCTGAGGGACAACAGATTGCAGCGGCGGAGTAATTTAGGGCGTGTCATCAGACAGTTGAATGGGTTAATCGGTGGTTTATGGTGAGGATACCCCTGCGTTAAAGGAAGCCCACAACGCGCCGCTATGGCCTCAGAGATGACCAATGGGAAAAGATTAAAAGACCTCCTCTCAGCAGGTTATAGAGGGATTAGATTACTCCATGGCGGTGGCACAGAAGATTGCAGCGAGTTTCATAAAACTCCACAATGCGGCTTCTGTGCAAAGCAAGGAGTTAACCCCCATACCTCAGCGTGAGCGTCGGGAGTCGTCACAAATAGGAGCTTAGGGGTAAGAATGCCAGGATAAGGTAAAAGTATGATTTTATTGACCCTTGTCCTGAAATGTCTTAGATTTCTTTCTGACACCTTTTCATTTGGAGCCTACTTTTGCTAATAGGTTTAAAAGGAACAATGCTCCAAAATCGCAATAGTATTAAGCCAATAAAAAAACTTAATCCTAAGGGTAAAGTAACTGGTTCCAAATCTAAATGGCAGAGTGCTGCTGTCCCTAATCCAAAAGCATAGATCACCACGAGCCACCCTAGAATACGAGAGGCCACGTTTGCTTGTCTATTCCTCAACAATTGGTGCTGAGTCCGAGCGGCTAGATAGCCATCTACTCCTGTTGTTGTTAGCATACCTATGAAAAAACAAACACCTAAAACCACTACACGGGAATGATGAGTTAACGCTAAAACAGAAATCTGACTGGCTGTTTCTAATTCCGCAGCCAGTAGAATTCCTATAATAAATGGACTCACATTGGCAAAAGCTGGTACTGGTATAGGTTTGGGATATAGTAATTGCCACAAATTCCACGCTCCGATGAGTAGTAAGATCCAAGGTTTCCAAGATGCAATGGGAATTATCACGATAGTACCGATACCTACTGCCAAGAGCGTCAACATCAGGCTGTGACCCAGAGCCAATAGTACGCCATTCCAGAGATTGGGGCGAAAGCGAGCGAAGCCATTGACAAGGGCAATATGGGTCGGATCCACCCCATGCCGCATTCCTAGGATTAACACCAAAACCCAAGCAGATTCGATCATATGATAATGATAATCATTCTTAAAGATAAATTCAATGGTTGTAGCGAGTAGCTCAGATTATGGAAAACTTGTTTTAGCCTAAAAAATATAGCTAAAAGCAGGAAAGAGTTAGCAAATAACAATGTATGAGCATAAGTAAACCCTACAGCTATGACCGAAGCCAGAAAATCACTGAAGCGGCCATGTCGGATGGTTATAAAAAGAGCGAAGTGAGTCAAACATTTGATATCAGTCGTAGTAATTGACCTAGGTTGGCTATTTATGAGATGCAAGGCTACTATTTAATCGGAAAGTATAGGGTTCTGTGTTAAAAATTTACTCCTGTCGTGAATTTGGCACAAAATCCATACCTTTGCTCTGTAGGAGTTGGCGCAGATCATCTATGTAGGTAAAACTACCGGCACTACAACCAACGTTAGGAAAGTGGAAGTTAGGAGTCCACCGACTACAGCTACTGCCATCGGAGAACGGGCTTCAGTGCCAACGCCAATACTCAAGGCAATCGGTAACATCCCTGCAATCATCGCTACTGTTGTCATCAAAATCGGTTGGAGTCGGATTTTACCAGCTTGAGTAATTGCTTCATAAGACAACTTACCCTGCTGCATCGCGACAATTGCGTATTCCACAAGTAAAATTGCATTTTTGGTCACTAGCCCTAGCAATAAAACCATGCCAATAAGCGCATAGAGTCCCAGAGTTTTACCTGCAAGTAAGAGTCCGAGGATCGCACCACCTAGGGCTAGGGGCAGAGAAATTAAAATTGTTACAGGTTGTAAAGGGTCATTAAATAGCAGCACCAGCACCCCATAGACCAACACAATGGCTGCAATAATTGCCCCACCAAAGCCATTAAATACGTCTGCTTGGGCTTCTATGTCGCCTCCGGCCTGTTCTTGTACAGTGGAAGGAAGATTTTTGAGAGCAGGCAGACTTCGGACTTGGGTTAAGGCATTCCCTAGAGCTATTCCCGGTTTGAGATTCGCTGTGATCGTGATGTTGCGCTCTCGGTCAAAGCGATCTAGTTTGGCTGCTCCTTCGCTAATTTCGAGTCGAGCAACAGTTTGTAGCGGGACTAGCTGCCCCCGCTCACTGCGGATTAACAATTTACCTAAAGCTTGGAGGTCATTGCGGAATTGGGGATCAATTTGAACACGAATCGGAATTTGACGGTCAGAAAGATTAAATTTAGGAAGGTTAGCCTCAACATCTCCTAGAGTCGCGAGCCTTACCATACGAGCAATCTCAGTCACTGTGACCCCTTGATCAGCAGCACGAAGTACATCAGGATAAACCCGTAATTCGGGACGTTGGGGCGGACGAGAAGTCTGGACTTCTACTAAGCCAGGTAAGTTTCGCATTTGGTCAGTTAACCCTGTTGCTGACTGTTCTAGGGCATGGGTATCACTACTTTTGAGGACAATTTCGATTTCTTTATTGCCAGAAAAACCGCCGCCGCCAAAGTTGATTCGCACGCCAGGAATAACTGTTAACTCAGACCGTAATATTTCACGGACTTGTTTTTCTGTAAGTGTGCGCTCTGTTATCGGCTTGAGATAGACAAACATATAGCCGGTATGAACAGTCCTTGTGTAATCATTGCCTGCAAAAGCGTTAATTAACCGCACTTCTGGATGCTTAAGAATTATGTGATTCATCTGTTGGATAACTTTTTCGGTATCTTTGACCGTATCTCCTGGCGATAACTCAACCCCTACATAAATTTCACTATCATCAGCTTTATCAATTAGGGAAGTCGGTAGCTGCTGCCATAACCAGAGACTACTTCCAAAAAAAAGTAACCCAACCACCAATACTATCCCCCGATGATGCAGCGCCCAAGAGAGAAGTTTTTGATATAGTATTAAAAACCAGCTTTCCTGTGCACCTTTGCTGAGAGGTTTAGTTTTAAGTAGGTAAGCTGCCATCAAAGGCGTTAATAACCGTGCGACTAGTAAAGAAAATAACACTGCTGCTGCCACAGTCCAACCAAATTCCCGGAAGTATTGACCCTGCGTCCCTTCCATAAAAGTAACAGGAATAAAAACTACTACAATAGTCATCGTAGTTGCAAGTACGGCAAGTCCGATTTCATCAGCAGCTTCGAGAGCGGCGGTAAAAGGAGTCTTGCCCATCCCCATAAATCGAACAATATTTTCAATCTCAACAATCGCATCATCTACCAAAATACCAACCACTAATGCTAAGGCTAAAAGGGTCATCGAATTGAGAGTAAATCCTGCTAAATACATTACTCCAAAAGTTGGTATGACCGATAGGGGCATTGCAATGGCTGCGATTAAAGTTGCCCGCCAGTCTTTGAGGAAAATCCCAATCACAACCATCGCTAATCCTGCTCCTAAAAGTAAGGCTTCTAGGGATGCATCATAACTCTCGCGTACAAAATTGCCATAAGTCCAAGTTTGTTCAATAGTAAGGTCAGATGGCAGTGTTTTAGCCAACAGTTTAATTTTTGCTTGCACACCTTTTTCCACTGCTAGCATACTACTGCCTGGTGAACGTTTTACGAAAAAGGCAACTACTGGTCGTCCATTAACGTAGGTACCTTGTCGTACTTCAGCAATGCTATCTTCCACTCTCCCTAAATTCTCTAGACGGACATATTGGCTATGGGGTAAACGAATTGGGGTTGCTTGGAGTTGCTCAATCGTAGTCGCACTACCCAAAACGCGCACTGCCTGCTCCTGAGTGCCTAAGGTATTACGCCCGCCAGCTAGGTTGACATTGAGATTCCGGAGTTGGGTATTGACTTCTGTAGCGGTGATACCCAGCGCTTCGAGACGAGCCGGATTGAGCCAGACGCGCACCTCCCGTTGGGCTTCACCATCCTTCGCAATTTGTGCTATCCCCGGCACCGCCAATAAAGCTCGACTAATCTGATTCTCCAAAATCTCACTTAATTCCTTAACAGAGCGCTGGGGAGAGGAGATCATGTAGTCCATAAAAAAGCCGTCATCCCGTTCAATGCGTCGAATCAGTGGTTCTTCAATATCCCTGGGTAAAGTAGGACGAATTGCCGCCACGGCATCGCGCACATCATTTACAGCACGGTCAAGGGGAGTACCTAGCTCAAATTCAATCTCAGTACGCGACTGACCATCGGTTAAGGTCGAAACGATGTGACGAATGCGTCCCAATCCTGCTATGGCATCCTCGACGGGGCGGGTAACTTGGGTCTCTAGTTCTTGGGGGGCTGCCCCACTTTGGGTAATCGTCACACCCACTTTGTTAGATGCAAGTTCTGGTTCGGGCGTAACCCGCAACCATCCCCAAGTAATCCACCCTGTCATAGTAAGGGTTAAAAACAATACTAGTAGGCAGCCACAGAGCTTATGACGGGTAGAGGCGCTTCAGTTTCTCCCGTGCTTCTTTGGTCGTGAAGCGCCATTGGATTTTCGTCTGTGCTCGATTGCGTTGCTCTTGCCAACACCGTATTGCTTGACCTACCC
>JBBRQP010000037.1:0-27758 GCA_038226175.1 Gloeobacterales cyanobacterium
CGCTCCCAAGGCAAGCGTGACAAAGAAAGTCTTGAAGAAGCGATAGGACAAGGGCTAAAGCGTATTACAGAAACTGATGCGAAAGGTTGGTTCACTCACTCTGGTTATCTTGGTACATCCGTATGAAAACCGCTGTAAGTCATTCGTTTCAATGAGATCATAATCTGAATTTTTGACTGTATTCTCAAGTGGAGAAACAGTTGGGTGTTGGGAAATTCCCAGAGAACAGTGGACCTATCTGGACAGCACTTGACACCCCATACTCTCTCAGTTACCTTTATTACAAACAACTCATGTGAAATCTCTATAAGCTGCTTTACGAAGTGCTTTTAAGGCTTTGTACACGACTTCACCATATTCAAGGGCGTCCTGTAGGTGCATTACAGACTAGAACTTCAGAGGTGCGATGTGTCGAAATGTACCCCCGCCACCTGCAAAACAAAAGCCAAGAAAGTCTACTCGTGGTTGCCTGTGTCGTATATCCTCACAAATTGGGTGTTATCCAACATTGCTGGGCTTTTAGCTTTGCGCCTCAGATTGAACTGAACAATATAAAGTATCTGCTTGGATACAACGCTAAAACGTAGAGTATGCTTTAGAGACGTTACTCCTAGCAGGATTTTATCAAATATGACACCTAATTTTGTGGTCTACACCTTCTTTGGGAAGGTTCTACCTGAAAGAGCGAATGTCAATATATTGCAAACAACTTGTCAGCTGACCCAACCTGATACTGAAATAGATGGCAGCCTCACTATAAGTATTGCCTTGTCTCAAGTCACAGCTCTCTTTACCAATAGTGGCAAGATTGTAGATCTGTATACACTTCGGAATTATGTTAATGATGTAATAAGAATGGAGCTTGATATTTTGGGCTACATCAATGGCTGTGGTTACGGGTTGGAAATCACTCAAGTTGCTGACTCCCTTGGTACTCCGCCAATCGTTTTTGGTGTTGACATACCAGTACTTGTAAGTGAGAGCCGATTAGCTGATTTTGAAAAGGTTTTGACCTTATTTCACGACAGCAGAAGAAGTAACTATTTACGGCTTTGTCTTGCAGATTTACGTGAGGCAATTCGAGAACATCGTGATACAGGTTTCTTTCTCTACCGAGCCATTGAAGCGTTAATGCAGTCTTTTCGTACCGATGATAGTAAAAAAGGTAAGCAAAAAGCGTGGGAAAGTTTACGCTCAGAACTATCTATTACTGAAGACAACATTAGGCAATTGGAAAAGGTAGCAGACTGTTTTCGTCATGGTGACACAAGATATGTCAGTGGTACTGAAAGATGTGAATTATTTCTAATTGCTTGGAACATAGTAGATAAATATATAAAGTATGCTTGTAATGAGTATCAAAAGTGAAGTTGTAAAACCATATCAACCATTTGGTGTGTGGGCGCAGTCGAACAATCCCCTTGTACACCGACTATATCAACAAGGCTGGTTAAGACTGATGCTAAAACGATTTCTTGTAAAAGCACTGCTCAATGCGCTTTTCCTGCTGCTCTTCGTCCCACAGAAGGGATTATTCCGGCCTAGCTATTCCTCTTGTCAATATTCTCTGCTACGCCACAAAGTCAGCATTTGACAAGCCATGATCGAATCACTCGGATCGGGAATGTGCTGTCACAGGTGTGAAGATCCCCATCACCCACACTGACCCACAGAGCGCAGGGCTTACGCCACTTAAGCTAACGCGGCTGTTACTATGAGAGACGGGTCTAGGCTACTTCTGATGCGTATTGATATCGTCACCTTATTTCCTGAATTTTTTGAGACCCCTTTGGCTGCGAGCTTACTAGGACGGGCGTTACAACGCGGTATTGCCGAAGTTCATCTGACCAATCCGCGCAGCTTTGCGCCTGCGCCTTATCACCGCGTGGATGATGAGCCTTATGGGGGTGGTGTTGGCATGGTTTTGCAGTGTGACCCGCTCTTTCAGGCCGTGGAGAGCTTACCCCAAGTCGGTGAGCGCGCCGTAATCCTGACCACACCCCAGGGACAACCTCTAAACCAAAGCTTGCTCAAGACGCTCGTTCAGCTGCCCCATTTGGTGATGATTTGTGGACACTACGAAGGCGTCGATGAACGGGTACGGCAGCACTTGGTGACCCATGAGATTTCGCTGGGTGATTTTGTCTTGACTGGCGGTGAGATTCCAGCGTTAGCCCTCATTGATGGGGTAGTGCGCCTACTCCCTGGCACCGTGGGCAAGGCGGACTCGCTACGCGAAGAGAGTTTTGAGGATGGCCTGTTAGAATATCCTCATTACACCCGTCCGCGCAGTTATCGCGGTTGGGAAGTGCCAGAAATTTTACTCTCCGGTCATCATCAAGCAATCGCAACTTGGCGACAAAACCAACGTCAAGAACGCACCCGTCTACGTCGTCCTGATCTGTTGATCTAGCCCGCTAGAGACTAAGTTGGGGTTTGAGAGTAGTGTATTGCTTAGCTGAGATAATTTTGTTAGTCATCAGATCATCTATGGTTTTGTAGGGACGTCCGGCAATAATTTTTTTAGCCGTTGCAACGCCAATACCTTTGACCTGTTGTAATTCATTTATTGTCGCACTATTGATATTGACTGTGATAGTGGTAGATTTTTTGGACTTAGGTGCCTTCATGACAGCGGTCGGCGGCGTTATTGTGGGTGCGGTGGGCGTAGTGGTGGGTTGGGCTTGGACGGGCAAGAAAAATGTAGTGGTCAAAATTAGCGCAAAAAACCGGGGGAACGTCATAAGTTTAGCCGTAAGCAGGAATATTTTTAATTTAACCGCAGGCGCTGTTGATACTGTGAATTGGCAAGGAAAGTTTACAGTTAGACCGCTCCCATAGTTATGGAAATTGGAGCGGTCTAATTAGGTATTACGCGGGATCGTTTTTATCACCAGGCATGATCTCAGCCACTTTATTGGTTAAGTTTTGAGCTTGTTGCTGAGCAGTCTCTCTTGCTTTATCTGCCAAGTTTTGGGCTTGTCCTGCGATTTCTTGGGCTTTATCTTGAGCTTTTTCCGTTAAGCTACCAAGCTGGTCTTTAGCTTGACCTGCTGCATCTTTAGCTTGTTCGGTCAAGTTTTGGGCTTGATGTTCAGCAAACTCTTTGGCTTGCCCAGCAAAATCCTGGGCTTGTTCTGCTAGACCCTGGGCTTTTTCTGTCGCTTTTTCGCTCAGATCGCCTAGTTGTTCTTTAGCTTGCCCGGCAGCATCTTTAGCCTGTTCGGTTAAATTTTGGGCTTGATGTTCAGCAAACTCTTTGGCTTGTCCAGCAAAATCCTGGGCTTGTTCAGCCAAACCTTGGGCTTGTTCTGTCAGATTTTGGGCTTGATGTTGCGCCATCTCTTTGGCTTGTTCGGCGAGTTCTTTGGCTTTGTCTAAGAAGCTCATGGTAATACTCTGTAACACAGTGGATAGTTTTACTGTAGCTTTTTTTAGATGGTTGTAGGTTAAAAACTATCTCCAATGAGAAGGATTTATATTTTAATTAAGTTATTTACACTAGAGCGGGGCAATAAACGCTACTATGAATCCTTCGCAAATCGCACGTTTAGTCCTGACGGGTCTCTTGATTTGGGGAGCATGGTTAGTTTTGGCGCCTTTTGTACCATCCTTAATCTGGGCGGCAATATTAGCTTTAGTGACGTGGCCTGTCTACCAACGCATACAAGGTTTTTTGGGTAAAGATAGTCCCTGGAGTGCCTTAGCGATGACGTTATTGCTCACCTTGGGTGTCTTTTTACCAGCCCTGTTTTTTGGTCTGATCTTGACCAAAGATGCCACGCTGGCCTATCAAAGTATTAAGCAAGGAGAAAATTTTAATTTGGCTTCCCTACAAAATCTGGCAGGACGTATTCCTCTGGTGGGCAGTCAATTACAAACTCTGCTCCAACTCGATAGCGGGGAAATTCAAGGTACGGTCAAAGATCAAGCGGGCACGATTTTACGTATTTTAGGTGGGGTCGGGCAGGAGGTCAGTCAGGGGCTGATCGCAGCGGGCTTGACGATTTTTAGTATTTTCTTCTTCTACCTAAGTGGTGAGTATCTGATCCAACAAGTGACCCAAGCGCTCGATCGTCTGGGTGGAGAGCCTTTGACGAGTTTACTAACGCCATTGACGAATACCATCAAGGCAGTCATGTTGGGACTAGTGATCACGGCAATTGCCCAAGGGTTTTTGACAGGCGTGGGTTTTGCAATTACCGGGGTCAAAGGTGCTGTGATTGGCGGCGTACTTGCGGCGTTGATTTCCTTGATACAAGGGCCAACATTTCTGATCTGGCTACCTGGGGTTATTTGGCTAGGGGTGCAAGGACAGCTTTGGTGGCAAGGAGCTTTTTTATTGGTATGGGGCGTCTTACTAATTAGTACGATTGATAATGTTTTAAAGCCTATTTTCATTAGCCAAGGAACAGGGTTGCCATTTTTGTTGGTATTTTTTGGGGTCTTAGGCGGACTGTTGGCTTTTGGAAGTGTAGGTATTGTCCTAGGACCGGTAATTTTATCGCTACTATTAGTATTGTGGCAGCGAACCTAGGGGTTTTTGGAGCGAAAAAATTTACTTTGGATTACGCTAACTACAACGCCCAAAAAGAAAATGCCCAAAGCCGGGTTGATGACATAAGTCCAAGCCTGACGCCAAAGTTCCCAACCCCAGCCCATATTGAAGCCATAATTGCCTACGATGAGCGTGACAAACCATATAAAACAAAAAAACAGGAAAAGTAAATTTCCCATCAAAAGTTTGTCCCAGAATTTACGCATTAGCTAGCTCAGGTCAAGGATTCTGGTATGGTGTACTGAGCCGATTTGGTGGAGCCAAGCGGGTTCGAACCGCTGACCTCTTGAATGCCATTCAAGCGCTCTACCAGCTGAGCTATGGCCCCACGTCATTTATTTATCGTGTCACACTAGCCCAATGCCGTCAATGACTCCGATGCACTCATCTTACACGGTTCAGGTGCCAGCCACTTCAGCAAATCTCGGACCAGGGTTTGATTGTTTGGGTGTGGCTCTAGCGCTGCACAACACATTTCACTTCTCTGGTGCTGAGGAGCTCAGGATTACAGCAGCTAAGGGACTTTCCTCAGCTGCCGATAATCTGGCTTATCAGAGTTTTAGGCATCTCTTTGAACTACTAGGGCAACCCATCCCACCTATCCACCTCGAAATTACCGCTAAAGTGCCTTTATCTAGAGGGTTGGGGAGTTCGGCGACCGCCATTGTCGGGGGCTTGTTAGGAGCGAATGCTTGGCTAGCCAACCCGCTTACAGTTCAGGAATTGCTAGATATTGCAACCAACCTTGAAGGCCATCCCGATAATGTTGCCCCAGCGCTTTTGGGCGGTTGCTGCTTGAGTGTAATGGCTGGAGACAATGTACTCAGTGTCGAAGTCCCATGGCCTGAGCAAGTGCTTTGTATGGTGGTGATTCCCGACTTTACACTTTCCACTGCAGCGGCACGCGCGGTTTTGCCTCAAACTTTTTCTCGGGCTGAGGCGATTTTTAATAGTAGCCGTGTCGGGTTATTGACATTAGCTTTGACCTTAGGAAAACCGCAATGGCTGGGTCAGGCGCTTGAAGATTGTTGGCACCAGCCCTATCGCACGCAGCTTGTGCCTGGCATGACCGAAGTCTTTGCGCAGGCTCAGGCCGCCGGAGCCTATGGTGTGGTTTTGAGTGGTGCCGGGCCGACTTTATTGGCACTATGCCCACCCGACTTATGTCAGAGTATCGGTGAGAGCATGGTCAAAACTTGGCAAGAGCTCGGCATCGTAGCGCAGGCATTACCCCTAGCAGTGACTCAGGGTGCAATGGTGATCAGTTCGTAGCCGCCGCTCAGGCTGGCTTAGAGACTAATATTAATTCAACCCGGTCTTGAGCCACACTATGGGTCGCAACTTCTACATCTCGACCAAAAAAGGAATCTAATTTCGGTTGACGTTTTTGCCAATTAGTAAAGGGCACATGGGTCGACTCAAATTGTAAAACCAAAGCATAGCGCCCATCCTGGTCTTCTTCACGATAACCAATTAGTTTGGGTAATTCAGGATCAGTTTTAACTCCTAAATTAAGTACGGTAAGCTGGTCTTGCATATGGGTTTCTTTGAGATAGACATGTTTATTGATATCACGCAAAATCTCTTTTTGAATGATAGTTTGTTGGGTTCGTAGCTGTTCGAGGTTCGCTGGCGGTGGCGATAAGGGAGTAATGGGTTTACGTTCGGTCAGGCGCAACACAAAATAGGCTGGCCAAATAAAACTGACATAGGTGATACCAAATAAGCCCAGATTAGCTTGCAGATCAGGATCACTATTTAAGAAAAAATAACTCCCTGCAAATAGCACCGTCAGAATGGTAGCTGCTACCAAAACTATGGTTGTTAAAGAAATTTTACCCATCTTTTCCTCGCGTCCTGCCCCAATTGTACGCGCTAAGGTAAAGTTGCAAGAGGCTGCGTCAAATCTACATTTTGCAAAAAGTACACAGACAATGTTTGTAAGTTTGCCAGTTCTGCAATTAAGGCATTGGGATTTTTGAGTACATTCTCTTGACGATTGGTTCCTTGATCAACCGCATCACTACGTTGACTCGTTCCTATGATCGACCCCACGGCACCAATCGCCGCGCCAGTTAGGCTCAATCCTGGTGAGACAATACCCAGCAAAGAACCGCCTGCTCGACTATATTCACCCATATTGATCCCTTGCTGATAAGCGCGCCGCTCACCGATACCGGCCATCAAAAACTCTGTGCCCTGACGTTGACTCGCCGGAATATTGTCACTACTGGCACTGATATGGTAGACGCGCTTGTTGAGAACGAGGGTTTCAAAAGTAAATGTTCCGGTGGTTTCGGCCACTTGGTGAAAGCGTCCTGCCAGGATACTGCCCTGTGGCAACGTTATCGTGCCGATTTGACCAGCTACGGGGATCGAGACGAGCTTATCTTGGGCCGCTAAAACTGGGTTGGTAGTCACAACAATAAGTTGGCTGTGCGTTCCTGCCGGAATAAACGTTGGCGTAACGGTAATGGCTCCTGTGTTGACGGTAGGAGACAGATACCGAGCTTGCGCCAAGGCCGAATTGGTCAATAGGGTACAAAGGAGCACGAATATGAGCGGCTGAGATTTCATAGTAGTCGACCCAAATGGCCTCTACCAAAATAGCTTAATTAAAGTCATTAGAGGTAGCCGCGTTGCAGATGTGCATCTAGGACAAGCCAAAAATTACGTAAGATGTCATATCCCAACCAACGATCATAGTCAAAAGTCAGTGTCAGGCTGCCATGGATTGCACATATCTAAGCTGCCTCAAATAGTCGTCATTGCATCAGCTTCTATCCCAGATTTTAGTTATCCTGATGTTGTGTGCCAGCTGTATTACCGATGATAATTTTGGTAAGCGGCACATAGTCACGCGAGAGCGTCTCTAGGGCATTGATCAATATATCTAAGGCCAAGGCATCGGCTGTCCCTAGGTCAAACCAGCACGCGGCTTGGTAGTCATCAAATTCAACTTCACCCATATTATGCATCAGTGAAGGTAAGCGTTCGTCACGAGGTACATAGCTAAAGCTACTGAGTGAGAGATTATCGGAGTCCTGAAGCGGGGTTGAGCTAGCATTAAAGCCGCCTAATAAGCCTAAGGTATACCAGCTATCCAAAACTTGCTTGATATATAACTCTTCATCGGGTGTGGGAGTACTGCCGAGTTCTAAGGTGATTTTTAGTTGTCCCCAAATGACTTGCTTAAAGATGATCTCCACTAGTTGCCTCCTATGACAATTTTACTAAAGTCAGCCAATAGCAAGTATTGATTGCGCAAAACGCCCAAAAGATTTAAGCGGTTGGTGCGGATAGCTGGATCTTCGGACATGATGAGGATGTTTGTGAAAAAATCACTGATAGTTTCGATACCGCTCACAATATATTCAAATAGCTTGATATAGTCTCCACCTAGGATTTCTGGGTTCGGAAACTCAGCCATCAGATTAAACAACTTGACTTCTATTTCATCTTCAAAAAGTTGGGGTTGCACCCTATCTTCTACCACTAGGGTATCCATAACCAGCCCCGAACTTGCCGCTAGGCGGATGACGCGGTTTACGGTTTCATAAACTTTCTCTAATTGCCCAGCGTGACGCATCGCCTGTAATAATTGGGTTCTTGCGATAATATCGGTAATATTATCCCGTGTTTGACCACCCGCCAGAGCTGCATAAACTAAGTCATAATCCAAGTTTTCTTGCTCAATCAAGAAGCCTTGTAAACGTTGACGATAAAATTCTTGGATTGCGCCTAGAGTATTCGCGGTGATATCCGTATTGTCGGTCAGATTACGCAAGGCTTTAATGATCACGTGATCGATCGATATTACAAATTGATTCTTCCCAATAATCTGAATCATTCCTAATACAGCCCGCCGCAAACCATAAGGGTCAGAAGAACCTGTAGGAAGTTGTCCGATGCTAAAGATACTGGTAATTAATTCCATCCGTTCTGCCAGTGCTACCACCTTTCCGGCCAGTGTTGTAGGCAAAGCATCCCCAAAAAAACGGGGTTGATAATGTTCTTGAATGCCAAGAGCAACCTGTGCGTCTTCGCCGTCTGCCACAGCATAGTAATAGCCCATAATGCCTTGTAGTTCAGGAAATTCTTTGACCATCTGTGTTGTCAGATCGGCTTTGCAGAGGTGGGCTGTACGAGCAATTAAGACTTTTTCGTCTTCTGTGACATGGAGGTGTTCGGCAAGATAGCGCGCGAGTTTTTTAATCCGTTCGACCCGCTCAGCCAGACTACCTAGTTTTTCTTGAAAGGTCACCTGTTGTAAATTGGTCAAAAACGCTTCGAGAGTTTGCTTACGGTCTTCGGTATAAAAAAATTTACCATCCCAGAGTCGTGCTTTTAGGACACGGCTATTACCCTGGGCAATGATCGCACCATATTGGGGATCGCCATTACTGACACTGAGAAATTTTGGTAATAGCTGTGTCGCTTGTCCCATCTTATGTACCGGAAAGTAACGCTGATGGCTAATCATTTCAGTCTTGATCACTGGGGGCGGTAACGTCAAAAAATCCTTATCAAAGTGACCCACCACCACCGTTGGCCATTCGACCAAATGATTAACTTCTGTAAGTAAGTCAACAGGAATTTCGGTTTCAGCTTCGAGTTGCGCTGCTGTTTCGTGCAATAGCTGTTCAATATAAATACGACGTGATTGGGGATTTACCCAGACAAATGCTGCTTTTAGTTGGGCTTCGTAGGTCAAAGCCGAAGTCAGCGTCAAAGGCTGAGCATGTAAAACCCGATGACCGTAACTAATCCGGTCACTGGTCAAATTTTCGAGAGTAATCGGTAAAATCTCTGTATCTAGCAAACTTACCAACCAACGAATCGGACGACTAAAACGCAAGCTACCATCAGCCCAGCGCATCAGCCGTTTACCTTCTAGTCCCGTAATCCACGCGGGCGCTAGCTGTTGCAAAATTTCTCCGCAGGCACGCCCTGCCATAAACAGCTGAGCGTAATAATATGCCACCCCTTGCTCTGAAGTTTCAACTATCAAATCGGCGGGGTTCAGCCCCCGTGACCGGGCAAAACCAGCTACAGCCTTAGCTCCTGCGGTGACGGCTGGGCCTTTGATGGTTTTGGTCTGATCGGCTTGTTTTTCGGGTAAGCCCGCCAAAATAACCGCCAACCTACGGGGTGTCGCCCAGATAAAAATCTCTGAGGTTACCAGACCCTGTTCAGCCAAGGAAGCAGGAATTTTTTGTTGCCACTGGCACAAGGCTTGGGTGATAAAACTGGCAGGTAACTCTTCGGTTCCCACTTCAAGTAAATAGTGCACTAGCGCATCCCACAGAGCAGAAGTTAGGCTGTTCTTTGTAATTCCGGCTTTTCTTCAGGCACAATCGCCCCTTCTACCGGACACACCTGCAAACAAATCCCGCAATCAATACAGGTCGAGAAGTCAATCCAGTACCAATTAGTGCCTTTGACATTTTTGCCTGAGCCTTGCTCAATGCAACTTACGGGGCACGCATCTACACAATCGGCTACTCCTTCACAGACATCCGTTACGATCGTATGGGACACGGGCAAATTCCATCATTTGCTTTGATCATACTATAGAAGTATTAGCTCCTAGCCTAAGCTTTGGATTTTGATAGCTAAAGAATATCGGCTCTAATGTCTGTTTATCAAGGTCAATACGGCTTAAACACCAAACTAATAGGTGTAACTGATTTCTAATTCGCATCCTTAAAGTAGATCTTAGCCCTGAATTTTACGCGTTGGTTGACTAACCATTAGCCTCCGAAACAATGCGTTGACCCAAGCGTTGCAATAAGCGAGCGAGCTGGGGATTAGTATGCTTGATTTTGCTAACTTTTTGGGCAGCATACATGACGGTGGTATGGTCTTTACCACCGAGCAAGGAACCAATTTTAGGTAGACTCAAATCCGTATAGTGTCGCAACAAAAACATGGCAATTTGACGGGCTTCAGAGATTTCTCGTTTACGCGAATCACTACGAATTTCTTCGGCACTAACTTTCAATTCTTCGCAGACCATCTCAATAATTAACTCTGGGGTGATTTCTCCTTGCAAAGGCTGGGGTGCCAGAATATGGCGGATGGTACTGACCTTAAGCGGCAAACCAGAAATTGAGACATAAGCGATCGCCCTAATTAAAGCCCCCTCAAGTTCACGAATATTAGATGTATAGGTTGAGGCAATATGATGAATCACTTCATGGGGCACGTCCATATTTTCAAATTCAGCTTTCTTTTGTAAGATCGCGATGCGAGTTTCTAAATCTGGCTGCTTGATATCGGCAACCAAGCCCATCGAGAAGCGAGAGCAAAGGCGTTCTTGTAAACCTACCAATTGACTCGGTGCACGGTCAGACGCAAGCACAACCTGTTTACCATTTTCATAGAGAACATTGAAGGTATGAAAAAACTCTTCTTGGGTAAATTCTTTACCTTCCAAAAATTGCACGTCATCCACTAAAAGTAAATCTACTTTGCGATAGCGCTCCCGAAAAGCTTGCATCGTATTGCGATGGAGTGCCTCTACTAGATCATTAGTAAATTTTTCGGTGGTGACATAACAAACGCGGCAATTAGCATCAATTTCTAAACGATAATGACCAATCGCGTGCATGAGATGGGTTTTGCCTAGACCGACACCGCCACATAAAAATAAAGGATTAAAATGCTGACCCGGAAACTCAGCTACGGCGACACAAGAGGCATGGCCCATTTGGTTATTGGCACCCACCACAAAACGGTTAAACACATATTTAGGATTGAGGGTACTACCGGGCAGATTAGTTGCGTTGACTGGACGGGGCAGACGCTCTTGAGCCATCGCTAGCGGGCGGGCGGTCGCAACCGTCTCTAAAGCCGTAAAGGTCAGCTGCCAAGAACGCCCCGTAACGCTCTGAGCGGCCTCAGCAATGGCCTTACTGTACTGTTTCTGGATGCAATCACGGTAGAAGCCATTCGTCGCCTGTATCACTAATTCATCGCCCTTCTGCTGCACTGAGGCTACTTCTTTAGTCCAAGCTCCGACAGAAGGACGCCGGGCACGCAAATATTGAAGAATATCCTGCCAAAGCTGGTCGCTTACTAAAGTAGTCAAAATAGCTCCTTCACATGCAGATGGCGTTGGCCTATTCTAACCCTGTTTTTTGGGGGTGTCTAGTCTAAAAAACGCTATTTGTAAGTTATCAAAAGTGTCAAACCATACATATAGCGCAAAAGCCCCTGGAGTTGAAGACACTCAGGGGTGAAGGCAGATTGCGAAGATTCCTCAGGTTAGACTAAACTACAAATCGGGTCAAGAGGGATAATTTTTGTGAAACGCACTTTAGAAGGCACCAGCCGTAAACGTAGAAGGGTCTCCGGTTTTCGTGCTCGCATGAGCACCCCCGGAGGACGGCGGGTTATCCGTGCGCGTCGCAGCAAGGGACGTCACGCCATCGCCATTTAGGCTGCTTGTAGGTACCCTCTAGGTGCCTAGACAAGTTTTCAAGCGATTACCATAATTCCAACTGGGCTGTCACACAGTCACGGGGGAAAGGCCGCTCATTTTGTCCTAGCTTGCGTTTAAGTAGGGTCGCAGTTGCGGGAGAAAAACCCTGAAAATGATTATCGACCAAGACATAAACGGACTTGTCTAAAGTTTGTAGGGCAGCAACCCAGGTATCGAGTTCTAAATCACGGTTAACTTGCAGATGGGTGAAGCGTTCTAGTCCGCCTTCTTTGGTGCCCATGATGCGTACATAGAGCCAGTCTGTAGGTAATTGCTTGAGCCAAGGCAAGCAAACTGTTGTCGGGAGCCAGGGCGTTTCACCCAACACCAGGGCTACTTGATACTGGCTAAGCAGAGCAACCGTACGCTCAGTCAACCAACTGCGGTCACGAAACTCAATGGCAAAAGGTAGGGTCTTGGGTAAATGAGGCAAAAACTTTTCAAGCGTCGGATAATCTGCGATGCCAAAAGAGGGCGGTAGCTGAATCAAAATAGCCGCAAGTTTATCAGCGAGCAGTTCGGCCCGCCCACAAAATTCGAGTAAGGTTGCCCGCCCCCGCTTGAGTCTTGCGTCGTGGGTCAGACTACGGGGTAGCTTGAGCGTAAACCGAAATTCGGCTGGGGTTGCGACAGCCCATTGCTGGAGTGTCTGAGCACTAGGGATAGCGTAAAACGTGGCATCAACCTCGACCAAGTCAAAAGTTTGGCTATAGGCGTGCAGCTCTTGGGCAGCTAGGATGCTTTTGGGATAAAACGGTGCTGCAAGGCCATCACCCATAGGTTGAATCACGCGCCAATCAGCATAGCGCCAGCCCTGACAGCCAATGCGAATCTGGGGAGCGGCTGTGCCCATCAGACCCTACTAGTGCAAAACTTTTTTGAGGAACTGGCCTGTGTAGGAGTCAGGCACTTGGGCTACCTGCTCGGGGGTACCCGTGGCGACAATCTGTCCGCCGCGATGACCGCCTTCGGGGCCTAAATCAATCAGCCAATCACTCGTGCGAATCACATCTAAATTATGCTCGATCACCAGCACGGTATTACCTGTATCAACCAACTGTTGCAGCACATTCAAAAGTTTGTGGACATCATAAAACGATAACCCTGTAGTCGGCTCATCAAGTAGATAGAGGGTGCGTCCGGTTGAGCGTCGACTTAACTCTGTGGCCAATTTGACCCGTTGGGCTTCTCCGCCACTCAAGGTCGGTGCTGGTTGCCCCAAGCGAATATAATTTAGACCCACATCAAATAGGCATTTGACTTTACTGGCAACTTTCGGAATATTTTCAAAGAAGACAACCGCTTCTTCGACGGTCATATCTAACACATCAGCAATCGATTTACCCTTATATAACACTTGCAAGGTTTCGCGGTTGTAGCGTTTACCCTTACAAACTTCGCACTCCACATAAACATCAGGCAAGAAATTCATCTCAATCACATTAACACCTTCACCGTGACAGGCCTCACAGCGTCCACCCTTTACATTAAAAGAAAAACGTCCCGCCTGATAGCCCCGGGTTTTGGCTTCGACCGTCATCGTAAATACCTCACGAATACCATCAAAGCAACCCGTATAGGTTGCCGAGTTAGACCGTGGTGTGCGCCCAATCGGTGACTGGTCAATGACAATGAACTTATCTAAATGTTCCACACCCATAACCGAGCGTACGCCGCCGGGAGCGGGGGTATTACGATTAAAATGATGCTTCAAATAGGGATAGAGTAGCTCATTAATTAGTGTCGATTTACCAGAGCCAGAAACTCCTGTAACAGCGACGAGTTTGCCTAGTGGGATCTCAACATCTAGGTCGCATAAGTTATTGCGCTTAGCGCCATTGATTTTGAGACTCAGGCCATTGCCCTCCCGTCGTTTCTCTGGTGTCGGTATCTTACTGCGACCCGATAAATAGGCTCCTGTCAAAGATTCGGGACAGGCTGCAATATCATCCACATGACCCTGACAGACTACATACCCGCCATGGACACCCGCACCAGGGCCAATATCTACTAGATAATCCGCCGCCCGCATCGTATCTTCATCGTGTTCAACTACAATCAGAGTATTGTTTAAATCACGCAAACGTACCAGCGTGCGCAGGAGCCGTTCATTATCCCGTTGGTGCAGACCAATCGAGGGTTCATCTAAAACATACAAGACGCCAGTCAAACCGGAACCAATCTGGGTGGCTAAACGAATGCGTTGGGCTTCGCCGCCTGATAAGGTCGCTGCCGGACGATCAAGGGTCAGATAATCTAGACCCACGTCCAACAAAAATTTGAGGCGGGTTTTGATCTCACGAATTACCATATCAGCAATTTTGGCCTGTCGTTCGGTCAGTTTGAGGGTATCGAGTAGATGCAGACAATCTTCAATCGAAGCTGAAGTCAGATCAAGAATATTATGACCGCCAATTTTGACCGCCCGTGCTTCGGGTTTGAGACGCATCCCCTGGCAGGTAGGGCAGGGCTGCGGAATAATATACTGCTCAAACTTTTGCTTGAGCTTATCGGAATTAGCCTCTTGGTAGCGACGTTTGAGATTGGGAATAACGCCCTCAAAGCGGGTTTGATAACCCCGCGTCCCTGGCTTAAAGTAAGATTCAGCATCAATAAAAACTTTGCTCTCTGTACCCTGAAGAATCACTTCTTGTTGTGGACGGGTCAATTTGTTCCAAGGTGTTTGGATATCAAATTGTAGTAACTTACCTAGCGAAGCCAGTAGGTCTAAGTAGTAGGGATTACCCGTATCCGACCAAGGTGCAATAGCCGCGTAGAGCGGTAATTGAGGATTGGGAATAAGTAGGTCTTCGGCAAATTCTTGGGTCGAGCCGAGGCCATGACAGGCAGGGCAGGCGCCATAGGGCGAGTTAAAGGAAAACATCCGTGGCGATAGTTCGTCCATTACCGAGCCATGTACTGGACAGGCAAAGTTGGCACTAAATAATAATTCGGTCGGTTGGTCTTGATCGTAAATACCCGCTTCTTCAGCAACTCTAACGAGAGTTTGGGCTTCTTCTTCAGAACGCGGTAACAGCTCGATTAAAATCGTACCCTCACCTTTTTTGAGAGCTGTACCCAAGGAGTCAGCTAGACGCTCCTCAATTTCTGGTTTACTAACAAGACGGTCAATCACAATCTCAATCGAATGGGTTTGATTTTTGTCCAGCTTGATCGTCTCAGTCAGCTCATAAACACTGCCATCAATGCGAACGCGCACAAAACCTTCGGAGCGCAAGGCCATAATCATTTTTTGATGACTGCCCTTTTTACCTTTGACCACTGGTGCCAAAAGTTGATAGCGGGTACCTTCAGGGATGCGTTTGAGTTGATCGACAATTTGCTCGACAGTCTGAGGCGCGATCAGGCGGTCACACTGCGGACAATGCGGTGAACCAGCCCGTCCATAAAGTAATCGTAAATAATCATAGATTTCTGTGACTGTACCCACCGTAGAACGGGGATTATGAGAAGTCGATTTTTGGTCAATCGAAATCGCTGGACTCAAGCCCTCAATGGCATCCACATCCGGTTTATCAAGCTGTCCTAAAAACTGTCGTGCGTAAGTCGATAACGATTCTACATAACGCCGCTGCCCCTCAGCAAAAATCGTATCAAAGGCCAAAGAAGATTTACCCGAACCTGACACACCCGTAAAGACGACTAACTGGTTACGTGGGATGGTGAGATCAATATTTTTGAGGTTATGCTGACGCGCCCCGCGTACGCGGATTTGATTGATTCCTGTTTCCGGCAGCTTCGGCATTCTCTTCCTAATGATAAGAGTGTTTCCATATTTTAAGCGGTTAGCCGTCATTGTGAAGTTTTTTGAATAATCAGCAGCTTACCCTTAGGGTATATTCGTCTACCTGCGCTTATTTTCTTGCCTGCGTAGCTGTTACCTCAACCCCAAAAGAAGGCTAAGTCGGCATGAGCTTACGACGGACAGCTTCCATACACAAAGAAATTCGACTATTGGTCGCTTCTTCTTCGAGGGGAATACCGAGCTTTTCTTTGAGACGTTGGACACAGTTTTGGACAGTTTTTTTGCTGGTAAAAATGCGTTCTGCAACAGCTTGATCCGTGAGACTTTCTTGACAAATAAGTTGCAAAATCATCCGCTCGCGTTCAGTTAACTTGACTAGAGAACGTAACTCACGGGGTAATTTCAATTCACCTTCTAAAGCACTCGTTGCGCCTTCGACAAACTGACTGCGCCGATCCATTTTGTTGACTGCCACAAAACCGCCCTCATGTTTACTCAACTGTTCGGCTAATGGCGAAAGTAACAGCGGTTCGCTAGAGTAGATTAACAAATTGAGACGGGGATGATGGGTAAAAATATAGCTCAATAGGTCAAGACCCGGATGCGCTGATTGTTCACCACTGGTTTTGCCATAAAGTAGATCGGCAACTAGTAGATCAGGCTGACTTTTTTCGAGTCGTTGTTGAGCTTTTTGGGGATCAGCAATCATTTCACATTGGGCTTGATCATCGACTTTCAGCAGCCATTCACAGTTATTTTTAGCCACTTCCGGGTGGTCTTCGATCACCCAAAATAATTTACCCATCACTTCCTTGTTATTTTGGAACTTCTACCATAGCGAAGAATTCGTATACTAGGGTAGAAATAGCAACTGATTTCACGGAAACTACTTAGATCTAGCCGCCAGCAATCGCTGGAATAATACTGACCTCATCGCCATCCTTGAGCGGGGTTTCGACCCCTTGCAAAAAGCGAATGTCTTCATTATTAACGTAGAAGTTTACAAAACGACGTAGGGTACCTTGATCATCACACAGACGCGCCTTAAGACCAGGACAACTACCTTCGAGAGCCACTAGTAGCTCAGTAACATTGGTTGCTTCACAGCTAACGGTGCCTTGGTTTTGGGTCAGTTTTTGTAAAGGCGTAGGGATCAAAACAGTCACGCTCATGATGGCTCCTAAAGTTAGATAAAAGTTAAACGACCACTTGTTGCCAATCTAGGCGATCCAAGGTTTGAGCCCGTTCGAGCGCGCGCTCAAAGGACGCAAGATCCGGCGTAATACGATTGGGTTGACCCACATGACTCTGGATTGCTTCTAAGGTTTTGAGGCCGTTGCCAGTAATGTAGGCAACCGTAACTTCTTCGGGGTCAATCTTACCTTCAGCGGCCAATTTTTGGAGCGTAGCAATCGTCACCCCTCCGGCGGTTTCGGTAAAAATTCCTTCGGTCTGAGCTAGCAGTTTCATCGCAGCGATAATCTCATCATCGGTCACAGCGGCGATATTACCATTAGTTTTGCGGGCAATATCAAGGGCATAAATACCATCAGCAGGGTTACCAATCGCCAGGGATTTGGCAATCGTGTTGGGCTTAGTCGGTGTGACATAGGTAGCCTCTTGCGCAAAGGCTTGGGCAACTGGCGAGCAGCCTAAGGCTTGGGCTCCGCTAAAGCAAATCGGTTTTTTGTCAACCAAGCCGACTTTGATAAATTCTTGGAAGCCTTTGTAGAGCTTGCCATAGAGAGAACCCGAAGCAATGGGCGCTACCACATGATCCGGCAACTGCCAGCCCAATTGTTCGGCAACCTCAAAGGCCAAAGTCTTAGAACCTTCAGCATAATAGGGACGCAAATTGATATTGACAAACCCCCAACCATAACGATCAGCCACTTCCGAACACAGCCGATTGACCTGATCGTAATTACCTTCGACAGCCATGACTTGGGGGCCATAGATCAAGGTTCCTAGGACTTTACCAAGTTCCAAATCTGCTGGAATAAAGACGTAACACTCCAAACCCATATGCGCCGCAATCGCCGCTGTCGAGTTAGCCAAGTTACCTGTACTCGCGCAAGCTACCGTGCTATAACCCAACTCCCGCGCCCGTGTCAGCGCTACCGATACGACCCGGTCTTTGAAGGATAAGGTCGGCATATTGACCGCATCATTTTTGATATACAAATGCTTCAGACCCAAATGACGACCCAAGCGTTCCGCTTTAATCAAAGGCGTCATACCCGTACCCACGTCCACGGGATTGGGGGAAGTCACGGGTAAAAATGAACGATACCGCCATATAGAATGCGGTCCGGCTTCGATAGTTTGCCGTGTTGTAATACGTTTGATAGCGTCGTAATCATAGTTAACTTCTAAAGGGCCAAAACAAAATTCGCACACATGCAAAGCTAGAGCCTCATATTCTGCTCCGCACTCCCGGCAGCGCAGGCCAGAAAAGGTGGCTAGGGTATCGCTCAAAACAGCGGTCATGGTGTTATATCAAATGGGTTGTGATGAACATAACACGCCTTGTCAATATTCTGTTAATATACCCGACTTTTTTTGTTGGGTATAAATCCAAGTTTGAGCAGCAGGGGGAGCTTTGCCCCACTGCCGGGAAGCTAAAACCAGCAGACCCAGTGCTTACTTAGGGGTTAGAAGCTGATTATTCAAGCCGAAACAGTATAAGTTCACAAAAAGCTAACCCTCTATTCTGAAAGTGTAACTTTCCCCAAATGTGCCTTGGCTCCTTATTTGTGGGGCGGGGGGCAGCCGACTTTTTCTAGCGCGAGATCACCTCAATTGTTTCACCATTGACCCGTCCGATCAGGATTTCGGTGGCAAGCCCAACGAAGAGACCATTTTCTAGAACACCAGGAATATTATTGATGATCTTTTCTAGCTCAGCAGGGTCATCAATGGCAACAAATTGGGTATCTACGACAAAGTTGCCATGATCCGTGATCACAGGCCCATCTTTTTTGATGCCTAGCCTGATTTCAGGTTTACCACCTAGTTTTACTAATTCTGCCATCACGCCATAGACGGCTACCGGGAGAACCTCGATGGGTAAGGGAAAGGCACCTAGGTGGGTCACCAGTTTACTTTCATCGACGACTACGATAAATTCAGCAGCTCGTCCATCTACAATTTTTTCGAGGGTATGGGCTGCACCGCCCCCTTTGATCAAATTCTTTTGGGGATCAACTTCATCAGCACCATCAATCGCTAGATCCACATGATCAACTTGGTCAATCGTCCGTAGTGGAATTCCTTCGTCTTTAGCCTGTACTGCCGCTGAAAATGATGTCGGTACCCCGATGATTTGTAAACCTTCTTCCCGTTGGCGGCGACCCAACTCAGCAATCGCAAAGGCGGCTGTCGAACCCGTACCCAAACCCACTACCATGCCTGAGTGTACCCGCTGCGCCGCACTGATGCCGACTTGTTGTTTCATCAAACGAATTAATTCTTTTTGCTCCATGATCTTTTCCTAAAAATGCGCCCGCCCTTATCGTCTCACGAAAGCCACCTGTGCTTGTAAGAGGCTAACTTTTGTCAGTAACCGTTTTCCGATAAAAATGCTAAATCCATAGCCGAAGTAGCAGGCTTTTTATGAAGTAAGCGTTCAACATATTTGGCTAAAATATCCCCCTCCAGATTAACGGTTTCACCAGTTTGGAGTGCAATCAGATTGGTTTGCTCCAGACTGTAAGGGATTACTGCCACTGTGAATGTAGTTTCAGTACAGCTCGCTATGGTCAAACTCACGCCATTGACAGCGATACTGCCCTTAGGTGCAAGATAAGCTTGGCAAGTTGTAGGTGCGCTAAAGGTCATCTCCCAAAAAGGCCCGACTTGGCGACGCACCTCAAGTTTGCCTACCCCATCACTGTGACCAGACACAAAATGACCGCCAATTTTGCCCCCAGCACGTAAGGAGCGTTCGAGATTGACCATGCTGCCGGGGGTGCGACTACCCAAATGCGAACGGCGTAAGGTCTCATCGGATACTTGTGCCGTAAAAGCGACTGCCTGAAACTGCACGACGGTCAAACAAACCCCATCAACCGCCATACTATCGCCTAGGGCAATCTCCGCTAACACAGCTTGACAGCGCACCGTCAGTTGCTCGCCCTGTTGGGCGGCAATGTAGCCTACTTCTTCGATCAGTCCCGTAAACATCGACATGCCTTGGCTTGGTCTTGATCCTAGCGTAACAGGGGTAGTTTAGGGGGTGAAATTATTGATTGTGATACCGCGTAGTGTCAGTTTTTCTTTTAACTTCACACCCAGATGATCAGTATGTTGACAGCACTGAGAGCTTTGGAGATTGGGCAACCACAAGACCAGAGCATCTTCGAGGTCAGGGTAATACTGACGCCGCTGACCAATTTGCACTAGGTCATATTTTTTATACAGAGCCAGAGCTACGTGATTTGAGGCACGGACTTCTAAGGTCAGCCAATGAGCCTCTTCGCGTAGGCAGCGGTTGAGAGCTAGCCAAAATAGGACTTCCCCGAGGGATTTGCCCCGCCAATGTACCGCTATGGCCAGGGTGGTGAGATGCGCCTCTTCGAGGATACGCCATAGACCGCTATAGCCGATGATTTCTGAGCCATAACGTAAACACCAGAGGCGATTTAAGGGTTGTTGAATTTCTTGCTCAAAGGTGCGCCGACTCCAAAAGCCACCAAAAGCAGCTTGTTCAATTGGGATCACCCCGTCCAAATCAGCTAAGGTCATTGGTTGATAGTCTAAAGTCAACAGCATTTGCGAAGAGCAAGCAGGGCTAATCGTACAATAAACCTATGGAAGTCATCCCCGCTATTGATTTATTAAATGGACAGTGTGTGCGCTTGGTGCAAGGTGATTATGCCCAAGCTGAAGTTGTAGGTACTGACCCGATGCGTCAAGCCCAACTCTGGGCTGAACTCGGTGCGACCCGCCTCCATTTGGTAGATTTGACGGGAGCCAAAGCCGGAACTCTGGTTCACCACCAGCTGATCGCAGCTATTACGCGCGCACTACCTTGCCCAGTACAAGTAGGCGGTGGTATTCGGTCTCTTGAACAGATCACATCGCTCCTTGATCAGGGCGTAGACCGGGTGATTGTGGGTACTCTGGCTCTCGAAAATCCAGCTTTAGTACGAGAAGCTTGTCGGCAATATCCCAATAAAATTTGGCTAGCTTTAGATTGTCGTCATGGCAAAATTGCGACTAAGGGCTGGCTCGAACAAACTACGGTCGATGCCTTGACGCTAGCCCAAGAGTTTGAGGCTGCGGGAGCAGCGGGCTTTATTTATACGGATATTCTGCAAGATGGCACCCTCAAAGGGCCTAATATTCCCGAACTGCGGCGGGTCAGTACCCATCTAGATCGGCCTGTTATTGCTTCGGGGGGGATGGGCTCGATGACGGATTTATTAAACTTATTACCTTTGGTAGCGCAGGGTGTGACGGGGGTGATCCTAGGTAAAGCGCTTTATCAAGGGACGATTACGTTACCAGAAGCCTTACGGGCTGTGCGCTGGCAAGATGTTCCAGAGACGGATATTCGGTTTTGTTAAGCAGGTTTTGATTGACTATTTCTCGATCTTGCTAGGAATAAGCAGGTTGGATAATGCTCGCAGTTGTTCGGCAGTCCCCATACAAATCAGTAAATCTCCTTCCTCTAAGCGCGTATCGCCCGTAGGAGAACCGAATAGCTCACCATCAGCGCGACGAATTGCTAACACTAGCGCACCCGACTGAGCCCGAATATCAACTTCCTTAAGAGAACGATTGAGAAACGGACAATTTAATTTGGTATCGAGTAGCAGCTCTTCGATATAAAAAGTATTATTTTTGCCGACCAGTGCAGCTTCCGTAAAATCCACCACCTGCGGTCGTAAAGCCAAGGCTGCCATGCGTTTAGCCCCAGTCAAATAAGGCGACACAACCCGGTCAGCGCCTACTCTAGTCAACTTGGCTACGCTCTCTTCATTGCTCGCTCGCGCAATGGTAAAAATTTTGGGATTAAGCAACTTAGCTGATAGGACAATGTAGAGATTTTCAGCATCAGAAGGCAGCGCGCAAACAATGCATTTAGCTCTGGCGATGCCAGCTTCTTGGAGTAACTGATCAGAGCTAGCATCGCCCTGGAGCACCAGATAACCGATGGCACTGGCTTGTTTACAGAGTGCTTCATCCTGTTCAATGACCACAAACGCTACATTATCGGTAGCAAAATCACGGCATACTTGACCGCCGATGCGTCCAAGTCCACAAACGATGTAATGTTCTTGCAAGGCTGTCAACATGGTGGTTCTACGTCTAATTTGAATTACTTCCTGAAAATACCCTTCACTAATCGCCCGCGCAACCTGACTAACGATATTACCAAAGGAAAATACCCCTGCCACAATCAGAAAAATTGTAAAAAGACGGCCAATACCATCTAGTGGATGCGTCTCTCCATAGCCGACACCTGCTAACGTAATGATAGTCATATAAGCACTATCAAAAAGACTCCAGCCTTCAAGTAGGCTATACCCCAAGATGCCAATTGCTACTACCCCAAAAATCGCAGCAATACTGACGCGTAACTGGCGGCGAATATCGTCTAGTCTTTGGGTACGGCTTGTTGGCATGAGAAATTATTTAAAGTAGCCAATGCCATAGTAGAGCCATCGCTGGTGTTTTTAGACATAACGCACCAATATTACTGACTCGCAAATATATCAATTTGCCTAGCAGCAGACTCTATCCTCAGGGGGAAGACTCAATAAATTTATGGATGTTATCACTAGAGCTATCTAAAACTTTTGACCCAGAGACTAATTGGATGATCACACTGCACCACTTGAATAACTCCCGCTCTCAGCGCATACTTTGGTTGATGGAAGAATTAGGATTAGCCTATGACATCAAGCCTTATGAACGCGATCCTCAGACCATGTTGGCGCCCTCATCACTGCGTCAAGTCCATCCGCTAGGTAAGTCGCCAGTGATCACAGATGACGGACTAACTCTAGCCGAATCTGGCGCAATTATCGAGTATCTGGCTAACCGCTATGGCAATGGACGGCTGATGCCAATAGCAAACACCCCAGAGCAATGGCGCTATACCTATTGGCTACATTATGCCGAAGGCTCTTTGATGCCGCTGTTGCTGCTTAAGCTGGTCTTTGACCAAATCGAACAGCAGCCGATGCTCTTTTTTGCCCGCCCGATTGCAATGGCGATTTCGGCGGCTACAAAAAGTTCGTTTATCAATCCTCAACTCACGCTGCATCTAGATTATCTGGAATCAGAACTCGGAAAATATGAATGGTTTGCCAGTAACGAATTTACATGCGCTGATATTCAGATGAGTTTCCCCCTAGAAGCGGCTATGGCAAGGGCTGGGCTTGATGGGAGTCGGCCTAAACTGATAGCTTTTCTCAATCGCATTCACCAACGTCCGGCTTACCTCAGAGCATTAGAACGTGGCGGCAAGTATGATTTATAGCGCAATTGTCAAAGCATCGAAGTCTCGGGTTGCCAAAGTAGAAATAGTTGTTAACTTAGTTAATCAAGTTGAAAATACTAAATAGCGGCAGATACATCGCCAAAATAACTGAACCCACCATCCCGCCGAGCACGACAATCATAATTGGTTCTAATAAACTCGTCAGCGCTTTAACCGCAAGTTCCACTTCAATTTCATAATATTCCGCAACCTTAAAGAGCATACTATCGAGTTCTCCTGTTTCTTCACCGACACTCATCATCTGGGTTGCAAGCGGCGGAAATAAACGTTCTTTTTGAATTGCGGCGGCGATTTGTCCGCCTTCACGGATCGCATTACGGGCATTTTCGACGGTGTTAGCAATGACTTGATTACCCGCAGTATCACGGACGATTTCTAAAGCTGTCAAAATTGGAACTCCCGAACGGGCGAGTGAACCAAAGGTACGACAAAAACGCGCCACTGAGGCTTTTTGGATCAAGTCACCGAAGAGCGGTAATTTGAGCTTAATTCCATCAATAAAAGTCCGGCCTTGGGGTGAGCTGTAGACAGAATCAAAGAGATATTTTCCGGCTACTCCCAGACAAATTATCACCACCCAGCCAGTCCAAGATTGTAAGGCATCACTCAGACCTAACATAACTAGTGTGAAGCCTGGTAACTCGCCATTGAGCGTTTTGAAAATGCCTTTAAATACAGGCAAGATAAAAATTACCATGGCCAAAAATAGACCAATCGCTAACACAAATACTGTCGTTGGATAAGAGAGAGCCGAGCGAATTTGACGATTAAGGCGGTCTTGGTCTTCGAGGAGTTTACTCAAACGTTCGAGCACTTCATCGAGCACCCCGCCCAGTTCACCAGCCTGCACCATGGCTATGTAGAGATTATCAAAGGCTTGAGGGTGTTTACGCATCGCATCGGCAATCGAACTACCCTGCTCCACATCAAGACGAATTAGTTCGATAATCTTGGCGAGCTTAGGATTTTTGGTCTGTTCTTGGAGTACTGAGAGCGCCCGCACTAAAGTCACACCCGCATTGACAAGAGCCGAAAATTGGCGCGAAAAAATAGCTTTATCGCGGACATTGATCCTAGTCAAGGTCAGACTGAGCTGCGAGAGATCCAGATTTTGCTTAAAAAAACTGGGTTTGACTTCTTGAATTTGGATAATGTAATAGCCTTGCTCACGCAAGTTACTGCGTAGGCTGCTTACATCACGCGCCTCGACGATTTTTTCGATGGCCTGCCCTTGATTGGTGCGGACTTTATACTTAAACTGGGCCATCGCTTAGATCCTTCTTTAGTAGCGGCTGCCGGTAGGCTGGCGTGAGCTGGTCATGCTATTACCCGTTGTGCCTAGCATCCGGGTCAACTCCTCAGGGCGTGAGGTCTTAGTGAGCGCATCCTCGAGAGAAATTTTGCCCGCTGTATACAGATCCCGCAGGGCCATTTCCATAGTGCGCATCCCAGTTTGATTACCCGTTTGGATCGCTGAATAAATCTGGGCAGTTTTGCCCTCACGAATCAAGTTGGCAATAGCTGGGGTTACCACCATAATCTCCTGAGCCAGACAGCGGGAACCCACGCCCGGTAGCGGATTTTTGCGGGCAATGAGCGTCTGCGAAAACACCGCAACCAGTGAATTAGAGAGTTGAATACGAATCTGTTGTTGTTGAGTAGGTGGAAAAACATCTACCATCCGATCAACAGTCTGAGACGCGCTATTGGTATGCAAGGTTGCAAACACCAAATGCCCAGTCTCTGCTGCGGTGATCGCCAATTGAATAGTTTCGAGGTCACGCATTTCGCCCACCAAGATCACATCAGGATCTTCGCGCATGGCAGCGCGTAAGGCATTGGCAAAACTATGGGTATCTTCACCCACTTGCCGCTGGTTGATCAGAGATTTTTGGGGCTGATAAATATATTCAATCGGGTCTTCGATGGTCAAAATATGTTCGGCTCGGCTGGTATTGATGTAGTGAATAAGCGCGGCGAGCGTGGTTGTTTTGCCTGATCCCGTTGGTCCCGTGATCAAAACTAAGCCTCGGGGCTTCTCTGCGATCTCACGCATAATCGGCGGTAATCCCAACTCCTCAAGCGTCGGAATGCGGGTACTCAAAGCCCGCAAAGCTGCTGCATAATTACCTTTATCCCGATAAACATTGACCCGAAAACGCCCAACTCCGGGAACTTCGTAGGAGCAATCGAGTTCCCAGTGTTCTTCGAGATGCTCGCGTTGTAGGGGATTCAAAAAAGAAAAAATCAACTCTCGTACCGCCTCAGGCGTTAAAGTTTCCTCGCCCACATAGGCCAATTTGCCACCAGCACGAATCAGCGGTGCGACGCCCGCCGCTAAATGTAAATCAGAACCACTGCGGGCCATCACTTCGCGTAACAAAGATTCTAGAGTCGGGGTCATCGGGCTTCCTCTGGCTAGGTCACTAAACGCGGGGTCGTACAGTAGGGGCAATCTAACCATTCTGGGCAGAGTTCAGCTTCACAGGTATGACAGACCAAAACCCTGCGTTTACCCAACTCTAGCCCAGAATCTGCTAAAGTCACGCGCTCTACTTCCTCAAGTGTGGTTTGCCCTGAGCGTACCAGATTGAGTGAATAAGCAAGCAGGGTGGTCATGCCCTCTTCGACCGCACTCTCGCGTAAATGTTCCGTACTGGCATGACAGTTGATGGCTGCGCGTAGTTTGGGGGTTAGGCGCATGACTTCGTAGACGCCGACCCGACCGAGATAGCCGACGCCATGGCATTCGGCACATAGAGTGTCCGGCTGTTGCTGGGCTACTTCTTGGGGCGTATAGCTGAGCGCACGATAAAAAATAATGTGCTGTTCGCGGGCTGCAATTAGGCCAAATTGCCGCAAGCGATCAACCTCAGGCCGATAGGGTTGACGGCAATTAGGGCAGACGCGGCGTAATAACCGCTGGCTGATAATACCAATCAGGGAACTCGCAATCAAAAATGGCGCAACCCCCATCTGTGTGAGTCGCGCAATGGCACTAGGCGCATCATTGGTGTGGAGTGTGCTGAGCACCAGATGTCCGGTCAAGGCCGCTTCTACGACCGTTTTAGCAGTCTCTAGATCACGGGTTTCCCCGACTAGCATCACGTCGGGATCTTGACGCAAGACGGCTCTTAGAATACGCGCAAAATCAAGTCCCTTATCCCGTACAACCTGCACTTGACTGATCCCTGGCATCATATATTCAATGGGGTCTTCAGCGGTGGTGATATTGACGGCTGGCTGATTGAGTTCGGCGAGGGCAGCATAAAGAGTGGTGGTCTTCCCCGAACCCGTAGGCCCGGTTACCAAAACCAAACCGTAGGGCTTAAAGAAGATTTCGCGCATCAGACTCAGAGCTTGCGCATCTGTGATCAGCCTATCGAGACTTAGTTGGGTATCGGTATTATCTAGCAGTCGTAGGACAATCTTTTCGCCGTGGCGCGAGGGCAAACTGCTCACCCGAAAATCAATCGTGCGTTGTTGATACACGCGCCGGATACGTCCATCTTGCGGTAGTCTGCGCTCAGCAATATTCAAGTCCGCCATGATTTTGAAGCGTGAGATCAACGCCGGAATAATCCGTTTGGGTAAGCGTCCGATACCAACAGGAGCCTCACGCAAAACCCCATCTTTACGAAAACGAATTCGCAACTCTTCTTCTTGCGGCTCTAGATGGATATCTGAAACCCGCTGACTAATGGCACGCAACAAAATCGAGTTGGAAAGTTTGATAATCGGGGCATCTTCGGCTTGCCGCGCGACTTCCGCAAGATCTAAATTGGTTTCATCGTCTAGATCAATACGGTCACTGAGCGTTTCGATATAGTCCATGACCTCTTGCGCAGTTTCGGGGGGCGTCTGAGCCGGGGCTGCGAGCGCTTGCACTGCTTGCGCCCGCATCAACAGCAGCTGGTAATCTTCAGAGGTGACGGCAACACGAACTAACGTAAGATTTTTATTGCGTAAACGCCGCTGTAAATCATCAAGTGCAGCCAAATTTTCTGGCTCGACCATCGCTACTACGACCGTTGTTCCCTGATGTTGTAGGGGTAAGAGCTGATAGCGTGTACATAGTTCCCAGGGCATCATCAGTTCGAGTACCAGATCTCGGATCTGCACTGGTGTAAAAAAGGGCTGATGATCGTCTAAATCTATGGCTTCGATGCCATATAAAAGTTGCATTTCTACGAGTTGCTGGGTTTTGTAGGCGCGCACTAACTCTGCTGGCAAACTGCGTCCAATTAGGGTCTCGAGAGCCTCAACTAAAGATGACTGAGTTTGCTTGCGCTCACCTACAGCGGTTTTCATACGGATGTACCAAGATAACCAGAGTGAGTGAACCAACCTTTCGCATCAGTTTCTGTAATACGCTTTAGCCCTTGTCCTATCGCTTCTTCAAGACTTTCTTTGTCACGCTTGCCTTGGGAGCGTA